>DCGM01000017.1:0-137 GCA_002315255.1 Lachnospiraceae bacterium UBA1778
TCCGTGTGGAATCAGGAGAGCATAGCCCCACATGTAGCACGAAGCGATGCTTCGCATCGCGAGAGTGCGGAATGTGGGAGGAGCGTGGGAGCGCGAAGCGCGGAACGCTCCGGTGGAATCAGGAGAGCATAGACCCG
>DCGM01000017.1:248-4782 GCA_002315255.1 Lachnospiraceae bacterium UBA1778
CGCGGAACGCTCCGTGTGGAATCAGTAAGTGAAGGGACGAAACGGGCACTTGTGCACAGCCGGAAAAATGGTTTCAAGGCCTATGAACATATGCGGCAGCGGCGGTTTTCGCTGCTGCCGCATTTTTATTTTGGAAAGCGATACCGCAAATTTGCGGCTTATGATATAATCAGTATCAGCAGAAAATCCGTATTCCGGAGACAGAGGAGAAATAATGAACGAAAACGAAGAGAAGAAAGACCTGAACATGGATCACGAATATGCCCATGAGCACCATGAGCACGATCACGACCATGACCACCATCATGACCACGGTCACGAGCATACTCACGACCACGATCACGAGCATCATCACGATCATGGCCATTTCCATCAGAATATTACGCCGAAGGCGCTCCTTCTTCATATGATCGAGCACAATGAGGGCCACGCGGACGAACTACGCGCAGTCGCTGAAAAGCTGGATGCGGATGCGAAAGAGAAGACGCTGCAGGCGGTCGCATTGATGGATGAGAGCAATGCGCTTCTGAAAGAAGCGGCAGCGCTTGTAAAGGAGAACTAAAATGTGCCTTTCTACAGCATATTATCGTGAAAAAAAGGATGAAAACATCGCGGCGGAATATGTGTCGGAGGTCATCGTCGAAGAAGGGCGCGTCCGGCTCATTGACGTGATGGGCGATGAAATGACGATCGAAGGGACGCTGAAATATGTGAACCTGACCGGCGGAACGGTGATTTTGGAACCGGCGGAGTAAGGATGGAATACGAAGTAATCAGGGATATAAAGAACTCCTGCAGCGGGAACCAGATGCGGGATATCTTTTTTAAGGAGATTTCGACGGACGATCCCGACCGGTGGATCCGCACGGAGGAGCCTGATGCGGAGGAATGGGAACGCGAAGAAATCGACCACGGCATCCGCTACTATGTCCGGAAAAACGGGATGCTGACCGTATATTCGATGTCAGAGATCTGATCAGGCTGAGATCCGCTGCCTGGATTTAGAACGGGCAGAGATGAAACTGAATTGGGCAGCCGTTTTTACGGGAGAGGAGAAACTATGACGAAAACGATTGCATTGGCCGGAAAGGGCGGCGTCGGAAAGACGACGATCTGCGGCCTTCTGATCGATTATCTTTCTAAACTGGAGCGCGGACCGGTGTTGGCAGTCGACGCGGACGCAAACTCGAACCTCAATGAGGTGCTGGGAGTCGAGGTTGAAACGACGCTTGGCGACATCCGCGAAGAGATGGAACAGTCGCAGATGAACGACAAGGTCCTTCCCGCCGGCATGACGAAACAGGAATATGCGGAAATGAAGTTTTCGTCCGCGCTTTCCGAGGGCGATGCGTTCGACCTTTTAGTGATGGGCCGCACGCAGGGCCAGGGCTGCTACTGTTTCGTGAACGGCATTTTGTCTTCGCAGGTCCGGAAATATGCGTCGAACTATAGCTATGTGGTCGTCGACAATGAAGCCGGCATGGAGCACATTAGCCGCGGCATTCTGCCGAAGGTAGACGTTCTCATCATGGTGAGCGACTGCTCACTTCGCGGCGTCCAGGCCGCCGCTCGGATTTTCGAGCTCGCGAAGTCATTGAACTTAGGCGCGAAGCAGATGAAGCTGATCATCAACCGCGCGCCGGAAGGAAAGATCAGCGAGAAGATTTTAGAAGAAGTAAAGAACGCCGGGATGGACCTTTTATGTGTCCTTCCGACCGATGAAACGATATTTAAATTTGACTCGGAGGGGCGTCCGACGACGGAGCTTCCGACGACGAACGAATTCCGCCGCCAGCTGATTGACGCGGTGAAAACGCTGAACCTGTAACGTAGGAGAGGGCATGCAGATTACTTTTTCATTTCTGAACGGAAAGAATATCATAGCGGAAGCGGAACAGGGTGAAAACCTGCTCCTTGTGATGCGGCGCGCCGGCGTCGATATTGATGCGCCCTGCAATGGAAACGGCATGTGCGGAAAATGCCGCGTGAAGCTCATGTCCGGCAAGCTAAAGGCTGAGAAAGGGCAGCATCTTTCCGAGGATGATTTCGAGAAAGGAATCCGTCTCGCTTGCGAATCCTTTATAGAAGGCGAGGCTGTAATCGAGGTCCCCGAATCCGCTTCAGCCTTCCGCCGGGGAATCCGGACGGCAGACCTGAACGACCCGAAGGTTAAAAAAGCGTTTGACGGCGTGCGGAAGCTGATTCCGGAAGAGGAAAAGTCAGCGGTTTTCACGCTCACGCTTACACTTTCCGAACCGTCGCTTTCCGATACGCTTCCGGACAGCGACCGGTTAAAGAATGAAATTTATCAGGCGATCGGCGAGCATCCGGCGCTTACCATGACAGCCACGAAGAAACTGGCTTCGGTATTACGTGCCCATTCGTTCTCCGTGCGCGCAGTGCTCGCGGAAACGCCCATGCTTACGGTGCTCGACATCCTTCCGCCGGAGGATATTCTTCCGGTCGCGGGACTGGCTGTCGACATCGGCACGACGACTGTTTCGGCGGTTCTCGTCGATATGGAAACAAAAGAAATCCTTGCGCAGGGTTCCTGCGGAAACGGGCAGATCCTGTTCGGCGCGGACGTAATCAGCCGGATCATTGAATCGGTAAAACCGGGCGGCAGTGAGCGGCTGAAAAAAGCGATTATCAAAGAAACATTGGAGCCGCTCATTTCGAGCCTCTGCCGGACGGCAGGAATCGGAGTCGGGCGCATTTACCGCGTGGTGATCGCCGGCAATACGACGATGGAGCACCTCGCGCTCGGCGTCTATGCGGACCCGATCCGGACAGAGCCTTATATCCCGACATTTTATCAGGCGGACCCGTTCTTTGCGTCCGACCTTTTCCCCATGATGAATCCAGAGGCGGAGCTTTGGCTCGCGCCGAATGTCGGAAGCTATGTCGGCGGCGACATTACTGCGGGCGCAATGGCAGCAGACATGCCGCATAAAGAGGAACTGACGCTCTTTGTCGATTTAGGAACGAACGGCGAGCTCGTGATCGGAACGCAGGAATATCTGATGAGCTGCGCCTGCTCGGCGGGCCCGGCCTTTGAGGGCGGCGATATCAGCTGTGGTATGCGTGCGACGAACGGCGCAGTAGACGAGGTAAAGGTCGATGCGGAAACGATGGAGCCGACGCTATCCGTAATCGGCGGAAAAGAAGAGAAGGTGCGCGGCCTCTGCGGCTCGGGCATTATCGATATGATCTCGGAGCTTTTAAAGGCGGGAATTATCAGCCCGAAAGGAAAGTTTATCCGGGAAGGCGGCCGCGTCCGTTTCGACGAGCACGGTATGGGCCGCTATGTTTTTGCTGACGGTGAGGAGACGGCGGACGGCCGGGAACTTTCCGTCAATGAAGTCGACATTGATAACCTGATGCGGGCGAAGGCAGCGATTTTCTCCGCCATCCGCCTGATGTGCGGACAGCTCGGCGTCGAAGTCACGGATATTACGGAGGTTTTAGTCGCCGGCGGAATCGGCGGGGGGATTGATTTCGAAAACGCAGTGTGCCTCGGCATGCTGCCGGACCTTCCGATGGACCGCTTCCATTATGTCGGAAACACGTCGCTTTCCGGAGCGTTCGCGGCGCTTGTGTCGAAGACCGCGCGTGAAGCGATTGAAAATATCGGGCAGACAATGATGTATGTAGAGCTTTCCGGAGAGCCCGGCTATATGGACGAATTCGTCGGCGCATGCTTCTTCCCGCACACCGACCGGACGCTCTTCCCGAGCATCGGGTGAGCAGGAACACGACAGCCGCGCTCCTGAAACGGGAGATGACACGGAGAACAGAATGGAAAAGACGATTCCGGATTTTCGGGCGGAATATGGACAGAATAATATGAATGAGCTCCCGCTGCGCCATTACGAGGAGCTTTTCCTGGCGGCGGATTTACTGGAGATTTCCGAGCGGACGGGACTGCCCTATCGGGTCGGCGAGATCACGATTCCGTACTTTACGGATCAGGTGACAGTCTCACGGACTGAGAGCGAAGTCTTGTGGCGAAATTGTAGCGAAAATGGGCTGAAAGAGAAGGAAAAGATTCTTTTGCTACGATTTATGCTGGAAGGGCGTAAAACCGCTAAAACAGCCGTTTTTCGCGCTTACAACGAGCTTCCGTGGGGCGACGTCTACGACCGGCAGTTCCGCGGGCGCTGTATCAGCCGCCTCGTCGGAACATTCGGCACCCGAATCCCGGAGTTCAAAGCCGCGTGCATAAAATCCGGCGGGATGAAAGTCACCGGAAGCGGTCTTATTTATGAGATCCCGTTTATGCCGGAGCTTTTCCTCCGCGTGATTATCTGGGAAGGCGATGACGAGTTTCCGGCTTCCGGGCAGATCCTGTTCTCCGAGAATTTCGGAGAAGCCGTTTCGGCGGAGGACCGCGTGATCATTGCAGAGCTTCTCCTGTCGAGGATGACGAAATGAGCGAATAAAAAAAGTAAACCGCTGAAACGGATTCCGTTTCAGCGGTTTGTCATATCGTTCAAAAACAGGAAAATCAAGCTTATAGGACAAAACGTGTTGG
>DCGM01000011.1:0-132 GCA_002315255.1 Lachnospiraceae bacterium UBA1778
AACTCATGGCTGCAGTTGACAGCTATGTCCCGACTCCGCAGCGTGAGACCGATAAGCCGTTCTTAATGCCGGTTGAAGATGTTATGACCATCTCTGGCCGTGGTACGGTTGCTACCGGCCGTGTCGAGCGTG
>DCGM01000011.1:271-556 GCA_002315255.1 Lachnospiraceae bacterium UBA1778
TCAACAGAACCGATATCGAGCGTGGCCAGGTTATGATCAAACCGAACTCTGTTACCTGCCATCATAACTTCACCGCTCAGGTTTACGTCCTGACGAAAGATGAAGGCGGACGTCATACTCCGTTCTTCAACAACTATCGTCCGCAGTTCTATTTCCGTACAACGGACGTCACCGGCGTTTGCAATCTTCCGGCTGGCACCGAAATGTGCATGCCTGGCGATAACGTCGAAATGACCATCGAACTGATTCACAACGTAGCAATGGAGCAGGGTCTTCGTTTCGCTA
>DCGM01000011.1:573-20212 GCA_002315255.1 Lachnospiraceae bacterium UBA1778
CGTGAAGGCGGCCGTACGGTTGGTTCCGGCAGAGTTGTTTCTATCATTGAATAATCTTTGATTTAACAAAAACTCATAAGGCTCCCGAGAGAAATCTCGGGAGCCTTTTTTCGTCGCGGGTATGCACCGTAATGTGGAGCCGGTTTATAGAATAAAACATGATGATAAAGATCTTTGGCAAGAGTGAAATGAACGAAGGATTCGCCTGATATTAGCAGATAGGATCGCAGAAGATAGCAGCATCTGACTTGACACCCCCCCCTTTTTTTTATAGATAATATAAAGATAAAGTTGCAACCTATTGCACCAAATTGATTTTCCAGAGATGAAAGAAGGGAGGAAACAGATGATGAAGAAAAAACTTTGGATCATCATCGCGGCTGTTGTCTTGGCTGCAAGCGCAGCGATTGCCATTTTTTTGATTTTCTTTAATCCGAACCAGTCTTTAGGAACGGACAAATACGGGAGCGAATACCAGTGGGACTGGTATGAGAAAACATACGGCGTTTCTACGGAGGGCATGCCGGTGACGAATCTCTATTGCGAATTCAATGGGAATTATTACCGGCTGATGCTGATGGAAGACCGGGTACGGTTTGGTCTTCTGACGCAGGAATATGTCGACGAGATGACGAATACGAAGGTTCTTCCCATGACCTGGTGTAGACATGAACTTTTTCGAAAGGACCTCGGGCTATATATCGGAAAAACGACAGCAGCGAAGGGTTGCCTTCCCGGTGGGCTGAAGGTTTATCACTATGCGGCCTTTCCGAATTCTGATGAGATCCTCATTGTAAAACTGGGCGACAGCTTTGGCTATGCTTTTTATATTCTGGACCCGACAGGAAAGACGATGAACGGGACCGTCCGCTATCTTTATTGACACGCCAGAAAAGCATCATTTTGGAGGAAAAGATGAAGAAAAAGATCATCCTTATAGGCAGTATTGTGATTGTATTCACCGGACTTTTCCTTTTGTGGTATTTCGGGTTTAATCCGAAGTGCCCGATAGGAACGGAAAAATACGGGTCAGAATATGTTTCTTATCTTACGGAAAAGTTTACAGGATATCACGAAGAAAAGGCTTTTTCAAATGTTTACTGTGAAATCAATCAAAAACGGTACCGCTCAATCCAATTAGCGGACCGGGTCTCATACGGACTTCTTACGCAGGAATATGTTTCTGAAATGAGAAAGAACAAATCCGCTGGCACCGACGTATACCGGCATGAATTCGTGAAAAGCGATATCGGAAGTTTGATCGGAGAAACGGCGGCTGCGTATCCGTTCCTTCCGAAAGGATTGAAAGTGTACCATTATGCACCGTTCCCGGACTCGGATGAGATTGTAATCGTCGAGTTTGGCGATCATTTCGGATACAGCTTCTATATCTTAGATTCGCCGGATGATTATATTCCTGGAGGAACGATACCGCTGATGGATTAATAGACCGGAGGAACGATACCGCTGATGGATTAATAGACCGGAGGAATATACCCCCGGGGATTGATATCATATCAATCTCCGGGGCTTTTTTTGTGAAGAATAATGAAAAGTTATCCACAATGAGACAAAAAAAGACCCTTGTCAAGGCAAAAAAAGGAATGGTTATTCACAAATTGTGGAGTAATTGTGTGATAATTGTGAAAAAAGTGTGTTTTATATGCAAAAAAATGCCCATGTGATTAATATTTTAATAATCAAAAGAATATTTTGTCATTTCAAACTATCTATTTTTGAATCTTTGTAGTATAATCCGTGAAGTTGCGACATAAGGGGCAGATTTTCGGCTAAAAAGCAGCGAAAAAAGAGATGCGTCTCAAAGGCCCCCCCCGATTAATTTTTCGAGAATGCTAAATGAAAGGCAAACGATAACGGCATGAAGAAGCAGACCGATAATCCTATATCCGTTCCCATGAGCGATGCGAAGAAAAGCCTTCCGGCTGTCCGCACCGTGAAAAGCACAGGGGAAACGATGGACTTAACGACTGGTGTCATCTGGAAGAAGTTCCTTCAGTTTTTCTTCCCGATCATGATCGGCCTATTTGTGCAGCAGCTTTATAATACCGCCGACGCGATCATCGTCGGAAAGTATGTCGGGACGGATGCGCTTGCGGCAGTCGGCGGAAGTGCTTGCCAGGTGATCAATGTGCTGCTCGGGTTCTTCTTGGGAATCGGAAGCGGCGCGACAGTCGTTGTTTCGCAGCGGTTCGGCGCGGGAAATGATGAAAGTTTACGAAAAACGGTCCACACGATTGTTACGTTTTTTTCATTGACCGGAATCGTACTGTGCCTGTTCGGGATTCTTATGGCGCGGACGTTACTGGTCTTCGCGAAGAATCCGGATAGCATTATGGACGCATCGGTCGCTTATCTCCGGATCTATTTCATCGGCATCATCCCGGCCATCCTCTTTAATGTCGGCTCCGGCATTCTGCGCGCGGTCGGAGACAGCAAACGTCCGCTTTATTATCTGGCGGGCTGCTGTGTATTAAATATTCTTTTAGATATTCTTTTCGTCGCCGTTTTCCGGTGGGGAATCGAAGGCGCCGCTTGGGCGACAGTCCTTTCAGAGGCTGTCAGCGGAGTACTGATCATTTCCACGATGATGCTGACGAAAGAAAACTATCGCCTCAATTTAAAACAGCTCGGTATCGACGGCCCGTCGCTCCGCGACATCCTGCGGATCGGTATTCCGTCCGGCATCCAGTCTTCGATGTATAATGTTTCGAATTTTATCGTCCAGTTCGCTGTAAACGAGCTCGGCGTCGCAGTCGTCGCTGCCTGGTCCGCGGTCGGTAAATTCGATGGTGTTTTCTGGGTTATGAGTAGCGCTTTTGGCGCTGCGCTCTGCGCGATGGTCGGCCAATGCTTCGGCGCCGGCCGTTTCCGCCGTATGAATGATACCGTAAAAACCGTGACGAAAATCTCCTGCGTTGCGACAATCATTCTTTGCACATTGCTGCTCGCTTTCGGGCGCGAAGGGATGTCGATCATTTCGGACGATCAGGCGGTTATCGACTATTCTTATGAGATGCTTTGGTATTTCGTGCCCTATTATCTCTGCGCGATGATTAACGAGATCCTTTTAAGCTCGCTCCGCGGGAAAGGCGATTCGATCATTCCGACGATCATCTGCATGATCAGCGTCTGCGCTATTCGATTTGTATGGGTCTATTTTGTGTTCCCGAGCTGGCATACCGTGATGGGAATCAGCTACTGCTATCCGGTCACCTGGGTGCTGTCAATGATCGGCCTCGTAGTCTACTATTTCGTGAGAGGCAGAAAGGGGAGGATTACGAAAACTCCGCCGATCGGAAAGAAGATCCTCGTGCTTGGCTGTTCCGGAAGCGGAAAGAGCACGTTCGCGCGCGAACTCCAGAAGGTCCGGAAGCTTCCGCTATTCCACCTCGATAATCTTTGGTGGAAACCGGACCGGACGCACATTACGCGAGACGAGTTTGACGCGAAGCTTTCCGGGATTCTTTCGAAAGATAAATGGATCATCGACGGCGATTACAGCCGGACGTACGAGCCGCGGATTCAGGCGTGCGACACCATAATCTTCTTAGATTACAGCGAAGATGTCTGCATGCGCGGAATCGAAGAGCGCGTCGGGAAGAAGCGGAGTGATATTCCCTGGGTCGAAGAAACGCTCGATCCGGAGCTCATAGAGATGGTGCAGAATTATCAGACCGAACAGCGCCCGCGGCTGTATGAGCTTTTCAATCAGTATCCCGAGAAGCAGGTGCTTATTTTCGAGTCCCGAGCCGCGGCAACCGAATGGCTGGAAAGACAGGTATAAAGGAGTATTATTTTGCGTGCCGCCCACCGGGCGGCACGATTTTCATCTTGCGGACAGGGGGATAATTTGGTATAATCGAAACCAAATTGGGATAGTGTGAGGTCAGAAGAATGCTTCATATTAACGAAAACATTGCGAAGACAGAACGTGTCTTCCCGATGCAGGGGAGAATGGGATTTCTGCGCTATGATATGAATGAGAACCCGGAAGGCTTGCCGAAGGAATTTGTCGACAGCGTTCTTTCTGAAATCACGCCTGAGTTCCTCGCGGTTTATCCGGAGCCGGACCGTTTCCTCCGTAAATATGCGGATTTTGTCGGCGTCGGGTTTGAGAATGTGACCGCGGTGAACGGGACGGACATGGGCATCCGTTATCTTCTGGAAACATTCGGGCAGCCGGGGAAAGAAGTCGTGACGGTCACGCCTTCGTTCGAAATGTACCGGATCAACTGCTCCTTGCTCGGGCTTAAACATGTGCCGGTGCCGTATAACGACGACCTGACGATTGATATCGAAAAGGTAGTGGACGCGATCACGGATGACACCTGCGCAGTTGTCCTCTTAAATCCGAACAACCCGGTCGGCAATGTTTACACCGAAGAGGAAGCTGCCCGCGTGATCGCGCGAGCGAAGGAAAAAGGCGCGGTAGTCATTGTCGACGAGGCGTATCACTATTTCTATCCGAATACGTTTTTGAATCATATTAAGACGGATGACAATGTAGTCGTCCTCCGCACCTTCTCGAAGGCATTCTCGCTCGCGGGACTCCGGCTCGGCGTGGTGATCGCGGACCCGTCGATCATACATTTCGTGAAGAACGGGAAGCTGACCTTCGATGTCAACTCTGTCGCGCTTCTTTTCGGCGAACGGATTTTAGAGCATCCGGAAATTCTCGAAGCGATGGTGAAGCAGGAGAATGAAGGGAAAGCGTGGCTCTTACAGGAACTTTCGCCGCGCGGCTATGAGTGCCGTGACTGCCGTGGCAATTTTGTGTTTATTAAGACGAAAAACGATGCGCACCTCGTAGCGGAACGGCTTGAGAAAGAGGAGAAAGTCCTCGTTCATCCGTATGGAAATCCGCTTCTTCGCGCATTTATCCGCGTTTCTGTCGGATCCGAGAAGGCGATGCGCCGCTTCCTCGAGGCCTTCCTACGGGCGGACCGGTAACGAGTGACACTACAGGAGACTGAAATGAAAAAAGTCATTACCTACGGAACTTTTGATCTTTTGCATTACGGGCACATCCGCCTTTTAGAGCGGGCGAAGGCGCTCGGCGACTATCTCATTGTCGGCGTGACGAGCGATGAGTTTGATAAGGCGCGCGGGAAGATCAATGTCCGTGAATCCGTTTATGAGCGGATGGAAAATGTGCGGAAAACCGGACTGGCGGACGAAATCATCATTGAGTCCTACGAGGGGCAGAAGATCGATGATATTAAAAAGTACGATGTCGACACGTTCGTGCTCGGATCGGACTGGGCCGGAAAATTCGACTATCTGAAGGAATATTGCGAGGTCGTTTATCTCGACCGGACCGAGGGCATTTCCAGCACGGACCTTCGTGACCATACGTCTTTAAAACTCGGCCTGATCGGAAAGTCCTCGAATGTCGATAAAGTCAAGCATGAAGCGGTTTATGTGGACGGGCTGGAGGCGCTCCGGCCGGTTTCGGGAAATGATGCCGGCGAAGTAGACTCGCTTCTTTCCGAATGCGACGCGGTCTACGTTTACAGCGTGCCCGGAAAGCATTATGAACTTGTGAAAAAAGCATTGAATGCGGGGAAGCATGTCCTCGTGGAGTCGCCGGTTGCGGAGACGCGCGAAGAGTGCCGGGAGCTGTTCGCATTGGCGAAAGAGAAGAATCTTACGCTGATGGAAGGCTTGAAAACCGCCTATTCGACGGCGTTCCAGCGGCTTCTTCTGCTTCTGAAGGGCGGAAAAATCGGGCGGATCGTGTCGGTCGATGCAGTCTGCACGAGCCAGAAACCCGCGGCGGACGAAGAAATGCGGTGGGGAAGTATTGCGGACTGGGGCCCGACGGCGCTCCTGCCGGTCTTCTCAATTCTCGGAACAGATTGCCGTGAGAAGCGGATCGTCACCTGGACGGAAGACGCCGGATCAGATAAAACGGCAGCTGAAGGCGATAAAGCCGGCCAGGCGAAGCCGGCAGCTGAGGACGAAAAACATGGACAGGCGAAGCCGGTATTTGACCGCTATACGAAGGTCGATTTCCGCTTTGACCGGGCGGTCGCATCGGTCCAGGTCGGAAAAGGAATGAAATCGGAGGGCGAGCTCGTCATCTCCGGAACGGAAGGCTATGCCTATGTGCCGGCCCCGTGGTGGAAGACGGACTTTTTCGAGATCCGATACGAAAATACAGACGAAAACCAGCGGTATTTCTACCAGCTGGAGGGCGAAGGAATCCGCTATGAGCTGGTCGCGTTTTTACAGGCGGTCGGCGGAAAGGCGTCCGCGGTCGAAATCCCCGAAAACGTTTCGGAAGCGATTGCGGGAATTATGGAAGATTACGCCGAAGGCCGCGATGTGACGAAACTCGCGGACTGAACATTATGACCGACATGATTGAAAAAACAGCATATGCGAAGATCAATCTCGGGCTCGATATCACGGGAAAGCGCCCGGACGGATATCATGAAATCCGCTCGATCATGCAGACCGTGGACATCACGGACCGGATTACGCTTTCAAAGAGCGAGATGCCCGGGATCACCTTGACGGCGAATTATTCATGGCTTCCGACTGACAGCCGGAATCTGATGGTAAAGGCTGCGGAAGTAATGTTTGAACGGCTGATGCTGCCCGGAGGCTTAAGGATGACGCTTGAAAAAGCGATTCCTGTCGGCGGCGGAATGGCCGGCGGCTCTGCGGACTGTGCAGCGGTGATCAATGGAATCGCCGAACTTTATCATATCCGCCTGACGAAAGCGGAAAAGGAAGAACTGGCGGCCGGCCTCGGCGCGGATGTCGGCTTCTGTCTTTACGGCGGGACGATGCTCTGCGAAGGGATTGGCGAAAAAATGACGGCGCTCCCGGCCTGCCCGGATTTCTCGGTGCTGATCATCAAGCCCCCGTTCTCCGTCCCGACGAAAGAGATTTACAAAGGCTTCGACGAGATGTACGGACTGGACAGCCCCACGGCGGTCTGCTCTACGGACAGCCCCGCGTCGGTCTGCTCTACGGGCAATCCGTCGTCGGTCTCCACTACGGGCGGTCCGGCGGCTGCTCGCCCGAAGGATGTTTCCTCAGAAATATCCTCGTCTGATCTTCTCGACATTTCCGCACAGGTGGAAGCGATCCGCGCGGGCGACCGGAAGGCGCTTTTTGCTGCCGCAGGCAATGCCCTGGAGCCTGTGACGTTTGCATTGCACCCGTCGCTCCCGGAAATCAAGCGCTACCTGCTCGAAAATGGCGCTTTTTACGCGATGATGAGCGGATCGGGGCCCACAATGCTCGGCTTCTACGAAAGCCGTGAAAAGGCTGAAAACGCGTGCCGTAGAGCACGCCGGAAATATAAGAACCACACGGTCCGCGTCTGTCGGCCCGTGAATCTGCAGGAGGAAGTCCAAAAATGATTGAAAAAAATCTGCTGGTGCTTTTCGGAGGACGCTCAACCGAGCATGACATCTCCGTCAAGTCCGTTAGAAACATTCTTAAAACTGTCGACACAGAGGAATATACCCTTCTTCCGGTCGGAATCACGAAGGACGGACAGTGGCTTTTCGTCCCGGATACGGAAGCGATTGAAAAGGGAGTCTGGGAAGAGAAGGGTGCGCCTTGCATGCTCTCTCCTGATTCGACCCGGAAGAGCCTTTTCGTATTCCGCGAAGGCCGGTGGGATGAGATTTCGGTCGATGTGATTTTCCCGGTGCTCCACGGACTTTACGGCGAGGACGGAACGGTTCAGGGCTTGTTTGAACTCGCGGGCATCCCGTACATTGGGTGCGGCGTTTTCTCCTCTGCCTGCGCGATGGATAAAGCTTATACGAAGCTCGTCGTGAGCCATTCGGGCATCCGCCAGGCGGACTTCGTTCTGACGAACCGCGATGAAATCCGGGATTTTGATGCGGTGGCGGCGCGTGTGGAAGAAAAGTTTTCTTATCCGGTATTTGTCAAGCCTTCGTGCGCAGGCTCTTCCGTCGGCGTCCATAAGGCCGAGAACCGGGCGGAGCTTGAGAGCGCGCTGACGGATGCGGCGGCGAATGATTATAAGGTCCTGATCGAAGAGACGATCGTCGGCCGCGAGCTGGAATGCGCCGTTTTTGACGGCGGCGACGGACCGGTCGCATCCGGCGTCGGCGAGATTCTGGCAGCGGCAGAATTCTACGATTTCGACGCAAAATATAACAGCCCGGAATCCGAAACCGACAATCATCCGGTCCTTCCGGACGGCGTCGAGGAGGAGATCCGCGAAGATGCGCGGAAGATTTTCCGCCTGCTCGGCTGCTTCGGTCTTTCCCGCGTCGATTTCTTCTATGACGGGAAAAACGTGATTTTCAATGAAATCAACACGCTCCCCGGCTTTACCGAAATCAGCATGTATCCGAAGCTTTTCGCAGAGGCCGGCATTGATGGAAAAGCCCTTACGAAGAAGCTGATCGAATCGGCTTATCACCGGAAAGACCATTGACAGATGACAGGGTTCTTCTGTCAGATTAGGAGAGAAAATGGCTGACTGTTACTCGCCGGTAGGCGTATTTGATTCCGGTCTCGGAGGCCTCACGGTTGCGCGTGAGATCATCCGGCAGATTCCGGACGAGCGGATCGTCTATTTCGGCGATACCGCGCGCGTGCCTTACGGCAGCAAATCGAAAGATACCATCATCCGCTATACGGACCAGATTCTCCGGTTCCTCGACACGCAGGATGTGAAGGCGATCGTTGTCGCCTGTAATACCGTTTCGTCGTATGCCCTGGAAGAGGTCCGCGACCATGTCAATGTTCCGATCATCGGCGTCGTCAAACCGGGCGCACGCGTGGCGGCAGCGACTACGGTGAACCGGAAAATCGGCATTCTCGGTACAGAGGGGACGGTGGCATCCGGAATGTACCCGCGGTTTATCGGCGAGCTGAATCCGGAGATCGAAGTCACGCAGAAAGCGTGCCCGCTTCTCTGCCCGCTCGTCGAAGAAGGCTGGTGGAACAATGACGTGACCTTCTCGGTGCTTCACCGCTATCTGGAGCCGATTCAGGCATCCGGCGCGGATACGCTGATCTTAGGCTGCACGCATTACCCGCTTCTGCGGAGCGCCATCCGCGAAGTGATGGGCGAGAAAGTGAATCTGGTCAATCCTGCGTATGAAACCGCGATCGAATTACGGCGTCTCTTAACAGAGAAGGGACTCCTGTATCCGGAAAGCGGCGAGAACGGGAAAGCGGAAGAGAAGTACCGGTTCTTCGTAAGCGATGACCCGGAGCGTTTCTGCCGGTTCGCGACATCGGTCCTGAAGTTCGATATCGAGAAAGCGGAAAAGGTCAATATCGAGTCTTTCTAAACTGGGAGACCGATCGTTTTTCAGTTAAAATTCAGAATTAAGGGGCGCAGTTCCGCCTTTCCGGCGGGCTTGCGAACTTTACAATCAAACAAGCTTTTGATATAATCACATGTATCTTGGGCTAAAGCATTTTTTTGGTTTATACCGAAGGATTTGGAGGAAAAAATTATGCCGTGGTGGGGATGGGTCCTGGTCGGACTTGGAGTATTGATTGTCGCATTTATCGTTTTCGCATTGACGTACGGGAAGAAACTTCAGCGGAAACAGGCGGAAGCGGAAAAGCAGATGGCAGCCGTCAAGCAGGATATTCCGATGCTGATCATTGATAAACAGAAGAAGAAAGCGAAAGAGTCCGGACTTCCGGAGAGCGTTCTTTCTCAGATGCCGAAGCTGTCGCGCAATCTGAAACTGCCGGTCGTTAAAGCGAAGATCGGACCGAAGATCATGACATTGATCGCCGAGGAAAAGGTTTTCGAGATCCTTCCGGTAAAGAAGGAAGTCACCGTTTCGGTCAGCGGCATCTATATCACGGAACTGAAAAAGGTCCGCGGCGGCACCGTTCCGAAGCTTCCGGAGAAGAAGAAAACATTGTTTACGAAGCTTTCCGAAAAAGCGAAAGCGGCGCAGATGAAATAAATCACGTAAGCGGTCAAATGCTGACCGCTTTTACGCGTATTGTAGAGAGAGACTGTTTTTCGGGCGGTCCGCGCCCTTCAAACGCACCTGGCCGTTTGACCTGTGCGGAAGGCGGGAAAGAAAGCGTGCATCAGGATGAACATCTATGAGGGAATGACAAAAGAAGAATTAAAAGCGGAGAAGGTCCGTCAGGAAGCCCGTTATAAGGCGTACCAGGCGCAGGACCTGAAGCTGGACATCTCACGCGGAAAGCCCTCAAAGGAGCAGCTGGACCTGTCGATGCCGATGCTGGACACGCTTCAGTCGGACTCTGACTATTTCAGCGAAAACGGACTGGATACGCGGAACTACGGCGCATTGACCGGACTTCCGGAAGCGAAGCGCCTGATGGCGGACGTTATGGAGACTTATCCGGAGAACGTCATCATCTTCTGCGATTCCAGCTTAAATATCATGTACGACCTGGTTTCCAAGGCGTATACGCATGGCATTATGGGCGAGACTCCGTGGTGTCGCCTTCCTGTCGTACGTTTTCTCTGTCCGGTGCCCGGCTATGACCGCCATTTCGCGATCACCGAGTATTTCGGCATTGAAATGATCAATATTCCGATGCTGGAGGACGGCCCCGACATGGACCTCGTCGAGCAGTATGTGAATCACGACCCGACGGTGAAGGGCATCTGGTGTAATCCGAAATATTCGAATCCGACAGGAACCGTCTACAGCGACGAAGTCGTCCGCCGGTTTGCGAACCTTCACCCGGCTGCGAAAGACTTCCGTATTTTCTGGGACAATGCCTATAACGTCCATCATCTGGATTTTAATAAGATCAATACGATTCCGGAAATCCTCGAGCTTTCCGAAAAGGCCGGAAACCCGGATATCGTCTATAAATTTGGCTCCTTCTCGAAGATCACCTTCTCCGGAAGCTCGATCGCAGCGCTCGCGACTTCGCTCGGGAACATTGCGGACGTCACTTCCCAGATGAAGATCCAGACGATCGGCCATAATAAAATCAATCAGCTTCAGCATGCGCGGTTCTTTAAGGACGCCGGCGCTGTGCGGCGGCATATGGAGAAGCATGCGGCGATTCTGAAGCCGAAGTTTGACCTTCTCGAGGAAACATTGACCCGCGAACTTGGCGGCACCGGGCTGGGAAACTGGACTCACCCCGAGGGCGGCTATTTCGTCTCCTTCAATACGCTTGAAGGCTGTGCGAAAGCGGTCATCGCGAAAGTGAAAGAAGCGGGCGTCACGATGACGGAGGCCGGAGCGACCTTCCCGTATCACCTTGATCCGAAGGACGAAAATATCCGTATCGCGCCGTCTTTTGCGACGCGGGAGGAGCTTCGTACCGCGCTCGAAATTTTTACCGTCGCTGTGAAGCTTGTCAGTATTGATAAATATCTCAGCTGATCCGGCCGCCGGATCAGGAATGAACGCAGTAAGGCTGTACTTATTGTTTGGAGAAAGGAACGCAGTAAGGCCTGTACTTATTGTTTGGAGAAATGAACGCAGTAAGGTCTACACTTATTGCTTGGAGGAATGAATGTCTGAAGAAATCAGAAACGACTCAACGGACACCTGCAAGGTTTGCGGGCGGCCGGCTTCTGAGGTGGGACCGCTGATCCGCATGCCGGACGGCGGCACCGTCTGCCATAAATGCCTGCAGCAGTCGATTGATGTCGTATCCCGTTTATCCGGAAGCGAAGCCGCGAATCTCATGAAAAACATGCCGAATTCGATGAACGGCCTCGGCTTCCCGCCCGGTTTCACACCGGAAATGCTGAATAATGTCGACATGTCTGTTTTTCAGAATGTCACACCGGAGATGATCGCGGAGACGCTCTCCCGTATGGGCTTCGGCAATGTGACCGTCGAAGATGCAGATGACTCATCGGAAGAAGAGTACGAGACGTCGGGAGGCGATACGGACGAAGACGATGTTAGCGAAGGCGAAAGCCCGAATCCGCCGGAAGTGAATCCGAGCGAACCGGAACTCCCGTCTGCACCGGAAGAACCGGCCTCGGCGCCGACTCCGAAAAAAGAAGACGGGAAACCGAAAAAGAAGAAGAAAATCGGCGGATTTATGATTCCGGTCCTGACCCCGGAAGACATCCAGGCATTCTTTGGAAGACGCCCATCCGCTGACGCGGAGGATGAGAAGCCGGAGGAACTGCCGGAAATCGACATGAAGAAAGTTCCGGCGCCGCATCAGATCTTCGCCATGCTGTCCGAATATGTCATTGGACAGGATAAAGCGAAGAAAGCGATCTCCGTCGCCATCTATAATCACTATAAACGCCTCGCCAATAAAGACGAGAACGTGGATATCGAGAAATCGAACATCCTGATGATCGGTCCGACCGGAAGCGGAAAGACGTTCTTAGTAAAGACGCTTGCGAAGCTTCTCGACGTGCCTCTCGCCATTGCGGATGCGACGGCGCTCACGGAGGCCGGATATATCGGCGATGATATTGAATCGGTCGTCACGAAGCTTTTGTCCGCCGCCGGCAATGATGTCCGCCGGGCGGAACAGGGAATCATCTATATCGACGAAATCGACAAGCTCGCACGAAAGCGGAATGCGACGCAGCGTGACGTCTCCGGCGAATCCGTCCAGCAGGGGCTTTTAAAGATGCTCGAAGGCGCGGAAGTGGAAGTGCCGGTCGGCGCGAACTCGAAGAATGCGATGGTTCCGCTGGAAACAGTCAATACAAAGAATATCTTATTTATCTGCGGCGGCGCGTTCCCGGATCTGGAAGACATCATCAAAGAGCGGTTGAATGAAAAGTCTTCTATGGGGTTCGGCGCAGACTTAAAGGATAAGTACGATAACGAGAAAGATATTTTAAAGTATGTCGAAACGGAAGATATCCGGAAGTTCGGAATGATCCCCGAGTTTATCGGCCGTGTGCCGGTCATCTGCACCCTGCAGCCGATGAACAAAGAGATGCTCGTCCGTGTCTTAAAAGAGCCGAAGAATGCGATTTTAAAGCAGTACCGGCAGCTTTTGGCGATGGATGAGGTGGATCTCCAGATTGATGAAGACGCGTATGAACTGATCGCCGAGAAGGCATTGAAAAAGGATACGGGCGCGCGTGCGCTGCGGTCCATCATTGAAGAGTTCATGCTCGACATCATGTTTGAGATTCCGAAGGACCATAATATCGGACGTGTGACCATCACTCGGGACTATATCGAGGGGAAAGGCGGTCCCCGCGTAGAACTGAGAACGGAATAAAAGGAGTATTGTGATGAAAAAAGCAGCAGCAGTTTTAATGGCAGTTTGTATGTTAATGGGCCTGGCAGCCTGCCAGGAAACGAATCCCACGAGCGCTACCGAAGCGACGAAAGCGACTGTATCGCCCACTCAGGCGAGCACTGTCGCGGAGACGATGCCGGTTTTTAATGCGGAAGCTTATAGCTATATGTTAGACGAAAACGGTCATATTAAGGACGTTAAGGCGTCTGATTATGCCACGCTTCCGGATTTCAGCGCGATGGTATTTTACGAGTCTATGTATCAGATGACCTTTGAGGAGCTTCAGGAGACCTTTACCGATTTCGTCAACTCGTATGAAAACCTGAACACCGAGCGTATGGTCAGAAACGGCGACTCCTGCTATATCGACTATGAAGGCCGCTTCGACGGCGTCAAGTTTGAGGGCGGCTCCGGTACGGACACAGAGGTTACGGCCGGCTCCGATGAAATGATTGACGGAATGTTAAAAGCGCTCGTCGGTCATTATCCGGGCGATACGTTTGAAGTGGAAGCGACATTCCCGAATCCGTATTCGAGAAAACCGGAATATGCCGGAAAGAAAGCGGTTTTCACGATTACCATCAATTCGATCATCGAAAGCAAAGCTGATATGACCGATGAGTATATCGTGCAGCATCCGGATCAGATTGCCGAGTATTTCGGCGTTACGGGTGTCACTACGGTAGAGGAACTCGCGGACTACTGTTATATGGCGAGCGCCAGATATAACATGGAAGAGGATATCCGGGCAGCTGCTATCGACGGGAGCAACATTACGGAAGTTCCCGATAACGCGATCTTGTTTGAAGAGAACATCTATGATCTTTACTACTATAGCACCTATGGAATGTCCTTCTCAGACTTTGCTGCGGAGAACGGCTATTCGACAAGTCTTGTTTCAGGCTATATCGAAGATGCAGCGATGGAAGATATCCTGGTTATGGCTATAGTGGAAGCCCAGGGGTTTGTCGCGTCGGAGGATGATTTTGCCGAGTACTTCGGAAGCGAAGGGCTGGAAGAACGGATCGCGACCTATGGCGTTCCGCAGCTGAAGTTCCAGATGCTTCAGTCTATGGCGATCGAATATATCTACAGCCAGATTACGATTTACGAATAATTCCATTCAGACGGACAGGAAAGAAGCTTTAGCGGAAATGGTTTATACGGACCTCACAAAAAAGGCAATGCAGATCGCGTTTGACGCGCACTATGGACAGACAGACCGGGGAGGGACTCCCTACATCTGTCATCCGCTTCATCTGGCAGGACAGATGCCGGATGAAAAGAGGACGGTCATCGCATTGCTTCATGATGTGCTGGAGGACACGGCTCTATCGGCGGAAGCGCTTCTTTTAATGGGAATCCCCCATGATATCATCCGGTCCGTACAGGTATTGACCCGTGACAAATCATTGCCGTATGCAAACTATATTCAGAAAGTGATCGAATCGCGCGATGCCAGCGCCATTTATGTAAAATACGCAGATGTCTGCCACAATCTCGACGAGAGCCGGATGGAAAACGGAACTCTGCCGACCTATTTACGTGAACGGTATAAAATGGCGAAAATGCTGCTCGCAGCGGCACTCGAAGCACTGACGGAGGATTGATTTTGGATAATCAGAACCAAAACCAGAATAATAATCAGGAACAGAACCAGGGACCGAATTTCGGCGGAAAATGGCCGATTATCATGCTGATTCTGCTCGTAGCGGGCATTCTGATCTTCTTCGGAAACCAGATTATGGGCACGCTGACCAGCCATTATTCTGAGGAAATCTCTTATGACCAGTTTATCGCTTACCTACAGGACGGAAGCACCGAGGAAGTGAAGCTTGTGGACGGATCGAAGTGGACCCTGAAGCGGAAGGACGATACGAAAACGTATTATACGTCCTATCTGCCGGACCTTAAGATCGTCGAAGAGCTGAGAGCCTCCGGCATCAAGTTCGCAGGTGAAGAAAGCGTCAATATCTGGGAGATTATCTTTACAGTTGCACCTGTGGTCATCATGGTCGCACTGTTCATCGTCTTTATGAAGAAGATCGGTTCGATCGGCGATGGCGGTGGTGTCTTCGGCGTCGGAAAGTCGACGGCGAAGAAGTATTCGCAGAAAAAGACCGGCATTACATTTGCGGATGTGGCCGGCGAGGATGAGGCGAAGGAGTCGCTGACCGAAATCGTCGACTTCCTGCATAATCCTCAGAAATATACAAAAATCGGCGCGAAGCTTCCGAAGGGCGCGCTTCTCGTAGGCCCTCCGGGAACCGGAAAAACGCTCCTCGCGAAGGCTGTGGCCGGCGAAGCGCAGGTCCCGTTCTTCTCACTTTCCGGATCGGATTTCGTCGAAATGTTCGTCGGTGTCGGCGCGAGCCGTGTCCGTGACCTCTTTAAGCAGGCCCAGGCAGAAGCGCCGTGCATCATCTTTATCGATGAAATCGATGCGATCGGTAAGAGCCGTGACTCGATTTATGCCGGTGCCAATGATGAACGTGAGCAGACGCTGAACCAGCTCCTCGCGGAGATGGACGGCTTCGATTCTTCGAAGGGCGTCATGGTTATGGGCGCGACGAACCGTCCGGAAGTCCTCGACAAGGCCCTTTTAAGACCGGGCCGTTTTGACCGCCGGATCATCGTCGACAAGCCGGATTTAAAGGGCCGTGAAGCGATCCTCGCAGTTCATGCGAAGGATGTGAACATGGCCGATAATGCGGACCTTCGGGAAATCGCATTGGCGACCTCGGGCGCTGTCGGCTCCGACCTCGCAAACATGATCAATGAAGCTGCAATCAATGCTGTGAAGAACGGCCGTATGGCGGTCACGCAGGCCGACCTGATGGAAGCGGTCGAAGTTGTGCTCGTCGGCAAAGAGAAGAAGGACCGCATCATGTCGAAGCAGGAGCGGAAGATCGTATCCTACCACGAAGTCGGTCACGCATTGATCAGCGCATTACAGAAGAACTCCGAACCGGTGCAGAAGATTACCATCGTGCCGCGTACGATGGGCGCATTAGGCTATGTCATGCATACGCCGGAGGAAGAGAAATACCTGAATTCGAAGAAAGAGCTCCTCGACATGATCGTGATGGCGCTCGGCGGCCGCGCGGCAGAAGAGATCGTATTTGAAGACGTGACGACCGGCGCTGCCAATGATATCGAGAAAGCGACGCTCTACGCCCGTTCGATGGTGACGATGTACGGCATGTCGGAACGGTTCGGCCTGATGCAGTTAGAGTCAGTCCAGAGCCAGTATCTCGACCAGCGCCGCGTCATGAATTGCGCCGACTCGACGGAAGCGGAAGTGGACGAAGAAGTCCGAAAGATGCTTCAGACCGCGTATGAGCAGGCGAAAGAGATGCTTTCCGGCCATCGTGACATCCTCGATAAGATTGCAGCCTATCTCATCGAAAAAGAGACGATTACCGGCGAAGAGTTTATGAGCATTTTCCGGAAATATCAGGCGGAAGCCGAGGAAGCTGCCGGAAAGACGGAGAACGCTGAGAATGCAGAGAACACGGTGACGGCTGATAAAGCAGAAGAAACCGTGAAGACGGAGGAGCAGGCATAAATGCCCGGCACCGGATTTTTTAATATTGAAGATGAACTGAAGAAACTCCCGGCTAAGCCGGGAGTTTACTTGATGCATAACAGTCTCGACGAGGTGATCTACGTCGGAAAGGCGGTCGTCTTAAAGAACCGCGTCCGCCAGTATTTCCAGTCCCCGAAGAATAAGACGGAGAAGATCCGGAAGATGGTGTCGAACATTGCCTGGTTCGAATATATCATCACAGATTCCGAGACCGAAGCGCTCGTACTCGAGTGCAATCTGATCAAGGAGTACCGCCCGCATTATAATACGATGCTGATGGATGATAAGGGTTATCCTTTCATCCGCGTCACCGTCAGTGAAAAATATCCGCGCGTGATGATTTCTCGGACAATGAAGAAAGATGACAGCCGGTATTTCGGCCCGTATACTTCCGCTTTTGCGGTGAAGGAGACGCTGGAGCTTTTACATAAGCTGTTCGGCATCCGCACCTGTAATAAGGTATTCCCGCGCGACGAGGGGAAGGACCGGCCGTGTCTGAATTATCATATGGGACGCTGCCCGGCGCCCTGCCAGGGAAATGTCGATGTCCAGGGGTACCGCGCGAACATTGACCGGATCCTCCGGTTCTTATCGGGCGATTTCGACGCGATCGTAAAGGATCTCGAAATGAAGATGCAGCTCGCGTCCGACGCCTGCGAATTCGAGGAGGCGATCCGCTATCGCGACCTTCTGACGTCGGTCATGCATGTCGCGCAGAAGCAGAAGATCACCGATGCCAATGAGCAGAACGACCGCGACATCATTGCGGTCGCGCGTGAAAAGGGAGAAGCGGCAGTCGCTGTTTTCTTTGTGCGTGACGGCAAGCTTTTAGGCCGCGACCATTTCCACATGAAGGGCGTCGAGGAAGATACGGACGGCGAAATTTTAGAGGCGTTTGTCAAGCAGTTCTATGCCGGAACGCCGTTTATTCCGAAGGAAATCTATCTCCCCAGGGAGATTCCGGAGGCAGAGGAAATCCTGTCCTTCCTGACCGAAAAACGCGGGCGGAAGGTCAGCTTTATCGTGCCGAAGCGCGGACAGAAGGAGAAGCTTCTCGCGCTCGCCGAAAAGAATGCCGAGAACCTTCTCTCGCAGGATAAAGAACGCGAGAAACGCGAAGAAGCGCGGACGGTCGGCGCGGTGCGGGAGATTGAAAGCCTGCTCGGTCTGGCCGGCGTGCGGCGGATGGAAGCTTATGATATTTCAAACATCAGCGGCTTCGAATCGGTCGGCTCGATGGTCGTTTTCGAAGACGGAAAGCCGAAGAAGAATGATTACCGGAAGTTTAGAATCCGCACGGTTTCCGGACCGGACGATTATGCGTCGATGGAAGAGGTGATCGGACGGCGGCTCCGCCGCGCCCTCGATGATGACGCTCATTTTTCCGTGCTACCTGACGTGATTCTGATGGACGGCGGAAAGGGCCAGGTTCATGTGGCGGAACGCGTGATTGAGAACCTCGGACTGAAGATTCCGGTCTGCGGAATGGTGAAGGACGATCATCATAATACGCGCGGTCTCTATTTCCATGACGAAGAGCTTCCGATCGACCGCCATTCAGAAGGGTTCCATCTGATCACCCGTATCCAGGATGAAGCGCACCGCTTTGCCATCACCTATCATCGCGGACTTCACACGAAGGGCTCCATCGTATCAGTCCTTTCAGAGATTCCGGGTGTCGGTGAAAAGCGGGAGAAAGCATTGATGCGGACTTTTGAAGATATGGACGCCTTAAAAGCCGCAAGCATTGAGGATATCGCCGCAGTCGACGGGGTCAACCGGAAGGTCGCGGAAGAAATCTGGAATTTCCTTCATACGGATGGGGCTGAAACGACGGCCGCTTCGGACTGATAATCGCAAATTATGATTAGAAAAAGGCGAAATTTTAGCATAAATCTTTATAGCGCTTTTCCCGATAGTGTTGTATAGTAAAAACAAGAAAATGTACGCTTAAGGCGGCCGCGGACTGCGCGGAGCCGGCGTTCAACGAATAAGGAGGATCTACCATGAACAATGCACCTGTAGTAAAGATCGGTATCGTTGCGGTCAGCCGTGACTGCTTCCCGGAGTCTCTTTCCGTCGGACGCAGAAAGAACCTGGTCGAGGCGTATGCGAAAAAGTATAACGCTGCTGACATTTACGAGTGCCCGATCTGCATCGTGGAGTCTGAAATCCACATGGTTCAGGCATTAGAAGATGTTAAAAAGGCCGGATGTAACGCGCTTTGCGTTTACCTTGGAAACTTTGGTCCGGAAATCGCTGAAACGCTTCTGGCGAAGCATTTCGACGGCCCGAAGATGTTCATTGCAGCAGCAGAAGAGACCCAGAACAACCTGATCCAGGGCCGTGGCGACGCATACTGCGGCATGCTGAACGCGAGCTACAACCTTCAGCTCCGCAATATCGGCAAAGTCTATATCCCGGAATATCCGGTCGGCGATGCTGAGGACTGCGCAGACATGATCCACGATTTCCTTCCGATCGCACGTGCGGTTGTCGCGCTTTCCGATCTGAAGATCATCACCTTCGGTCCGAGACCGTTAAACTTCTTAGCCTGCAACGCTCCGATCAAGCAGCTTTACAATCTGGGCGTCGAAATCGAAGAGAACTCCGAGCTTGACCTGTTCGAAGCTTTCAATAAGCATGCCAATGATCCGCGTATCGCAGAAGTTGCGAAGGATATGGCTGACGAACTCGGCAGCGGCAACCAGAAGCCGGAAGTTCTGAACAAGCTGGCTCAGTACGAACTGACCTTAAAGGATTGGGTAGAAGGCCACAAAGGCTATCGCAAATATGTCGCGATCGCTGGAAAGTGCTGGCCGGCATTCCAGA
>DCGM01000056.1:0-2083 GCA_002315255.1 Lachnospiraceae bacterium UBA1778
AAGGAGTATTGGAGCTGTCTTTCCTGCGGAAAACTGTATACCTATGATGAAGGCTCAGGACAGTATCAGGAGGTTTTCGAAGCGGATGTGGTGATTCCGAAGGTCGGCCACGAATGGCGGGTAGAGATCATTACCACACCGACAGAAACGGAAGACGGTCTGGCCCGCGTGTATTGCCTGTATGATGGCTGCGACGGCTACGGAGCAGGAAAATTCAGGCTTCCGGAGCTGAATTCGACCGAGTACCGGTATCTCGTTACGAAGGCATCCGGCAATGATCTGGAGGGCGAAGCCACCTGGACGTTTATCGACTCGAATCTCGTAGGCAAGGGACTTAAGATCGTGTTTACGACCACCATTCCGGCATCTCATACCTATTCGTATGAAGTCACTGTGGAGCCTACGGAGACCTCGGTCGGCGAGATTACCGGAACCTGCGGCTGCGGCGATATCGTGACGATGAAGATTCCGGCATTAAGTGAAAGCGCATATATCCGTATAATCACGAAGGAAGCGACGATTCATGAGACCGGAACAGCTGTCTGGACGTTAAAGGACGGCACCTACGGAACGGTGGTGATCACCACCACAGTCGCGGTGCTCGAACATAAGCATGAGTATCAGTACATGGTTACGAAGAAGCCGACTGCGGATGCGGAAGGCGAGTTACGCTATGTCTGCGAATGCGGCGAAACGGAAGGCGAAACCGTGATTCTTCCGAAACTTACCGAAGACGATTACACCTATGATGTCACGAAGGAAGCGACAGAGTGGGTAAAGGGCAATGCTGTCTGGACGCTGAAGGATGAGACCTATGGAGTCGTAAAGATCACGGAAGAACTCCCGCTGAAGGAGCATAACTTCCGTTATACGATGACGCTCCAGCCGACGAAGGGAAGCACCGGACTTCTGGCAGGCGTCTGCCTGAATACAGGCTGCACCGAAGAGATTTTGGTAACGCTGCCGAAGCTTTCCGAAGCAGATTATTCGTATGCGGTAACGAAGGCCTCCACAGAGAACGTTACAGGTGTCGGCACCTGGACATTAAAGGATAAGAGCTGCGGGCTCGTAACGATAGAGGAAACGCTTCCGCTTCTTACGCACAGTCTTACGAAGCACGAAGCGAAGGCGGCCACCTGTACCGAAGCCGGAAATACGCTGTACTACAGCTGCAGTAATTGCGACCGGTATTATAGCGATGAGAAGGCTACGACGGAGATTGAAAAGGACAGCTGGGTGATCGCTGCGACCGGACACTCTTACACATATTCTGTCACGGTGAAGCCGTCGATACGGACCACCGGAACGCTCCACGGAGTCTGCACGAACCCGGGCTGCGACAGCACGAAAGATGTGGTCCTTCCGATCCTTTCCGAAGAATACTATGAGCGGAAGGTAACGAAGGAAGCGACAGAAACAGAGCACGGAAGCGAATCATGGACCTTAAAGGACAGCTATCTCGAGACCATTATCGAAACGCCTGTAGTTCCGGTCGTTCAGGCTGTGAAGTCGACGAAGCGCTTCTTAATGAAGACGGCGAACTTCGGCGGACTCGAGGTTAAGGTAGATCGGCCTGTTCCTGCAGGAAAGCATATCCATCAGCCGGTGAAGCATGAGGAATCCGAAGCAGGCTGTGAATCCACCGGAAGTACGGTCTATTACAGCTGCGAATGCGGGTTATTCTTCAGCGACGAGGATTGCCTCCTCGAAATCGGTGAGAATTCCTGGATCACCCCGGCGACCGGCCATCAGATGAACTACACGATGACCGTCGAGCCGACGAAGAACAGCACCGGAAAACTGGAAGGAATCTGTGAGCACGGATGCGGACATAAGGAAATCATTACGCTTCCGAAACTGAATGAGACCGACTATACGGCGCTCACGACGGAAGCTGCTACCGAAGAGAAGACCGGCACACGGCTGTGGGTATTAAAGGACAGCTCGAACGGCATTGTAATGATTGAGGAAGTGATTCCGAAACTTATTCATACGCATGTCCTGACAATGCACGCCGCCACTGAACCGGGCTGCGAAACCGTCGGAAATTCACTTTACTACAGCTGCGAATGCGGAAAATTCT
>DCGM01000056.1:2112-24369 GCA_002315255.1 Lachnospiraceae bacterium UBA1778
GGGTACCTCGGAAATCGGTGAGAACAGCTGGGTGATCGGAGCAATCGACCATCATGTGACCGATTATACGGTAACGGTGAAGCCGACGAAGGACAGCACCGGTATCTTAACCGGCACCTGTGACCATTACGGATGCAGCCATACGGAGACTGTGATTCTGCCGAAGCTTTCCGAAGCGGATTACGAGAAGATATCCTCCTCACCGGCAACGGAGACCGATGAAGGATCCGAAACCTGGACGCTGAAGGATGAAACCTACGGCACCGTTTCTGTCGGGTTTACGCTTTCTGCGTTAGGACATTCGCATAATCTGACAGAGCATCCTGCGAAGGAAGCAACCTGTAGCGAAGACGGAAATCTTCTTTATTACAGCTGCGAATGCGGAAAATTCTTCAGCGATGCCGAAGGCACCTTGGAAATCGGTGAGAACAGCTGGCTTCTCTCGAAGGTCGGCCATAGCTACACCTATCAGGTGACGACGGCTCCGACGAAGCTCACGGCCGGTACATTGACCGGAACCTGTAGATTTGACGGCTGTCAGACGATCGACGAGGTAGTCCTGCCGAAGCTTACGGAGAAGGATTACACCTATGCGGTCACGAAGGAAGCGGAAGAAGGAATCAGCGGAAGCGAGACCTGGACGCTTAAAGAGGATTCCTACGGCGTAATCGTCATTACGACGGTCATCCCGGCGAAGGGGCATAGCTTAACGGCGCATGCAGCGCATGAAGCGGGATGCGATGAAGCCGGAAACACGTTATATTACAGCTGCGAATGCGGCAAATATTTCCGTGACAGTATCTGCGAAACTGAGATTGTGGAAGGAAGCTGGATTGTTTCCGCGAAGACGCACCATTACGTATATACGGTGACGAAGGCGCCGACTGCGGCAGCAACGGGCACATTGACCGGAACCTGCGATAACGACTGCGATTCCGAAGTAAAACTCACGCTTCCGAAACTTACGGAAACTGATTACACGTATCAGATCGTGAAGGCAGCGGAGGAAGGTGTGGCCGGTTTTGCGAAGTGGACCTGGAAGGATGATACCTGCGGCGAGATCATTGTCGAAACCGTGATTCCGGCACTTCCGCATACGCATAAGCTCACAGAGCATAAAGCGGTTACCGCTACCTGTGACCATTCCGGCAGCAACCTGTATTACAGCTGTACCTGCGGCAAGTATTTCAGTGATGCGGCAGGAACGAAAGAGATTAAGGCGAACAGCTGGGTCATTTCTGCGACCGGACACAACCGGACATACGAGGTGACGAAGGATCCGTCGCTTGATGCGACAGGAAGCTTAACCGGCACCTGCGGAAACGGAAGCTGCACGGAAGAAGCGATAACGGTGACACTTGGAAACCTTTCTGCGCTCGCATTGACGACGCTCGATACACGGAAGACCGCTGTGGCCGCTTATGCGGACGATGTAGTGAAGAGCCTGAAGGCGAAGCTTCAAACTGCCGGAAAGTCGGAGACTACGACGAAGCTTTCGGCAGTGAAGACGCTGATAGAGGAGAAGGTATCCACAATTCTCACGAAGTACATCAAGGGCGATGTAACCGGTGACGGAGTGATCAATGGCCTCGACGTCCTCCGCCTGATGAAATATGTGGCGAAGGTGGAAAATACGAAGATTAACGAATGGAACTCGAAGATGAACGGGGACGATGAGATTAACGGTCTCGACATTCTCCGGCTGAAGAAGTTTATCGCGAAGGTTCCGTGCGTTAAGTTAGAGTAAAGGATGGGCGCAGTATGAAGAAAAGATTAAAAGCAATCAGCATTATCTTAGCAATGATATTAGCCTTAGCACCGGGTTTTCCGGTGCAAAAGGCTTATGCTGCGGGGACTGCCATTACGGTTCAGACGCTGGAAGCGCATCCCGGCGATACGGTGACACTGAAGGTTTCCATCAGCGGAAACACCGGTGTGGCCCTATTCCAGCTGCCCCTATCCTACGACAGCGACAAGCTTGAAAAAGTATCCTTTAAAGGCGTAAAGCTGATGGATACGGACTGGACGATCGGTCAGGAAGCTTTGTGGGTGTGCCTTGACATGTACACCGGAAACGGCACGATTCTGGAACTGACGTTTAAAGTGAAAGACGGGACATCAGGCTTTGCGGCGGTGTCGATCGGAAGTGGAGCGCTGGTGGCCGATTATGATGAGACGGTGCTGACAGTAAGTTATGTTTCCGGCGGCGTAAATATCACGAAAAAACCGGCGCCGACAGAGCCTGCGTCGACGGAGCCTGCGCCGACCGAACCGAAGCCGACGGAACCGAAGCCGACCGAGCCTGCGCCGACCGAGCCCGAAACAGTTCCGTCCGAATCAGAGACGGTTATCGGAAGCGAGACAGAGTCGACTGAAGAGCCGACAGAACCGGAAACCGGCAGGAAGTCGGTAAAATCCGGCGAAAGCATTGAAATATTGATCGGCGAAGGAAAAGCGCTGATCAGTCTTCCAGCAGCGAAAACGAACAGAGCCGAAATCGGCCTCGAATATGACGGAAATCTTTCGGAGCAGCTTCTGACTACAGAAGAACTGAAGCGGGTGACCGAAGGCGAAAAGGCAGAAATCAGCATCTCGGCGGATTGGGTTTCGGAAGAGGAGATGACATATAAAAATCATCAGGCGTTAGAAACAGCCCTGGCAGAACTTCAGAAGGACGGAAGCCTGGCGGGAGTGCTCGGGACGCTGAATCTGGATCTCTCGAAGCGGATCGGAAACGATGCGGTGGTGAAAATGACAGAGGCAGAGATCGCTGAAGCGCTGAAAGCGGCAGACGGCTGTTTCACGCTGAACCTATCAGAATTAACGGCGCCTGAAGGAATCGAAAGCGAGCTTTATATGCTCCTTCTTTTCGAAGACGGGTCTACAAAACTTAAAAAGATTACGGAACTTTCGCATGACGCTGTGACGGTCGAATCAGGAGCAGTTCCGCTCGCGGTTCTGTATGTCTCCGCTAAAACAGAGAAGAGCTACTGGTTCTACTTTATCGGACTTGGAATTGCGGTAGTCGTGATTCTGGCAATCTGTCTCCTTCGGAAGAAGCAAGTCCTTCTCCTTACCGGGAAGCAGAAAAAGAGTAAATAATCAGATTATATCCTAAGCAGGGGTTGTGAGTTTCACAGCCCCTATTTTTTTCGATAAAAATCATTAAACTTTTCCCGCTTTTAACCTTGTTTTAACTCCGCCCCTTATAGTACCCCTGTACGATAAAAGAACTGCTAAAGAAAGGAGGATGATAGTATGAAATTCCGTCATGAATGGAAACATGAAATCAATGCGATGGATAAGCGGATTTTAGACGCCCGTCTTTCCGCCATCATGAAAGTGGACCCTCACTCGATCGACGGCATCTATCACAGCCGGACGCTTTACTTCGATAATCTTTACGATAAAGCGCTTCGCGAAAAGGTTGACGGCGTGAACATGCGCGAAAAGTTCCGAATCCGCTTCTATAATGGAGATCTCTCCTATCTGACGCTCGAAAAAAAGAGCAAGATCAACGGCTTATGTAATAAAATCAGTGCCGATGTCACGGCAGAGGAAGCGCAGAGAATGGTCGACGGCGACATCGAATGGATGAAGGATGACAGCCGCGAGCTGGTCGTGGAGCTGTATTCTAAAATGAAGTCGCAGGGACTTCGGCCGAGGACGATCGTCGAGTATACGCGGAAGGCTTACATCTATAAGCCCGGCAATGTGCGCGTTACCTTCGACTATGACATCCGGACCGGCGATTTCCGAACCGATTTCCTGAATCCGAACACAGTCACCATCCCGGTTATCGATTCCCCGATCATACTTGAGGTCAAATGGGACGAGTTTCTACCGGACATCATCCGGGACGCCGTCACATTGGAAGGACGGCATGTAACTGCTTTTTCCAAATATGAGCAATGCCGTATCTACGGTTAAAAACAGATCATCTAAAACATTTTCAAGGAGAAAACCATGAATTTTACTGACATTTTTACTTCCGAATTTCTTTCAAACATCTCGGCGGTTTCGCCGCTTGATATGGTGCTGACGCTCGTTTTAGCATTTGGCATCGGCATTTTTATCTTCTTTGTCTATAAGAAAACCTATCGCGGCGTCATGTATTCGTCATCATTTGGGGTCACGCTGATCGCGCTTACGATGATCACCTCGCAGGTCATCTTAGCCGTCACATCGAACGTTGTTCTGTCGCTCGGCATGGTCGGCGCATTGTCCATCGTCCGGTTCCGTACGGCGATCAAGGAGCCGCTCGATATCGCGTTCCTGTTCTGGTCGATCGCAGCCGGCATTATCTTAGCAGCAGGAATGATTCCGCTCGCAGTCATCGGCAGCGTAGTGATCGGTCTCATCCTTCTCTTCTTCGTCAATAAAAAGTCGCACAAGAATCCGTATATTCTCGTTCTTTCCTGCCAGAGCCATGAGGCAGAAACCGAGGCTATGAAGTTCGTCAACGGACAGGTCGAACGTTGTGTCATCAAGTCGAAATCCGCGCAGAACGGCCTCGTCGAACTGAACATGGAAATCCGGATGAAGGACGATAACACCGACTTTGTCAATGCGCTTTCCGCCATGAACGGTGTCAACAGCGCCACACTCGTCAGCTATAACGGAGAGTACATGGGCTAAGGAGGAATTCAATGTCTACAAGTAAGCATATAGATAAAATCTGTATGGCTGCTGTCGCGCTCATGCTGGTGATCACGATCCTCTTTATGTGCGGAAGCTCTCTCGGAATCACGGTGAAAACGCCGACCATGCGTTATGAGAGCACATTGTTCGACACGTCTTATGTTCATCAGATCGATATCGTGATGAACGATTGGGACAGCTTCATTGAAACCTGTGAGAATGAGGAGTACGCTTCCTGCACCGTGGTGATAGACGGCGAAAGCCATAAGAATGTCGCTATCCGTGCGAAGGGAAATACTTCGCTTTCCACGGTTTCGACGCTTGGGAGCGACCGCTACAGCTTTAAGCTGGAGTTCGATCATTATAACAGCGGAAGCACCCTAGACGGTCTCGATAAGCTCTGTCTGAACAATCTGATTCAGGACTATACGATGATGAAGGACTATATCGTCTATCAGATGATGGATAACTTCGGCGTCGACAGTCCGCTCTGCTCCTTCGCCTATATTACGGTGAACGGAGAGGATTGGGGACTTTATCTCGCAGTCGAAGGAATCGAAGACAGCTTCCTTTCCCGAAATTATGGCAATGAAGACGGCGACCTCTATAAGCCGGACAGCTTAAGCTTCGGCGGCGGAAGAGGAAACGGCAAGGACTTCAACATGGATGATTTCGACTTCGATTTCGGCGGCAGTTCTGACACATCGGAATCCTCCGCTGCCTCTGAAACCGAGGCTTCAGGCGAGTGGCCGGGGGACATGGGCGGAATGATGCCAGGGGACATGGGTGGAACGATGCCGGGCGGAATGGCCGGTGGAATGGGCAGCGACGACGTCAAGTTAAAATATATTGACGACGATCCTGACAGCTATTCTAACATTTTCTCAAGCGCGAAGACGATCGTCACCACAGCCGACGAGAATCGCCTGATCCAGTCTTTAAAGAATCTGAGCGAGTATAAAGATCTCGAAAATACGGTTGATATCGATGAAGTTGTCCGGTATTTTGTCGTCCATAATTTCGTCTGTAACGGCGACAGCTATACAGGATCGATGATTCATAACTATTATCTCTACGAGAGCGACGGAGTCCTTTCGATGATTCCGTGGGACTATAACCTCGCGTACGGGACGTTCCAGGGGAACAATGCGAGCGACACAGTCAATACCTCGATTGACAGCCCGATTTCGGGCGGCTCTGTCGATGACCGGCCAATGCTCGGATGGATCTTCTCCGATGAAACATATACCGAAATGTACCATGAGATTTTCGCTGAGTTTATCGAAAAGTGGTTTGCCGACGGCGAACTTGCGGAGATGATCAGCGAAACGGCGGAAATGATCCGCCCGTATGTCGAGAAGGACCCGACAAAGTTCTGTACGACCGCAGAGTTTGACAGCGGCGTCAGCGCATTGACCGAGTTTGTCACGCTCCGCGCGGAAGCGGTTTCGCGGCAGCTCGAAGGCGACACCACGAAGGTCGAAACCGGCACGCTGAATCTGAATGCGATGGGCACGATGAATAACGGCGGCGGTATGGGCGGCGGCACGGATATCCCCGGAATGCAGAACATGAACCTTCTGTCCTTCCTGACGATTAAAGATGCGGCCGGCAATGCGGTCGACTTCTCGAGCATTGTTCCTTCGACCGCGACGATCGCCAGCGTGGCACTTTCCGACGGAACCTCTGTCAGCCTGACAGGAACCGATATGCAGGCACTCATGAATCTCGACGTGACGAAGATCGTCTCGGTTACCGATGCTGAAGGGAATGTTTACGATCTTTCTGCTTATACCATCTCGCGTGAAACCCCGACGGTACCGGGCGATCAGGGCGAAAACCAGCCGGGCGGCCAGGGCGGCACACAGCCAGGCGGCCAGGGCGGATTCGACCCGAACAGCCAGGGCGGAACACAGCAGGGCGGAAACGGTCAGACGCTGCCAGGCGGGCAGGGCGGATTTGATCCGAACAGCCAGGGCGGAACACAACAGGGCGGAACAGAGCAGGGCGGAACACAGCCGAGCATGCCAGATGGTCAGGGCGGAAACGGTCAGACACAGCCAGGCGGTCAGGGCGGAAACGGTCAGACACAGCCAGGCGGTCAGGGCGGATTTGACCCGACCGGCCAGGGCGGAACACAGCCGGGCGGCCAGGGCGGAACTCAGCCGGGCGGCGCGTGGAACATGAATTCAGAAGCGATGAAATGGATCCTTCTGGGCGTGTCGGTGCTGGTTCTCGGAATCGGCGTGCTGATCGCAGTTAAAAAGAAATATTGAGGTTAACGATGAAAAAGCGTTCAAAACTTTTAGCTCTCAGCTGTTTTCTTTCTCTTATGCTTCTCGCAGGCTGCGGGAACAATGCGGAAACCGCCGCGAGCGGCTCACAAAAATCTGACAATGTTCCTAATGCTTCCATCACTCCGATGGCAGCTACAGAAATGGGAATCGTGACCGCAGTCGACGGAAACAAGATTACCTATACTGTAAATTCCCAGATGGGCGGTATGGCCCCGAATGGACAGGGCGGCGCACAGCCGAGCATGCCCGACGGGCAGGGCGGTATGGATCCGAATGGACAGGGCGGATTTGACCCGAACAGTCAGTCGGGAATGACGGGCGAGACGAAAACATTGACGGTTTCGGACACCTCGATTCTTTATAAAATCGAAAACAATGTCGAAGTTCAGGCCGCACTTTCCGACATCACAGTGGGCGCTATGCTCCAGATCACCTATGGGGATTCCTCAGAAATCACAAAGATCGTGATCGGCAGCGGAAGCAGTCCAGACGGGACAGCACCGAATGGTAATGGCGAACCGTCGTCCTCCACAATTTCATAGATAACCATGATGAGGCTCTGCCTCGCCATAGCGTATGCTAAAAGCCCCACGGATTCTGTCCGTGGGGCTTTTTAAGAATCATTCTTATTTTTGTAACTAAGTCACAGATTCTTCTGTTAGTGCGTCCTATAATCTTTATGATACGGCAGAGATTGGGCTGCCGTAAATGAGGATCAGGAGGTAATCCTATGCAATACAGATGCTCGATTTGCGGATTCATCTATGATGACGCAAAAGAGAAGGTTCCGTTCCATGAATTGCCGGATTCCTGGCAGTGTCCGCTCTGCGGCGCGCCGAAGTCGGCATTTGAGCCGGTCGAAGAAAAACCGGCTGTAAAAGAGGAAAAGCCGGTCGAAGAAAAGCCGGCCGAAAGCACTGCGAAGCCGACCGAAAGAAGGACTGCACTCCCAGCGGACGAGGATCTTATGAAACTCTCTGCGGGTCAGCTCGCGGCACTTTTCTCGAACCTGGCGCGCGGCTGCGAAAAGCAGTATAAGGCGGAAGAATCGAAGCTTTTTAAGGAGATTGCCGACTACTTTACCGAAGCGGTTCCCGAGGAAAATGACAGTACAGTCGAAGCATTGGGCGCACTCTTAAAAGCGGACATTCAGGAAAATTATCCGCTGTCGAAAGCGACTGCGGAGGCGGATTCCGACCGCGGCGCGCAGCGGATCTGCGTCTGGGGCGATAAGGTCACCCGTATGCTTTCCAGCCTGGTCGAGCAGTATCAGACGAAGGGAGAGGCTATGCTTCAGGGTCTCGAGGTCTGGGTCTGCACGGTCTGTGGGTTTATCTATATCGGCGAGAAGGCGCCGGAGCTCTGCCCGGTCTGCAAGGTGCCTTCCTGGAAATTTGAAAAAGTGGAAGGGAGAGCATGAGTATGAAGAAAGTTGCCGTGAGAAATCTTCGTCTTTGCACGAAGGATTGTCTCTGTCTCTATGTCTGCCCGGTCGGTGCCACCGATACCGAGAACAGCATTATAGACGTGAATAAATGCAATGGCTGCGGCCTCTGCGCGGAAGCCTGCCCGAGTAAAGCAATCAGCATGATGCCGACGGAACTCCCGGCCCAGCAGCCGAAAACAGACAATGTGGTCGCCGCCTTAAATCAGCTTTCCGCGTCGAAAACGAAGGGCGAAAAGATCGCAAAGCAGATTTCGAAAACAACTGATAAGGACGGCCTCCGCCGCCTGATGAAAGGAATCGCGAAATCGGAGCGCCTCGTGGCGGAGGATATCCTTCGCGAGTCCGGCTATATGCTGCCGCAGAGCGATAATGCTCACCGGGTGCTCAAAGCATTGCTCGAAAACACGCCCGCCGGTTTCCCGGTGGAAGCCGCAGAAAAGTTACTCAGAATGATTCCGAATAATGATAAGAAAGAGGAGAAAAACATGAACAAATACGCAGGAACGAAGACCGAAAAGAACCTGGAGGCCGCATTTGCAGGCGAGTCTCAGGCGAGAAACAAGTATACGTATTTCTCAAGCGTCGCAAAGAAGGAAGGCTATGAGCAGATCGCCGCGCTTTTCCTGCAGACCGCAGACAATGAGAAGGAGCACGCGAAGCTTTGGTTTAAGGAGCTCCAGGGCATCGGAACAACCGCGGAGAACCTCGGTGCTGCAGCGCTTGGCGAGAACTACGAGTGGACCGATATGTACGAAGGATTTGCGAAGGATGCGGAAGCGGAAGGCTTCACCGCGCTTGCTGCAAAATTCCGGATGGTGGCTGCGATTGAAAAGCGTCACGAAGAGCGCTATCGCGCGCTTCTCCATAATGTCGAAGCGCAGGAAGTTTTCGCTAAGTCTGAAGTGAAGGTCTGGGAATGCCGGAACTGCGGCCATATCGTCGTCGGCACGAAGGCGCCGGAGGTCTGCCCGGTCTGCGCGCATCCGCAGAGCTATTTTGAGATCAACGCGGCGAATTATTAATGGCGCCTTGATCGGGCGGAATCTGAAAAAACTTGTCAAAAAAGCAGACAGATGATAAAATAAGCGGGTGATTTTCATTCTATCCGAAGGAGGTCTGAAATGGCCAAAGTAAAGGATTTACGAAAAGAACTCGCTTCCCGCAAGCCTGAAATCCCGCCGAGAATCATCTGGTGGGGCTACCACACGGTTATGCATCAGATTGCGAAGAAGTATCACCCGCATTATGAGATTGTCGATGACATCAATAAATGCGACGGACCGGCATTCGTCATCTTTAACCACCTGTCGCGTCTCGACCATGTTTATGTGATGGAGGCCTGCTATCCGCGGCGCCTGAACATTGTCGCAGGATATGTCGAGTTTTTCCGCTCGCATCTTCACACGGTGTTTAAACTGAACCGGATCATTCCGAAGAAGAACTACTGTGCCAATGATATCGCCGGCACGAAAGCGATGATGTCAATCCTGAATCAGGGCGGTGTCGTGGCATTTTCACCGGAAGGGCTCGCATCGAACGACGGCATGAATAAGCCGATCGTCCCGAAGACCGGCCATCTTTTCAAGCATTTCGGCGTTCCGGTCTATTATCTCGAGCAGCACGGACAGTATCTTCAGAACACGAAGGTCTGCCTCGAAGAGCGCTACGGCGAGACCTATGCGCGTCTTTCTGTTCTTCTCTCGAAGGAGGACCTCGAGCGGATGACCGTCGAAGAGATTGACGCGAAGATCAATGAAGCTTTCCGCCGCGACGAGTACGCCTGGCAGAAGGAGAAACGGATCCGCTGGAAGATGAACGGTCATTCCTGCCAGAATCTCGGCGATCTCCTTTATCAATGCCCGCGCTGTAAGCAGCGCTTCGTGATGAAGGGCGAAGGCGATACGATCAGATGCGAGAACTGCGGAAACGGTGCAAGCGTAGATGATTACTACGATTTCCATCCGTTCGACGACTCCTGCGTGATTCCGGATACGCAGTCCGAGTGGGTTCGGCAGCAGCGCATTGACATCATCCGTGAAATCCGCGAGAATCCGGACTTCGCATATCGCGAAAAGGTAGTGATCGGCCGCATCCCGAACGACCATCTTCTGAAGAACAAAGCGACTTCGGAGCCCGTCGGAACCGGCATGATGACGATCGACCATACAGGAATGCATTATGTGGATGATGAAAACCCGGCGCTCAATTTTGACCTGGATTATCATCAGCTTTATACATTGGTCACGGAAGTCGACTCGTCGTATTTTGACCTCTATATTAACGGCGAATATACCGATGTTTTCCCGCAGGAGCGGCGCTCGACGCTTTATATCTGTACGCTGGTCGAGGAGCTGCACCGCCTGCACGTGAACTTCTATCAGAACTTCCCGTGGAACGATTATATGTACAAATAAGACGCTTTGCGGCGGATTTTCCGGCCGGCTTGCGCAGAGAAGGAACAGCCGCCCTGTGAAAAACGGGCGGCTGTTTTTTATGTTCGTCTCCCTTGCGAAGCGTTGATTTAGGGATCTTCTTTCCCCTCGCGAAGCGTTGATTTAGAGATCTTCTTTCCCCTCGCGAAGGAGTTCATTTAGAGATGTTCGTCTCCCTCGGGAAAAAAGTCGTTTAGAGGCGCTATGTTATTTAGAAAACATGATAATAGGAATAATTCTTATTTTATTCCGAAATAACTGTTATTTCAAAGCTAAATGTGATATATTATCGGCGGGAGATGCGATATGTTAAAGGACGAACTGGCACTTCTGCCGTTTTGGGACAATCTGACGAAGGACGAGAAGGATTTGTGCGAGATGAGCGCATTGATCCATCACTACGACGCGGGGAGCTATATGTCCAGCGACTGCGGAAGCCGCCGCTGCCTCGGCATGCTCCGTGTGATTTCCGGTGAAATCCGTGTCTTTATCCTGTCAGAGGAAGGGCGGGAGATTACATTGTTCCGGCTCAATGCAGGCGACAACTGCGTCCTTTCCGCCGCCTGTGTCCTTTCCCAGATCACCTTTGAACCGCAGCTTTATGTCACAAAAGATGCGGAGCTTCTCGTGATTCCCTCCGGCATCTACGGAAAACTGATGGAGACGAATCTGAATGTCCGCTGTTTTTCCTACGAGCTCGCGACTGAACGGTTTTCGACAGTCATGTGGGTTCTTCAGCAGATCCTCTTTTTCGGTTTCGACAAGCGGCTCGCGGAATTCCTGCTGTCCGAATACGGACGGACGAAGAGCACAGAAATCCATATGACGCAGGAAGAAATCGCTGTCGCCACAAACTCGGCGCGTGAAGTCGTCGCGCGGATGATCAAGCAGTTTGTGTCCGACGGGCTGATCGAAAGCCGTCGCGGTGTGATCATTTTAAAGGATATTCCGGGACTGCGTGCGATAAAATAAGAAATGCGGCCGGGCTTCAGAGATTACACAAGGAAAATGCGGCCGGGCTTCAGAACTTCCACTGGGGAAATGCGACCGGGTCACAGACGCATCCGGCGCGTTATGCTATGATAGGAAAGACAGGAGGTCTCATATGAAAATCCGTCTCAATGAAAATGAAGAAATCGTCAAGGTTGTAAAAGAAGGTCTCAAGCAGACGGGCGGCTACTGTCCGTGCCGGCGAGAGCGGACCGAGGACTACAAGTGCATGTGTAAAGAATTTAAAGAGCAGATGGCCGATCCGGATTTCGAGGGATACTGCCACTGCATGCTTTACTATAAATCATTGGAAGATTAAGGAGGAACATCTTATGGCAGAAATCACGATTACAAAAGATAATTTTCAGCAGGAAGTAATGGAATCCGATAAGCCGGTTCTGATTGATTTTTGGGCGACCTGGTGCGGTCCGTGCCGGATGCTCGCGCCGATCATTGAAGAGATTGCCGAGGAATACAGCGAAACGGTGAAGGTCGGAAAAGTAAATGTCGATGAAGAACCGGAGCTCGCCGCATCCTTCCAGATTGCGAGCATTCCGACCGTCGTCGTCGTGAAAAACGGCGTTATCGTTCAGGAATCACTCGGGTATAAGCCGAAGGATGCGATCGTGAAGATGATCGAATCATAACGGAGTCAGAGTTTTTAGAGATATAGGACAAAACGTGTTGGTGAAAACCGCCTCAAACCCTTATGAATAAAGGGATTGAGGCGGTTGAATCTTTTTTTGGCGGAACCTATGCGACGAGTTTTGGAAACAGGTAATCTTTCTGCGACATCTTTCAGTTAATAAGAAATCCGGAAATAGTCTAAGTAAACTTTAAAACGGTCCTGCGCCGTGAGACAGGCATCCAGAAGATAACCATTTTCGCGGTTCCACTCCTGAAGACCACGATAGTAGAAGGGTTTCAGATTATCCTCCAGGATAAAGGGAACGATATCGTTTTTTAGGCATTCTTTTAAGAGAATCAGCCGCCCGACACGGCCGTTGCCATCCTGGAAAGGATGGATACGCTCAAACGCTACATGGAAGGCTACAATATCTTCAAAAGTTTTCGACGGAAGTGCATTATAATCCGCTAAAAGTTTACGCATTTCTACGCTCACATTTTCGGGGAGGGCGGTCTCATGGCCGCCGACTTCATTCGGAAGTTTCTTATATTCGCCCACTGCAAACCAGTCTTTCCGGCTGTCACTGGTGCCTGTTTTCAAAAGCAGATGGAGCTCCTTAATAAACTTCTCCGAAAGTGTGGCAGCGGCCTGGTCGATCACTTTATCAATGCATCGAAAATGGTTAACGGTCTCAATGATGTCATCCACACGGACCGCCTCTTTTTCGATGCCGATAGTATCTGTTTCAAAAATGAGGAGCGTCTGATCGTGGGTGAGCCGGCTTCCTTCAATATGGTTTGAATTGTAGGTCAGTTCGATCTGAAGCTTATGATAAATACCACCCGGTAGTCTGGCTGCCTTCTGCTCCCGAAGAATCTCTAAGAGAGTGGGGGAAGCTTTTTTTCGTGCCAGCCGTTCCGGCTTCTCTGCATTCTCTGCGATATACCAGGTTTTGCCGATAAGCTGGGCATCGGAAACTCTTCCTAAAGCGCAATAATTCCGAACGCTACGCTCAGAAAGTTCCCATTTTTCAGCTGTTTTCGAGACGGAAAGGTAGTTCATACGGGCCTCCGATACTGATTTTTCAAGTTCATTATAGATTATTATCGGCAAAATAGCAATAGATATAGTTGTTTATATTTGATATATAAATTGCCGATAAGGAATATGTTTGTGGTCTTGGCAATGTTTTAAAACGGTCGTAGGCAGTTTTTCAACCCTTATTGCTATTGTCCGTTTTTTGGTACACCACATCTCTTATAATTCATTTACTAAAACAGATATTGGCCCCTGTCGGGGAGTAAAAAGAGAGAAGGAGAGAAAAAACATGTGTAAATCAGTTAATGACATCAGTAAATTATCACAGCTCTTTGAAGGCGAAGACTTCCCGATCCGGCCGGCCGAGGCCCCGGAATACAAGACATCCGCTAAAACAGAGATTGTAACCACGATGGCCTATATGCTGGGCGTGCGGGACGAATATTTTGAAAGAACCTTTGCCGCCGAGAATCCGGAAATCGCGAAAGCATTACGGAAAAATGAAAAAGCGACGGTTATCCGCGATATCTGTATTCTCCGGTCGCAGCTTTTAAACAATTATTCAGATACCGGCAGCCTGATCCGTTATGATATGAAGAACATTGACCGGATCGACTGGTTCGACCAGAGCGCTATCAAGCGCCTTGCAAAGGCCGGAATATCAGCGGTACAGGCCAATTATCTTCCGGATGATTATTCGGTCTATTTTACAAAGCTGATTGCTGACCACATCTCAGACTGTAAGAATCTCTTCCCGGAATGGCTGAAATTTGACTATATTAAAGAGCTCTTTTACAACCCGGGATATAAAAAAGACGGAGTGCTGAAAAAAGAGTTCAAGCAGTTCCACGAAAATAAACTGAAGTATCCGTATGGAATGTATATCAACTGGAAACCGGAAGACGTCGGAAACCTGCTGATTGCGGATAACAAATTCGTCAATACGGTCTATGCGCAGCACGGCGAAAAATTTACGGACGCTTCGAAGCTCCATGACGCGGTGGATTACACGAAGCAGTCAATCTACGATTTCATTGGCAAAAGCGACCGGACAGCGATCATCGTCGACTGCGAGAACTCCGATGTCTTTAAGCTGTATGGCGTTCTGAAGAATCTGAAGCCGGAAGAGGTCGGGAAGATCGAGAAAATCATCCTTTACGATGATTACCATACGACCAATGCGTGGACCTGGCTCAAGCATTTTATCAATATTCCGGTCGAGTATGTAGATGTCGAGCGCGTCTGCGAGTATAAATCGCTCGTCGATATTAAGATGACTGCCGGCGCCTGCACCGCATTTTACGAGGACCATATTGAGTCCTTTATCCTCTGCTCCAGCGATTCTGACTTCTGGGGACTGATTTCTTCTCTTCCGAAAGCGAATTTCCTCGTCATGTACGAATACAGCAAGTGCGGCCAGGCGATCAAGGACGCGCTTGACAGCCATCAGATTTTTCATTGCTCGATGGACGATTTCTTTACCGGCAATGCAGGCGACTTCCAGAAGGCAGTGCTCCTTCGTGAACTTAAGCGGAGAGCAGACAGCGTGATCGGCCGCAGCGCGATGGAGGTCACCCGTGAAATCTATGCTGTCACGAAAATCCATGCGAAAGAGAGCGAGATGGAGCGCTTCTGCGATAAATATGTAAAGAGCATCCGGCTGAAGCTGGATAAAGACGGCATTTTTATGGTAGAGGTGATGGCGGGATAAGTTTTTGCAAACCGGACGGCAGGAAGGAGCCTTCGGACTCACGCCATGTGCCGAAAACAGGACATGCCGCAGCGTATTCTATATATAGAGAGCTGAACAGGAGAAAAACGATGCTGTTCAGCGGATACTCAGGCGGGGGGATGCGTTTTCTTACGCATCGGGAAGATAGATGGATATTGAGAGGGAGGTAGCTTATGCAATTTTTCAAATTTGAAGCTTTAAATACGGACGAGAACTGGGCAGAGGGAAATGAGAACCGTCATAGCCGTCGGGAAAGATTTAGAAAGATCGCGATGAAAACGCAGCAGTTTAATCAGAAAGAGGGTGTTTATGCCTTTGTGTCTGATGCGGAAGATGAGCTCGTCGTGATGTGCGCCTTCTGCCAGAAGCAGGTGAATATTCAGGAACTGTTCGAGTCCTTCTTAGCCCAGCTGGAGATAGAAGTTAACCTCCCTATTATAACGGAGATCACGTTCGCTGCAGCTCGGAATCTGCTCTCCGATGCTTCCAGAGAAGGATATATCTGTGATGATGATGGCGAAGTTCTGGAGAATTTCGAGTTAGACAAACTCGTTGAGCGGTTTATGAGAAATCTGGAGTTTGGCGAGAACATTATTGAGAAATCTCCGAAGAGGAAGGTGCTTCGCGATGCAGAAGAGTTTCTCATGCGCGAAACATTAATCCCGGAGCTTCAGCGCATTTATGCGGGAAAGCCGAACACACGGGTGAAGGGGCATCCGGTCCATTATATGATTCAGACGGATGAACGGGATGTCAGAAACAGCGTATATCGGCTTCTGATGCAGGCATTGTATGGAAAAGGGCGTATCTGCAGTCAAAGATATACGTATCTTGATTTTAAGCCGGGAGACGATTTCTCCACGATGCTCTATGATTACTTATATAACAGCTGCGAGGGCGGAACGGTCATTGTCCGGTATTTAGGCCAGGATGATACGGAAACCGATCACGCGAGCTGTGACAGAGAGTTGATTGAGCAGCTTTGCACGATGGCGAAGAAGTATCGGAAACAGGTGCTTACCATCTTCTGCCTCCCGCGTGAATGTACACAGTCAAAGGCGATTTTCTATGAGTATTTAGGGAATCTTACCATTGTTGAGATGAAGGAAGAGCCGGCATGCGGTGAACGCGCCGTAGAATATCTGAAAGAATTGGCGAAGGAAAGCCAGATCCGCACCGATAAGAAGCTCTTCGCGAAGCTGGAAACGGATAAGGGCTATCTGACGCCCGACCTCATCGAGATCTATGACGAGTGGTACAATGATAAACTGAAAACCAGCGTATTTCCGCAGTATAAGGAAATGGTCACTGCGAAGCAGGAGGCGGTTCAGGCGCCTCCGAAGGGCTCAGCCTATGATGATCTGATGGAGATGATCGGCCTTACAGAAGCAAAGAAGGTGATCAAACAGGCGCTGGATTATTTTAAGGCGCAGACCGTTTTAAAGGATTTAGGCATGAAGGCGGATCAGCCTTCTATGCATATGGTGTTTACCGGAAATCCCGGAACTGCGAAGACGAGCGTAGCACGGCTGTTCGCCCAGATCATGAAAGAGAACGGAATCCTTTCCAGAGGAAAGATTGTCGAGGTCGGACGTGGCGATTTGGTCGGGAAATACGTGGGCTGGACCGCAAAGATCATCCAGGAGAAATTCCGCGAGGCGAAAGGGGGCGTCCTTTTCATTGACGAAGCCTATTCGCTCGTCGATGACAGGAGCGGCTCATATGGCGATGAAGCGATCAATACGATCGTCCAGGAGATGGAGAACCACCGGGACGACGTGGTGGTGATCTTCGCCGGATACCCGGATAAGATGAAGGGCTTCCTTCAGAAGAACCCGGGACTCCGTTCCAGAATCGCGTTCCATGTTCCGTTTGCAGATTATAATGCGGACGAACTCTGCCAGATCTCGAAGCTCATAGCGAAACAGAAGGGTCTGGAAATGACGGAGGGCGCCTGCGAGAAGCTGAGGACCCTGTTCGAGGGAGCAGTAACCCATAGCGACTTCGGTAACGGCCGTTATGCCCGCAATGTGATCGAGAAAGCGAAGATGGCGCAGGCTACCCGCCTTCTTTCGATGGACATCGACAAGCTTCGGAAGACCGACGTAGTTACTCTTTGCGAGGAGGACATTGAAGTTCCGGGATGTGATAAGCGCCCGGAGAAGCGGCCGTTCGGCTTCTGCGCGTAAGGCGCATGAAGATGTGTCGGCTGCGGGAAACAATGTACCAAAAATCGGACATGGCATAGTTTATACTATAATCAACAGAATGATCGAAGGGGGGGAAACCAGATGGCGAGAATTTCTGAAGAGAACATTTATCTGGAAGACATCATGGCTGAGGATGAGGTTAAGAAGAATAATCGGGAATGGGACCCGATGGAAGATCTGAAAGATAATCCGGAAAAGAGCCAGAAACCGGAAACCTCAGAGGGCGTTAGTTATTCTTCAGCTGAGAAGTTCTATCTGAATGAGATCGGCAAACATCCGGTATTAAGCCCGGAAGAGGCATGCGACTTAATCAGAAGAGCACATGCAGGCGATCTGGGAGCACGGAAGAAGATGATTGAGTCGAATCTCCGGCTGGTGGTGAGCATTGCGAAGAAGTATCCGAATTACAATCTCAGCTTTATGGACCTCATTCAGGAGGGAAACATCGGACTTATGACTGCTGTGGAAAAGTTTGATCCTGAAAGAGGAATCATGTTTTCTACTTATGCGATGTACTGGATTAAGCAGGCGATCATTCGGGCGATTGAGAACTGCAGCCGTACCGTTCGCCTGCCGGTGCATATCCAGACGAAGATGAATAAGATTAAAAAGGTCAGGATGGAACTGGCACAGAAGTTCGGGCGTGAGCCGTCCGAGAAGGAGCTCAGCGAAGCATGCGGGCTTACGGCCGAAGAACTTCAGGAATATCGCGCCTTTTCAATCGGAATCAAGTCACTTGATGACAATGCTTATGAGGACAGCGACGAATCCTTCGGCGACCTGGTGGCGGACGAGCGGACGGCTCCATTTGAGGAGGCGATTGAAGGGAAAGAGCTTCGAGAGATCATCATGGAGATTTTAAACGGGATCGATCCGAAAGAAGCAAGAGTGATCATTGAAAGGTTTGGTCTGGATGGAAGAAGTCCGAGAACCTTAGAAGAAGTCGGAAAGAAATTCGGTGTGACACGGGAACGGATCCGCCAGATTGAGGCGAGGGCCTTAAGCCGTTTCCGGAAGCCGGAGAACAGAAAAAGATTATTAGATTTTGTAGCTTAAGCTACATGATTTAACGGATAATGGTAGGGTAGAAGGGATCAGTTTTCGGGAGCAGGAATGCTCCCGAAAGCCATCATCAACTTAAAAGGAGGGTAGAGATGAAGGGAAATGATTACATTTTAAACGCAGAGCTGTATCCGTTTTATGACGAAGAAGAGATTGAGGGCCCGAAATGCAGGAATAAGATGGAGTCTTTACTGCCGTTATTCCTCTATACGATTCTGACCGAAAGCACGAATTCTTCACGGCACCTTCGAATCAATGATCTGGTGAACCGGCTGGAAGAATATCCGTACGAGATTTCGGTTTCGCGGAAGGCCGTCAGCAGACATCTCGTCAATATTTGCGCCATCTATCCGGAAATCCATGTTAGCCGGAGCGAAGGGTGCTGGTACGCGAAAGAAACTCCTTTGAAGGCCGCATAAGCTGCGGCCTTCACGGAAGAACACGAACTGGCAGCCCCGGAACTTCATGTGCGGAATTGAAGGAGTGTCTTAAAATATGCATTATTTTGATTTTATAATATCCTAAAATATGCATTATTTTGATTTTACAATATCCTAAAATATGCATATCACTTGATTTATCGAGAATACTATGCTATTATCTCGGTAATCAGAGAGGTGTTTTTTATGCTGAAACGAAAGATGTATGACACATTGCTTCAATGGAAAAGCGAGCACAAAAACGAGTGTCTTTTGCTGAAAGGAGCCAGACAGGTAGGTAAGACCTATCTTATCCGTCAGTTTGGCAGAACTGAATATGAGAGTTTTGTGGAAATCAATTTTCACGAGCAAAAGAGTTTAAAGATTATTTTTGACGGTGATAAAACTGCTGAGGAAATCTATAAGCGAATGACGGCAAATATTCCGGGAGTGAAGCTGATACCAGGGAAAACGCTTATTTTTCTGGATGAAATTCAGAAATGTGCAGGTGCCCGCACGGCGCTTAAATTTCTGGCAGAAGACGGACGATACGATGTTATCGCCTCAGGTTCTTTATTAGGTCTTTCCTACGGAAAGGATGGTGATAAAGAAGTGGAGATGGTAGAATCCATCCCCGTCGGATATGAAAAATCAGTAATGATGTACTCATTGGATTTTGAAGAATTCTTGTGGGCTTACGGTTATACCGCTGAAACGGTTTCATATCTGAAAAGTTTCTACGAGAATGAAGAAAAGGTACCGACAGAAATCTGCGCTAAATTTGAAGCGCTTATCCGTGAATATCTTGTTGTAGGTGGAATGCCCGAGGTTGTGGCAAACTTTGCCCAATACAAGGACTTCACAAAGGTCCAGGAACTTCAGGACAAGATATTAGCATCTTATGCTGACGATGTATCTCAGCACGCTAAGGGCGCGGAAAAAACGAAGGTGCGAAAATGCTATGATTCAATTCCACGTCAGCTTGCTCGTGAAAACAAAAAGTTTAAGTATTCCGAGGTGGAACATAATGCCACCGCACGAAAATACGGCGGCAGTGTGCAGTGGCTTCATGATGCGAATATGGCATATATGTGCCATAATGTGGAAATACCCATGCTACCCTTGAATGCATACGAAAAGGAAAATGAGTTTAAACTTTATATTGCCGATACAGGACTTTTGCTGGCACTGTTCGGTTTTGCCACAAAACAGGCGCTGTTAAACGGAGATTTGAAGGGCTTTGCTAAAGGCGGTATTTTCGAAAACTTTATTGCCGAAACACTTGTAAAAAACGGCTATACCTTGCATTACTACAAGCCGAATGACAGCTGTGAACTTGAATTTATTATTGAAAAGAACGGCGAGGTCATTCCGATAGAGGTGAAGGCAGGCAATGCACCGACAAAATCGCTTGATACCTTCGTGGCAAATTTTGAACCGAGCATTGCGTATAAATTTGTTTCCGGAAATGTGGGAATAGCAAATAAGAAGTTTACATTGCCGCATTTTTTGGCCATGTTTATTTAATGCTTTCTCTCCCGAATGGTCTGCAGAACGGGCGGGGCGCCATGTGGTGGATAAAGACTAGAAATTGAGACGAAAGAACATGAAGAAAGGAGGCCCGGGATGCCATTTCAGATTATCCGAAATGATATTACGAAAGTGAAGGCTGATGCGATTGTGAACACGGCCAATCCGAAGCCGATTTATGGCGGCGGTACGGATTCCGCAATCTATAAAGCGGCCGGGGAAGAACTCTTACTGGCGGCGCGGATGAAGATCGGCGACATTGCGAGAGGCGAAGCGGTGGAGACACCGGCATTCGGGCTGGACGCCAAGTATATCATCCATACGGTCGGTCCTATGTGGGAAGGCGGAGACAAAGGCGAGTTTGACATCCTCCGTTCGTGCTATGAGAACTCCCTTCAGCTTGCGTACAAACTCAAGTGCAGATCGGTCGCTTTTCCGCTGATTTCCACCGGCGGATATGGTTTTCCGAATGATAAGGCGCTTCAGACCGCATTGTCCGCGATTCAGGCATTTCTCATGGAAAACAGTATGAAAGTGATTCTGGTCGTTTTCGATAAGAGGGCATTTGAACTGTCCGGCAATGTGGTGGAGAATGTCCGCGAGTTTGTCGATGCGAACTATGTGGAAGAAGCAAAAAGAAGAGAATACACCCATTTCCCGGAAGGATCCGATCGAAAACTGCCGCTTAATTTAAGGGCGAACTTAAGGCATGCTGAATCCGAAGCAAGCACGACCGCTGGGCGGACAGAAGCGAAAAAGAAAATCGATTTAGGCGATCTGCTTGCCCGGTCGGATAAGACATTCCAGGAAAAACTTTTCGAGATTATTGATGAGCGTGGTTTAACGGGGCCGCAAGTATATCACGGTTATATCTCAAAGCAGGTTTTTTCGAAGATTCAGTCCGATAAAAACTATCATCCGAATAAAAAAACGGCGATTCTTTTGTGCTTATCATTACATTTGAATGTTTCTGAGACGCAGGATCTGATCGGTAGGGCAGGGTGGACACTGAGCGACAGCAGTAAAACGGATCTCGTCATCAAGGGATGCATCATGAATCGGGAATATAACCTGGGGAATATCGAAAGCATTCTCTTTGATTTTGATTGTCCTGGGCTGATAAAGTATGATTAAAAAAAGCGCGCACGCTAAAAGTCTCCGCACGGTTGACCATTTCTTAAAAAGAAAATGCTAGTATATCCTTGTAAGGTTTGAAGCAGAAAAAACAAAACAGATAAAGGAGGACATATTATGTACGGAGCGATTTTTGGAGATATCATAGGCTGCAGGTTTGAGTTTGATCGAGGCGACAGAAGAAAGGAGTTCAGGCTGTTCACCCGGGAAGATTCCTTTACAGATGATACGGCGATGACGATTGCGGTGGGCGAGGGGCTTCTTAATGCAGGCCGCCATGCAAACGTAGAGGAAATTAAGAAAGCTGTGATAGAGAGCATGCAGTATTGGGGCCATCGATACCCGAATGCGGGCTATGGCGGACGCTTCTTCGGATGGCTGTTCAGGGATCACGATCCGCAGCCGTACGGAAGCTATGGCAATGGCTCGGCGATGCGGGTGTCTTCCGCAGGCTGGCTTTATGATTCGCTGGAAAGAACTCGCGAGGTGGCGCGGGCGACGGCGGAGGTTACGCATAATCACCCGGAGGGAATCAAGGGCGCTGAATGCACCGCGACGGTGATCTTCATGGCCCGAACCGGTTGCAAGAAGGAGGAGATTTATCAGTATATCGAGGAGGAATTCGGTTATGATATTTCCGAACCGCTTGATCAGATGAGAAGACGGCATGATCATGTGGAATCCTGCCAGGATTCAT
>DCGM01000056.1:24394-25023 GCA_002315255.1 Lachnospiraceae bacterium UBA1778
GGCGCTTCGCTCGTTCTTTGACGGAGAGTCCTACGAGGACGTCGTCCGCAATGCAGTCTCGCTCGGCGGAGATACGGACACGCTGGCAGCGATTGCCGGGGCTATGGCGGAGGCCTTCTACGGAATTCCTGAAACGATCCGCTTTGCCGGCGAGACCTATCTGCCCGATGATATGCTGGAGGTGCTGGCACGCTTTGACTGTGAGCTTGAAAGAACAAAAACGCAGAAGACTGAAAGCGGAGCAGATAACTGAAAGCTGACCGAAACCTGAACACTGACCGCAACCTAACTTAACGATATTTATATCCCTGTGTCATCTTCAGTTGATTGACACGTCCGCAACTACAGTTTACAATATTCACATATTTCAACCCTTGGGCATGCATTTCTCCTCCGTGAAATACATGCCCTTTTTTTAGAAGCATGCATTTCCTGTGCGGAATCCATGCCCTTTTTGGAGGCATTTATGAGTGTTCTGGAAATCAAAAACCTGAATAAGACTTACCCCTCCTTCCGCTTGAAAGACGTCTCATTTTCGGTCGAGGCGGGGCGCATTACCGGTTTTATCGGGCGAAACGGCGCGGGAAAGACTACGACGATTAAGTCTATGCTGAATCTGGTTCATCCGG
>DCGM01000020.1 GCA_002315255.1 Lachnospiraceae bacterium UBA1778
ATTTGCGAAACTTATTATACGTTATTAGCACCTTGCCTGATGGCAGGTTGCTGTACGGTCATTGGGCTTGTCCCTCGCGTACTCGATATGGAAAAAATAAATTTATAATCGAACAAACTATCGGAATGTAGTTAATCCTGCTTCTCCGCGTTCAGAAGGTCACGGAGCCATCTTTCATCCCGTGTACTTCCCTGCGTCGCCTTCGACCGACTTCCGGATCTCCTCTCGAAGCCCCTCCGGCTCCAAAACTTCCACGTGGTCGAGGTACTGAAGCGCCCAATACTTCATAGCCATCAGGCTTGTTTTCATGGAAACATCCAGCACATTCGGGTCATTCGTCTCCAGAACGTGAATGTCCGTGCCGAACTGGCAGATGACCGGGTCAATGATAGCGGCGTCTACCCGGCAATGTACCCGTTCCGGATCGTCCGTATACATATAGGGGCGCTCCTTCGAGATGACGCTTAAACTCACTGCCTGCTTGAGGCGCGGGTCATTGTCCATCGGAGTCCGCGGCTCATCCAGGAGGGCAATGTTATGGATATGATCCATCTGGAAATAACCAAAATTTCCCCATTTTTCATGGAACGCCACGAGATAGTAATTCTGGTTCCGGAATACCATGTGGTACGGGCTCACGCAGTGATCCGACCGTTTATGCAGCTTCCGGTCGGCGCCATATGCCATATAATCGAACTGAATCTTCCGGTTCTCGCGGATAGCCTCATCAATGACGGAAACATTGGCCTCCACCGTCTGGTTTTCGGTCTTGTTCCCTTTTTCCAAAGAGTAAACGTATTTGGTACTATCCTTAATCGTCGGACTTCCTTGCGAAATCAGTTTCTCATATAACTCCTTCGAGCGTTTCTCGTCAAAACACCGGCAGGACAGCACCATATCAATGAGCATCCGAAGTTCGGTGTCTTCAAAGACTCGCCGCTTCATATACCATCCCTTCGGCCCACGCTCCAGCTGCTCCGCCATCCCGACCGCAGTCATTTGGAGAAGGTCGTTTAAGTGCCGCGCGACGGCCTTCCGTTCGATGACAATGCCATATTCCTTATCCAGCAACTCTTCAACCTTCTTCTGGGAGAGCGGATGATTCTCATCGGTCTTCTCCATCAGAATCTGGAAAATCCGAAACAACGCTTCTTTCTTTTCGCCATAACCTCCGGGCATGAAGACCTCCTAAATCTTTATTGTAAGTCAGCCGATGTGGTAAATCTTTGCGTCCGCCTCTTTTCCGTTCATTTCGCGGAAGGCGTCCGCGTATGCCTTAAGCTGCTCTGCATACTCTTCATCCAGGCCATTGGACTCTTCATTGGTCTTATAATCAATGATGTGCCACTCGCCACTCTTATAGTATAGCACATCCATGACCCCATTTTGGTACATTACCACATTTTCGTCGGAATTCTTTTTCTCTCCGGCGGAATTCTTTTTCTCTGCGTTGAAATTCTTTTTCCGATAGCAGAAAGGCATCTCGCAAATAACCTGCTCCGCGCTGAGAAGTTCTGTTAAGATGTCCTGCGGCGCCTCGTTTTTCTGCGGATATCCGCCGTTCCGAATCTGCTCGCCGACCGTCAAAAGTTCCGTCTCATATTCCGCACTCGTCCCATCGTATTCTTTGATAATCTGCCGGACGATGTCGTTCAGATCGCCCTGGTTCTTTGAGGTAACCAGAACTTCCATCAGGCGATGGATGAGCGTGCCGCGAAGCGCCGGATTAAGGGAGACGGAAACGGGCTTCGTAGAGGTACTACCGGACGGGTCAGCTAATGAATCCGGTTTGGTTTCTTCCGCCACATCTTCAGCGAGATCTTTCGTGGTATCTTCTGCGATATCTTCTGCGACTTTTCTCGGAAGCTTCAACTTCGCCTTGCTGGGAAGTTCAATCTTATAGGAGGGGTTCGCGGAAGTGCTGGCAGTGAAGACAGTCGTTGTACTGGCTTCTTCGGAAGTCTGGGGTTCTGCCTCCGCACAAGCAGGAGCTTCCTCTTCTTTATCTTTGGATACCGGAAAAGCTATCAAGTCAAAAATCTTATGCTTTTCGGGCATATTTCCAAATAACTTCTCCCAGAAGCCCCGGCTTTTTCCTTGCGCATCAGTCTCCTTCGGAATAATCAGAACATTGCTCGCACGAGTTGCAGCCACATAACGAAGACGAGCTTTCTCTGCATCAAGGATTTGCTGCTCGTTTTTGAATGCATCCTGCTCGTTTTTGGATGCATCCTGCTCGTTTTTGGATTCTTTCTGATAAACATCATTAAAAGAAAAATTATCCAACTTGAATGCCCATTTCTGTGCGGTTCCATTGTGATAAATCACACTAGATGAAGCCCCTTGTTTAAAATCAGATGATAATGCCAAGATAACAATAGGTGCTTCCAATCCTTTCACTTTGTGAAGGTTTGCGAGATGAACCCGGTCGCTTCCCTCCATTAGCTGTAAGCAGCGTTCCTGCTTCTTCTGGTCAAAAACTAAATCAGAAAGGAATTCAGCGCCTTCCTTCAATGAAGAAACCGTTCTTTTGCTTTAGCTGTTCCTTTCCCGTCATCATCAATAAACTCTGGATGATCGTAAAGGTTTCTAAAAGCCTCTGTAACCCCTGCAATCTCCTTCTTAAAAATCTCATCAAGCGTCTCATCCTTCGGCTTATCAAACTGCAGTTCGGCGTTCTTCGTCCCCATCATGAACTTCATTCCGTCGAGGAAAATCGCTTCGGCATTATAGAAATAATGCTTAACGCGCAAGCATTTCTTTTTCAGGTCCGGTCCATAAACGCCCTTCTGAATATCCGAATAGACCTGACGGTAGAGCGCATTCATCTCCTCGTCCGATTTCACCGTCGCATTTGAAGGAACGCCTGCTTCCATCGGATGCTCCGAGATAATCATCTGGCAGAAGCTGTCAATCGTCCCCATAAAACAGAGGTCGATATCCTTTAATGCTTTCTCGATGTTCTCACGCTCCAGTTTCAGCTCCTGCGTCGCATTCGAGGACAATGCAGCCGATGACAATTTCTCGGACAATTTCTTCTGGAACCGCTCATAAAACTCATTCGCTGCCGCTTTCGTAAATGTGATAGCGGAAATCTTACTGACGTCATAGCCTTTCCGGACCATCTCGACCATCCGGTCTACCAGGAGGGTCGTCTTTCCGCTGCCTGCACCGGCTTCGACGAAAAAATTCTTATCAACTTCGTTTCTGATGCGATATCTCGCAGTCTGGTCAGGATCCATCTTAATCATCTTCACCTCCACCTGAAATCATTTCGTTGCTTTCCCACTCGCAGATTCCCTTCATACGGCAGTACTTACAGTTTTCATTCTGATTGCCGGGTTCTCGATTATAAACTCCAGCTTCCATAGGTAGAAAAGCGATTCCCTAATGAAGCGTCAAACTTGTCGACAGCGTTCATCAGGCCAATAGTGCCTTCTTGGATAATATCCATAAAGTCAAAGCCATAACCCGTGAGATTTGAATAGCGATTGGCAATGCTAACCACAAGGCGAAGATTCGACGAAATCATCTTTTCGCGAGCTTCACGGTCCCCCGCTGCCACAAGGAGAGCAGTCTCGCGTTCCTCTTCTTCCGTAAGAAGCGGATGATTCTTGATTTCTTTGAAGAACATCCGTGAACTGTCACAAACCACTTTGGCAGAAGAATCATCCGAGCGATTCTCAAGCGTATCAGAATAATTAACCATCGTTACCATGTCATTAAACTTCTTCTTGCTTTTCTCTTCCATTTTCTTTTTCCCTTTCTCTTTGCTATGGGTAAAGCACCCAACTCTGCTTCTTTGCGCCAAGCCCTTACGCGGCCGAATATGGCGGGAAGTCCGCCATATCTTTCCGAGAAAGCTTCCCCCAAAGAGACGCTGCTACCTTTCCGCTCTTCAGATCCTCCATAGGCAGATAGCGGAAGTGTTCTCCGTTGCAAAGGAGATATCCGTTCTCGCCCTTCTCGACCACCCAAGCACAAGGGATCTCGTAACCATAAATCTCATCCTTAAAGCCGTCGAGCCAAAGGACATCGTCTGTGTTGAAGTCTGTGAAGTAACACTTTGTAGTTGCATTGTTAAGATTGAAGTTTCTCATCATTTTTTCTCCTTTTGTTCTGTGTTGATACGCATATCGATGTGTAATGACTTATTTCCTTTTTGAGAAAAAACAAAAAAAGAACTCCAAACATTCCGTTTGAAGTTCTTTTCGGGTTCAAGTTGTTTTCTCTTGTAATGAATCATACCATAATAGAAATAGAAAGTCAAACGACTTTGTGTATGACTTTCAAAAAGGAGTTTTCCGTTCCCACTTATGATGTGGTGCAGAGCGGAAAACGATTCATTGCAAGTAGAACCCTCTTCAAACTTCTCTTTCTTTTCTCTTCTTTTTCGGTTTGCCTTTGTCCTTTGCTTCGTCTTTGGCTTCGTCCATTTCTTCACTCCCATCTTTGGACTTGCCTTTTTTGTCTTTCATTTTTCCAAGAACCTCTTGAATCTTCTCGTCTATACTATCTATTCTGGCCTTCTTCTCCTTAATGATCATTTCATTAAGGCTTTCAGCCGCATTCTCCAGTTCTACTTCCTCAAACATCAGGTATCTTCCAAACGCTTCCGGGTATCGGAATTTCTTTTCTTTCTCAATCCCATCAAACTTAACTGTAATCCGGATTCCCTCCGAATTCACAATGGTACCTTTTCCAAAAAAATTGTGATGAACAATTGCTCCAACCATTTTCATTGTTTGTCCCTTTCTGTTTTTGGTTTATTTGTCATTCCTACAACGGGGAGAAATCCATTTAATAGAATTTCCCAATGCTTCACTACTATCGGACTGGTGTTCATAGAAACCTCAAGACAGTAAAAACAGTATGCGCCAAGTGATGTACCATATTTGGTTCATCTTTCAGTTCAGTTATGCGCAATGTTTTTACAAACCGGCCGTTTCTTCAAACTACCTGTGCTATAAGAACTTCCGATGCAGTTTTTAGATCATAACACATCTTCCAGAAATAACTAAATCAAATTTTACATTGCCCCAAAAACGCTCTTTCAGCTGTCACGGCAGCCCTTCCGATATAGATGATCCGCATGCTCCCCCACCTCGATATAACATAAAAACGGTGGCATCCGTAAAATGATTCGATCATTTATATGCTGTTAGCGCAATCCGCTAAAACAAAAAAACCCGCAGTCTAAAACCTGCGGATTTCTCAAAATATGCCGTTTACTAAAGCCCCCGGTCCTTTCGGACCGGGGGCCTTAAATAATGATCAATAAACCTTACAGCTGCGGGCCTGCTGCGACGAGCGCCTTGCCGGCATCATTGGTTTCGTACTTCGTGAAGTTCTTGATGAACCGTGCGGAGAGGTCCTGAGCCTTTGCTTCCCAATCTGCTGCGTTCGCATAGGTGTCGCGCGGGTCTAAGATCTTCGGATCGACGCCCGGAAGCTCGGTCGGGACTTCGAAATCGAAGTGCGGGATCTTCTTCGTCGGAGCGGTGAGGATGTCGCCGTTCAGGATCGCGTCAATGATACCACGGGTATCCTTGATGGAGATACGCTTGCCGGTGCCGTTCCAGCCGGTGTTGACGAGGTAAGCCTTCGCGCCGCTCTTTTCCATCTTCTTGACGAGTTCTTCTGCGTACTTGGTCGGCGGAAGCTCCAGGAATGCCTGGCCGAATGCTGCCGAGAAGGTCGGCGTCGGCTCGGTGATGCCGCGCTCGGTTCCGGCGAGCTTGGCGGTGAAGCCGGAGAGGAAGTAGTACTGGGTCTGCTCCGGGGTCAGGATAGATACGGGAGGCAGAACGCCGAAGGCATCGGCAGACAGGAAGATCACATTCTTGGCAGCGGGTGCCGTGGAAACAGGACGGACAATATTCTGAATGTGGTTGATGGGATAAGATACGCGAGTGTTTTCCGTGACAGACTTATCGGCAAAATCGATCTTGCCTGCATCGTCCAGTGAAACATTCTCCAGCAGTGCGTTGCGCTTGATGGCATTATAGATGTCGGGCTCGGAATCCTTATCGAGGTTGATGACCTTTGCATAGC
>DCGM01000003.1 GCA_002315255.1 Lachnospiraceae bacterium UBA1778
ATCTCGTAGGAAACGAGCGACTAGGCCGTAGAATGATAGACAGTCCTAAGCCGTCCTTGATAGAACCATTCCGTTATTATCCGGCTTCTACGACATCTCTCCCGCTTGTCCGGGCGGTCAAGGGGGCATAACTGCCTAAAACTGCCTGCAATCTCGTAGGAAACGAGCGACTAGGCCGTAGAATAATGGAGGACAGCAAACAGCCGCCGGTCAAAGATTAAACCGGATAGCTCTGAGTGTCTTTGTCAGCGACGTTGACGTCGACTTTCTTCTGCTGCGCATCGCGGTATTTGAAGAATTCCGTGGCAACCTGCGGGAACAGCGCGTAGGAAAGGACATCCTCATCCTGCTGCTTATACGGTGCGACTTCTTCTTCGAACTTCGGCAGCTGCGGCGGGATCAGGTCTGCCGGACGGCAGGTGATCGGCTCGTCATCACCCAGAATCTTCTTCTGGAGTTCTGCATTGAACGGCTTAATGGTGCTGCCGAAATCGCCATGAAGGACCTTACGGGTTTCCTTCGTGACCATCTTATAGCGCTCGCCCTGAAGGACGTTCAGAACTGCCTGCGTACCGACGATCTGCGAGGACGGCGTAACAAGCGGCGGCTCACCGAGGTCTTTACGGACACGCGGAACTTCTTCCAGAACTGCATCATACTTATCTTCTGCATGCGCTTCCTTTAACTGGGAAACGAGGTTTGAAAGCATGCCGCCCGGAACCTGGTACATAAGCGTCTTTACGTTAACGCCCATAACCTTCGTGGACATCTGGCCGGAAGCGATATATTTTTCGCGGATCGGGCGGAAATAGTTCGCAACTTCATCGAGGATGTTTAAATCCAGGCCCGTGTCATACGGAGTTCCTTCGAACGTCTTAACGAGGACTTCGGTCGCCGGCTGGGAAGTGCCCATTGCGAACGGCGAAATCGCAGTATCAATGATATCCGCGCCTGCTTCGACCGACTTCATATAAGTCATAGCCGCGCAGCCGGAGGTGTAATGCGTATGCATTTCGATCGGGATATCCGCGCCTTCCTTCAATGCGGTGACGAGATTCGTCGCCTCATACGGGATCAGAAGACCAGCCATATCCTTGATGCAGATAGAATCTGCGCCCATGTCTTCAATCTTCTTCGCGGTCTCACGCCAATAATCAAGTGTATAAGCGGAGCCAAGCGTGTAAGAAAGCGCAACCTGGACTTCGCCTTTTTCCTTCTTCGCTGCATTGACCGCGGTCTCTAAGTTCCGAAGGTCATTGAAGCAGTCGAAGATACGGATGATGTCAATGCCGTTCGCGACAGATTTCTGTACGAAATACTCGACTACGTCATCTGAATAATGGTTGTAGCCAAGGATGTTCTGGCCACGGAACAGCATCTGAAGTTTCGTGTTCTTGAAGCCGTCGCGGAGCTTTCTTAAGCGGACCCACGGGTCTTCCTTTAAGAAACGAAGGCAAGCGTCAAACGTAGCGCCGCCCCAGCACTCGACAGCATGATAACCGACTTTATCCATCGTCGGGACGATCGGAAGCATCTCTTCCGTCGTCATTCTGGTAGCAATCAGGGACTGATGCGCATCACGGAGCACCGTCTCTGTAATCTTTACAGGTTTTTTCTCAATAGCCATGTCAGTCTCCTTTACTTAATGCCAAAAATAGCCATGAAGGTTCCGGCTGCAACTGCCGTACCGATGACGCCGGCCACGTTCGGGCCCATTGCATGCATGAGAAGGAAGTTCGTCGGATCGGCTTCCGAACCCACCTTCTGCGAAACACGCGCTGCCATCGGAACTGCGGAAACACCGGCGGAACCGATCAACGGGTTGATTTTTCCCTTCGTGATCTTGCACATCAGTTTGCCGAACAGAACGCCGGCAGCGGTACCGAATGCAAATGCGACGAGACCAAGGGCGACAATCTTCAGCGTATCGAACTTTAAGAACGCTTCTGCGGAGGTCGTAGCACCGACAGAGGTTCCTAAAATAATGACTACAATGTACATAAGCGCATTTTCAGCTGTCTCAGAGAGCTGCTTCGTAACGCCGCAAACCTTGAAGAGGTTGCCAAGCATCAGCATACCGATAAGCGGTGCAGTCGTCGGCAGAATCATACTGACCACGATCGTGATGATGATCGGGAACAGGACCTTTTCCAGTTTGGAAACCGGGCGAAGCTGACCCATCTTGATCTTCCGCTCTTTTTCCGTCGTCAGAAGCTTCATGATCGGCGGCTGGATGATCGGAACTAAAGACATATAAGAGTAAGCTGCAACTGCAATCGGTCCCATATATTCCGTCTGTCCAAGCTTCGAGCAGAGGAAGATGGAGGTCGGGCCGTCAGCGCCGCCGATGATAGCGATAGCTGCGGCTGCCTTATCATTGAAACCGAGGAGAATTGCAAGGAAATATGCGGCATAAATACCGAACTGTGCTGCCGCGCCGAGTAAGAAGCTCGACGGGTTCGCAATCAGCGGGGCGAAGTCCGTACCTGCGCCGACACCCATGAAGATGAGCGACGGGAGGATAGCCCATTCGTCCAGCAGGAAGAAATAATGCAGAAGGCCGCCTTCTTCCATGATATCCGGATAGATATTCACGAGAAGCATACCAAACGCGATCGGAACGAGAAGGAGCGGCTCATAATCTTTCTTGATGGCGAGGAATAAAAGGACGAGCGCCACCAGGATCATGAGATAATTGCCCCAGCTCAGCGTCGCAAATGCGGTCTGCTGAAGTAAATTCTCAAGCGTAGTAATAATATAATCCATAACGGACTCCTTTTATTTTAGTTCATGCTTGCGAGCAATGCGCCGGCATCAACACTCGCGCCTTCCTTCGTATTGATAGAAGCGATCACGCCGTCCTGCGGAGCGACGATTTCATTTTCCATCTTCATAGCTTCGAGAATCAGGACAACCTGGCCCTTCTTCACTGCATCGCCGACATTCGCCTTAACGCCTAAAATCTTGCCCGGCATCGGAGCGACGATCTGAACGCTGCCCTGCGCGCCTGCTGCCGGAGCTGCCGGAGCGGCTGCCTTGACTGCCGGTGCTGCGACCGGAGCGACATTCTGGACGACACCTGCGGTCGTTCCTTCTTCAACCGTTACATTGTAAACATTTCCGTTAACCGTAATCGTATAATTCTTCATGATAATTTATCCTCTCTTCCAGGTATTTGCATTTCCAACTTTCCGGATAGAACGAACGATGATTCCGCTCGGATCCGTTCCTTCAGCCGCCGCGATGGCCGCCGCAATGACTGCTACAAGCTCCGTGTCGTCTGCCGCATTCTTTGCAGTAACGCTCGGGATCTCAATATCCTGAGCCGCCGGCACGTTCTTATCGTTCTTTCCTTTTGCTCTGTTTTCGAATTTATTAATAAATCCGAACAGATAAATGATGAGGCAGATCAGAATGAGGACGATGAAAACCGTTCCCATGCCGAGTAACGTGTTTAATCCTGCGTTACCCATCTTTTCACCGACAGAAAGCACCTTATCGATCGTCAACGGCTTTGCGTCATAGATTCCGTAGGTGACTTCGCCGGTCATATAGTTTTCGGTAGCCACATCAATTAAAAGCGTCATCTGAATCTCTACTTCAGTATCGCCGAAATACATCCGCGAACGAACGACATAGCCGTCATCCGTATTCGAGACATTGCTCGTATAGTAGGTGGCGAACACGCCC
>DCGM01000034.1:0-134 GCA_002315255.1 Lachnospiraceae bacterium UBA1778
GTATGAGCCTTTTCACAGGCGCCGGCTTCGGGACGCAGTTATTATTTCGTACGAAATATATAGACATTTTCGTACGATTTATATATAATGATCGGGAAAGATTTTTTGATGGAGGAATCGTTATGTCGATTACG
>DCGM01000034.1:187-12686 GCA_002315255.1 Lachnospiraceae bacterium UBA1778
AAATATCTTCTTTTGTCGGCAACGGAAGATGTTTACATCACAAGAAACGGAAAGGTAATCTGCAAGCTCACCAATCCCTTTCAGGATAAGGTCGATACCGCAAAGTCTCTTTTCGGAATTCTCCCGGACACTATGTCCTTGGAGGAAGCCAGAGAGGAGCGCCTCGGTAATATATGAAAGCAATCATTGATACCTGTATTGTGGTGGATGCCTTACAGTCCAGACAGCCTTTTTGTGCGTCGTCACAGGAGATCTTTCTTTCCGCTGCCAATGAAAAGTTTGTAGGATGCATTACCGCAAAATCCGTTACGGATATTTATTATCTGACTCACCGTCTGACTCACAGCGATTCAGAAACCAGGAAGATACTGTCAAAACTGTTTTCGCTTTTTCGGGTTGTGGATACTGCGGGATCGGATTGTATTCATGCTCTACCTTCTCCTGTTTCGGATTTTGAGGATACGGTAATGATTGAAACTGCCAAGCGAACCGAAGCCGATTGCATTGTCACAAGAAACACGGATGACTACAAGCTGTCCGCCGTGCCCGTTTATTCTCCGGAGGAATTTCTGCGCGTGCTGGAAACAGAAAATGAAAACCAGTATTAATATAATCCACGTCTTAAACCAAGTCCGTTATGACCGTTACGACCTGGCGCTAAACATATCAAAACGCGGCGGGCAAAGCCCGCCGCGTTTAATTTGTTTATTCCTTTACAGATCCTTCTTCGTGAACATCTCGGGCAGTAATTCGGAGAGTTTATACTCTTTATACTTTTCCGGAGTTCCGAGGACAATGATGAAGTCCGGACTGCAGAACTCGGCCATTACCTGGCGGCAGACGCCGCACGGTGCGCAGAGGTCGGAAAGGGCTTCGCCCTCGCGGCCGCCGGCGATGGCCAGCTTCGCGAAGTTCCGTTCGCCTTCACTGATCGCCTTGAAGAAGGCCGTGCGTTCGGCGCAGATGGTCGGCGTATAGGTCGCATTTTCGATATTGCAGCCCTGATAGACTTTTCCTTCTGCGGTAAGGAGCGCTGCGCCTACCTGGAAGCGCGAATACGGGGCATAAGCGCGTTTCTGTGCTTCTGCAGCGAATTCCATCAGTTTCGCATCAGACGGCGCGGAATCGGGCAAAAAAGCGCTTTCTGAAAGCGTTTCTTTTAAGAAGCTCTCACCGGAGACATCCTCCTGCGGAACATTGAAATAATCGAGGACCGTCGCCGCGATATCCGAGTAGGAACGGCGCGTCTTCAAATCGACGCCGGCCTTCACATGTTTTCCGTAAAGGATCATCGGCACATATTCACGGCTGTGGTCGGTCGACGGCGTCGCCGGGTCGCAGCCATGGTCCGCTGTGATAATGAGAAGATCGTCATCACGCATCTTATCGATAAAGACGCCGAGCTGCTGATCGAATTCCGTCATCGCCTTCGCATAGCCCGGGACATCATTGCGATGGCCGTAGACCATGTCGAAATCGACCAGATTGATGAAGCAGAGACCGTTAAAGTCGCGGTCTTCGATGCCGATTGAGATGTTCATTCCGTCGCGGTTATTCTTGATACGGTTCGAATCGGAAATCGATTTCCCCGCAAAAATATCGACAATCTTACCGACCGAAATTGTATCGTAGCCGGCTTTTTGGAGAAGGTCGAGCATGGTCGTCTTCGGCGGTGTCAATGAGAAGTCGTGGCGGTTTGCGGTCCGCGTGAACGGATGCACCCCGTTGAACGGGCGGGCAATGATCCGGCCGACGCCGTGCTTTCCCTGCATGATTTCGCGCACGTCTTCACAGATCTTATAGAGCTCCGGCACTGGGATCACATCCTCATGCGCCGCGATCTGAAGAACGCTGTCCGCAGAGGTGTAAACGATCAGGTCGCCCGTCTTCACATGCTCTTCGCCGAAATCGCGGATGACGTCTGTTCCGGAATACGGAAGGTTGCAAAGGATTCCGCGGCCGGTCTTTTTACGGATCGCGTCGAGGACTTCCTCCGGGAAGCCGTTCGGATAGGTCGGAAGCGGCTCGGGCGAAATCACGCCTGCGATCTCCCAATGTCCGATCGTCGTATCTTTTCCCATGCTGACTTCGCCGAGACGGGCGAAAGAGGCCGTCGGCTTTTCGATTCCGCCGCCGACGCCGTCGATGTTGAAAAGACCCATCTTCGTCAGGTTCGGGCAGCAGAAATTCTCGTGATTCCGGATCGCGCCTAAAGTATTGCTACCCTCGTCATGCCAAAGATGAGCGTCCGGCAGCTCGCCGATGCCCATGCTGTCCAATACGATAATAAATACGCGTTTGCTCATTTTTCCCTCGATTTTACGCCAATTCTAAGGCGATTTCCATCATGTTCGTGAATGAATTCTGACGCTCTTCCGCCGTCGTATTCTCTTCCGGATACAGGAAGGAATCGCTGACAGTCAGGATGCAGAGCGCTTTCTTTCCTGCGCGCGCCGCATTGCAATATAACGCTGCGGATTCCATTTCGACGCCTAAAACGCCCATCTTCGCCCAGTCCTGCCAATGTGTCTGCTCTTCATAGAAAATATCCGAAGAATAGATGTTTCCGACTTTATAATTGACGCCCTTCTTTTCGCACTCTTCAGCCGCGCGGCGGAGAAGATCGAAATCAGCGATCGGCGCGTACGTTCCCGGAAGATTATACTGGGAAGCGTAGCAGCCGTTCGTGCAGGCCGCCTGCGCGACAATGATATCGCGAGCGTGAAGGTCCGGATGATACGAACCGCAGGAGCCGATGCGGATGATCGTCTTTACATCATAGAAATTGAAAAGCTCATAGGAATAGATGCCGATCGCCGGCTGGCCCATTCCGGAAGCCATCACGGAAACCTTCTTCCCGTGATAGGTGCCGGTGTAACCCTGCACGCCGCGGACATTATTCACAAGGACCGGATTCTCTAAGAAATTCTCCGCGATAAATTTCGAGCGGAGCGGATCTCCCGGCATTAAAACGGTATCGGCGAAATCACCGAGTTTCGCTGCAATATGAGGTGTCGGTACTGACATGTTCGTTTCTCCTTTTTATGTTTTTTCGTTCTTCTTTCGGTTTATTTTTCGGCTTCCTGTGCCTTCACGATCTTTACGATCCGGCTGGTGCCGAGGCGCGATGCGCCGAGGCGGATGAATTCTTCTGCATCTTCAATGCTTGAGATTCCTCCGGCCGCTTTCATGCGGATGCCCGGTCCGATATTCTCGGAGAAAAGCTTGATGTCCGCGAAGGTAGCGCCCGCTTTGGAGAAGCCGGTAGACGTCTTAATAAAGTCTGCGCCTGCTTCCGTCACGAGATGGCACATTGTGATCTTCTCTTCGTCTGTCAGAAGGCAGGTTTCAATGATCACCTTCAGAATCTTCTCGCCGCAGGCTTCCTTTAACGTCCGGATTTCGTTTCGGACTTCATCGGTCTTTCCAGCCTTCAGGTCGCCGATATTGATGACCATGTCAATCTCGTCCGCGCCTTCTTTGAGTGCTTCCTGCGTCTCGAAAAGCTTGACCGACGTCGTGTTATAGCCGTTCGGGAAACCGATGACCGTGCAGATGGCGAGCTTATCGCCGACATATTCCTTCGCCTGCTTCACAAAGCACGGCGGGATGCAGACTGATGCGGTGCGGTATTTCATGCCGTCATCGCAGATCGCTTTAATCTCTTCCCATGTGGCCGTCTGCGCGAGCAGCGTATGGTCACATTTTCCCAAAATCTCCTGAATATCCATTTATCTCCTTTTTCCGCTTCGAGCGGTAATCCCTGTTCATTCTGCCGTTTCGGCATACCTGCTTTCAGGGTTTTCACTGTTCCTAAGCCTCTGTAGCTTCCAGCCGTTCGCGGATCAGCTCGCGGATCATTTCAAACGCGATCCGGTTCTTCCCGCCCTCGGGAACAATGATATCTGCAAATTTCTTACACGGCTCGATATACTTTTCATGCATCGGCTTGACCGTCGCGAGGTACTGCTCGACGACCGAGTCCAGCGAACGGCCGCGCTTTTTGACATCGCGGATGATCCGCCGGAGAATCCGGACATCGGCGTCCGTGTCGACGAAAATCATGACGTCCAGCTCATTGCGGACGCGCTCGTCATGGAAAAGAAGGATTCCTTCCACTACAATGACATCGCGGCTTTCGACCGGCGTCACTTCTTCGCTACGCGCGTGAATCGTGTAATCGTAGACCGGAACATTGACCTTTTCGCCGCGCTTTAACGCCTGCAGGTCCGAAATAAAATAGTCTGTGTCAAAAGCGTCCGGGTGGTCATAGTTGATCTTCGTCCGCTCTTCAAACGTAAGCTCCGGATGATTCTTATAGTAGCAGTCCATTCCGATCAGCACGGAGCGGTCGATAAAAGCTTCATGAAGCCGCTTCGCCAGGGTGGTCTTTCCGGAACCTGTGCCTCCGCAGAGGCCTATCACAAACGGTTTCATGAGCGGATACCTTCCTCTTCCTGTTTTTTCCGGATCTTTATCCAGCAGCGCCGGCACATCGCCTCATAGCGGTTGTTTCCGCCAATGCAGATCTGATCGCCGGAGAAAACGACATGACCGTTATCATCGAAGCGCGCATTGACAGTCGCCTTCGCGCCGCACCGGCAGACCGATTTGATTTCCGTAATCGATTCCGCGATTTCGAAAAGCCGTTTGCTTCCCGGGAAAAGATGCGTCGTGAAGTCGGTTCCTAAGCCGAAGCAGAGGACCGGGATGTTCTTCTCCAGCACGATATCACCGAGCTGGTCGACCTGTTCCGTCTGTAAAAACTGGCATTCGTCGACAATGATAACGTTACAGTCGCTGTAACTCTTTTCATAGAGCTGATAGAGATTGTCTGTTTCCTTCGTCATCACGCACGGTGCTTCCAGACCGATCCGGGACCGGACGAGGGCATCGCCTTCGCGGTCATCGATCGCGGGCTTTAACAAAAGGACTTTCATCCCGCGCTCTTCATAGTTAAATTTCGTAATGAGCGCCTGTGCTGTTTTGGAGCAGCCCATTGCGCCGAATTTAAAATACAGTTTTGCCATAATCAGATAACCTTACCTAAGACCAGCGGCTGCTCTTCGGGCTTCTTATCCGCCCAGGTGAGCGCACTCCGGTACTTCTCTTCTGCCGCCGGGAACAGTTCTTCCCGATCTGCATAAAGGACCGCCAATGCTTCGCCGGCCTTAACAAAATCGCCTGTTTTCTTTAAAATCCGAAGGCCGGCCGACGGGTCGATCGAATCTTCCTTCGTGTTCCGTCCCGCGCCTAAAAGGAGGCTCGCGATACCGATTCCTTCGGTATCCATGTGGAACAGATAGCCGTCCTGCTCCGCTAAAACCGTATGCGGATATTTCGGCTGCTTAAACCGGTTTTCATCATCGATAACACCGGAATCGCCGCCCTGCGCTTTTATCATCTCGCGGAGTTTTTCGAGCGCGCTTCCGTCCCGAAGGGCTTCCCGCACCTTTTCATCGCATTCTTCCATCGTGCCGAAGCCGGAAAGATAAAGGATGTTTTCCGAAAGGATCACGCAAAGCTCTGTGAAATCCTCCGGTCCTTCTCCGCGAAGCGTGTCAATCGCTTCCCGGACTTCGAGGGCATTGCCGACAGCTTCGCCGAGCGGGCGGTCCATATCGGTAATCAAGGCCATAATCTTCTTTCCGGCCTTTCGCCCGATATTCACCATAATCTCCGCGAGCTTCCGCGAATCCTCGATCGTCTTCATAAAGGAGCCGCTGCCGGTCTTTACATCCAGGACGATCACATCATCGTCTGCCGCCAGCTTCTTCCCCATGATGCTCGATACAATGAGCGGCATACTGTCGACCGTCGCCGTCACGTCGCGAAGCGCATAGAGCTTCTTATCCGCCGGAGCGACTTCCCGCGTCTGGCCGACGATGGCTGCGCCGACTCGATTGACGCATTCGGTAAACTCTTCTTCCGAAAGGTCTGTCCGGAAGCCTGGAATCGCTTCCAGCTTATCAATCGTCCCGCCCGTGTGTCCGAGCCCGCGGCCGCTGATTTTAGCGACCTTTACGCCGAAAGTCGCGACCAATGGCACGACGACGAGACTCGTCTTGTCACCGACGCCGCCGGTCGAATGCTTATCGGCGCGGATTCCTTTGATAGCCGAGAAATCGAGCCGTTCGCCGGAGTCACGGATGGCGAAGGTTAACTCCGCCATCTCGTCTTCCGTCATTCCCTGATAATAGATGGCCATGCAGAGCGCGGCCGCCTGATAATCCGGGATAGAACCGTCTGTGTACCCCTCGATGAAGAAACGGATTTCTTCATCCGTCAGCGGATGACCGTCACGTTTCTTCCGGATGATATCATACATTCTCATATTAACGCATACCCTTGTCGTACGGAATACCTTCTGCCTTCGGGCATCCGGACTTCTTCGCAGTCAGCGCGAGGACGACCAGGACGACGAAGTAAGGAATGATATTATAGAACTGGAGCGGAAGGTCGAACTGTTTCAGGAACGGAATCGAGTTCGCCACCGGTCCGATACACTTTAAGAAGCCGAATAGTAACGCACCAAAGAAGATGCCGACCGGTTTCCAGTTACCGAAGATCATGATTGCCAATGCTAAGAAGCCCATGCCGGCGACAGAGCTCTCTGCGGTGCCGTTCGCAACCGTCGCGATATAAGCATATCCGCCGATTCCAGCGAGCGCGCCTGAGATCGTGCTGCCGAGATAACGCATCTTAAAGACATTGATACCGACGGAAGCGGCCGCCTGAGGATGTTCACCGCAGGAACGCATCCGCATACCGGTCTTCGTGTAGTAAATCCAGATAGAAAGCAGGATGAATACCACGAAAATGATATAAGTGGAAATATAAACCTTGTCACCGAAAATCTGCTCGATCGCGGTAAGGTCCGGATTCGCATTTTTAATGACATAGCCCGGGAAGAACGCCGGCATCTGGATCTTTTCCATGTTGAAAAGAGCGAGTGCAAAAGCATTTACAACAGCCGGGGCTAACATGTTCAATGCAGTTCCGCCGATCGTCTGGTCCGCCTTCAGCTTGATCGCTGAGAAGGACAGAAGCAGGGAGAAGATAGCGGACGCTATCGCAGCGACAGCGATCGCGATCACGAAGATAACCTGATAGTTCGTGAGCAGCTGCTTCTCCATGATGATCTTCGCGACGATGGCGCCGATAAATGCGCCGAAAATCATTTCGCCTTCCAATGCGAGGTTCACAACACCGCTACGCTCGGAGAACATGCCGCCGAGAGCGACGATCAGAAGCGGTGCGGCATAAATTAAGGTTTTCTGAATAAGATAAACGACTGTATCCATGATTTATGCCTCCTTTCCTTCCTGCGCTTTTTCATCTGAGACCGGTTCTTTCTTTTCCTCCTCCGGCGCATTGTCCGGAAGAGCTGCCGGTGCCGGTTCAGCCGGAACCGCGGCCTTTTCCGCGAGCGTCGGCTGTTTCTCTTTCTTCTTTAAGAGCTTCGAAATAATGTTCTTAAAGAGCATTGAGAAGCCGGCGAAGTAGATGATCAGTGCAATGATGATATCGGAGATGTAGTTATTATAACCGGCACTCGTCAGGTTCGTTCCGCCCATGTTCAGGTAGCGGATGAAGAGACCGACAAAGATGACGCCGATCGGGTTATTGCTTGCGAGAAGCGCGACCGGGATGCCGTTGAAGCCGTAATCCGGAAGACGGCTGTAAGCCGTATCGAATTTGAATTCAATGCCCGGGTTCAGGTAATAGAGAGCGCCGCCGATCGCTGCAAGTCCGCCGGCGATCGCCATGGAAAGGATGATATTCCGCTTCTCGCTCATACCTGCGCAGCGTGCGCCGTATTTGTTCGCGCCGCAGGCACGAAGCTCATAACCGAACGTCGTCTTCGTAAGAAGGATAAAGACGACGATTGCAAGCACGATTGCTAAAATGATGCCGAGGTCCAGATAGGAGCCGGCGAATAATTTATTCAGACCGAGCGTCGGGGTTCCGTTAAAAGTAGACTCAGTCGTGATCAGGTAACCGGATTTTCCGGAACCGGCGTTTACGAGCTCCGGCATTCCCTTGAACGCCCAGCTCACGATGTTCGCGGCGATCCAGTTCGTCATAATGCAGACGATAACTTCATTGACGTTAAAGACCGCTTTAAAGAAGCCCGGGATAGCGCCCCAGATCATGCCGGCCATCATGCCGAAAAGGACTGCGACGATCCAGACGATGACGCCTAAGAACGCGTTTCCTTCGCAGTTGATGTGCAATGCGACTGACAGGGATGCCAGCGTTCCCATCAGGAACTGGCCGGCTGCGCCGATATTGAAAAGGCCGGTCTTATAGGCGATAGCGACCGAAAGGCCTGTCATGATCAGCGGCCCCGCGTAGAAGATCATGTTTCCTAAATTGGAAACGATATAGGCGGAGGTTCCGCTGGCAAACGGACCTGCGATTAAGATGCCTAAACCATAGAACGCGTCGCCGATCGACTGTCTCTCGTTAAGGCAGGCTAAGATGATCATTGCGATAAAGCCGACCAGAATACCTGCCAGAATGCAGAGAATCGAGGAAAGGACAGACTTGAAGCCTTCTTTTTTGACTAACTGGCTAAAAAAGTTTTTCATGCTTAATCCTCCTTCTTCTCAGTATCACGTTTCGCACCGGCCATGTAAAGACCGAGCTCCTGAACGGTCGTCTTCTTCGGGTCGAGCTCGCCGACGATTTCGCCTTCGTACATGACGAGGATCCGGTCAGACAGGGCCATAACTTCATCGAGTTCCAATGAAATCAGCAGGACTGCTGCGCCTTCGTCACGCTTTTTAACGATCCGGCTATGAATAAACTCAATCGCGCCGACGTCAAGTCCACGGGTCGGCTGGATTGCGAGAAGCACATTGTGCTGATGGTCGAGTTCACGCGCGACGACTGCTTTCTGCTGGTTGCCGCCGGACATCGAACGAGCGGTCGAATCGACACCTGCGCTCGAACGGACATCGAACTCTTCCGTCAGTTTTTCCGCATATTTGCGGACTTCATCGAAGCGGATAAAACCATGCTTCTGGAACTGCGGCTCGAGATAACGCTTTAAGACCATGTTCTCCTGCAGCGTAAAGTCGAGGACGAGGCCATGTTTATGACGGTCCTCCGGAATATTGCTAAGTCCGTTTTCCGCGCGGAAGCGTACATTCTTATGCGTGACATCATTGCCGTCCAGAAGGATGGTGCCGCCGTCCGGTTTCTCAAGTCCGGAAATCGCGTATCCCAGCTCTGTCTGTCCGTTTCCGTCGATACCGGCGATACAGGTGATTTCGCCTGCGCGGACGTCGAAGGATACATGGTTGACAGCGTTCTTACGGGATGTTTTGCTCTTTACGACGAGATCGCGGATCGACAGAAGCGGTTCCTTCGCCTTCGCATCGTCCTTGTCGACGACGAATTTGACGCTGTGGCCGACCATCATCTCGGAAAGCTCTTCCTTCGACGTCGTCTTTACGTCAACCGTGCCGATATAGCGGCCCTTGCGGATGACCGAGCAACGGTCCGCAACCGCTTTGATTTCGTTCAGCTTATGGGTGATGAACAGGATTGATTTTCCTTCTGCGACCAGATTCTTCATGATCTGCATCAGTTCGTCGATTTCCTGCGGGGTAAGGACTGCCGTCGGTTCATCGAAGATCAGAATCTCATTGTTCCGGTAAAGCATCTTCAGAATTTCGGTACGCTGCTGCATACCGACCGTGCAGTCTTCGATCAATGCGTCCGGATCGATCGAAAGGCCATAACGCTCGCTAAGCTCCATAACCTTCTTCCGTGCCGCTCTCTTCTGCAGGAATCCGAGCTTCGTGTCTTCCTTGCCGAGGATGATGTTATCTAAGACGGTAAAGCACTCGACGAGTTTGAAATGCTGGTGCACCATTCCGATGCCCAGTGCAGTCGCGTCGTTCGGGTCTTTAATCTGGACCTTCTCGCCGTTCTTGTAGATTTCGCCCTCATCCGGATCATAAAGACCGAAAAGGATGCTCATCAATGTGGATTTTCCAGCGCCGTTCTCGCCTAACAGCGCATGGATTTCGCCTTTTTTCAGCTGGAGTGTGATGTCGTCATTCGCGCGGTTTGTGCCGAAAACCTTCGTGATATGTCGCATCTCAATAATGTACTCTGACGCACTCATAACTGTTGCCCCTTCCTTGTTTTTAAAAGAAAATCTCTTTTCCTTTTGCAAATACAGGGGCCATCCGGCCCCTGTATTTGCAAAAAGAAAGGACCGAAGTCCTTTCTTTCTGCTCTTTTACGAAAACATCCGATTATTCGTACAGAACCGTCGCGTTAGCGTTGGATAAGTTCGTCCAGAATTCAGGCTTGTCGCTGTCGGTGATGTCATCATCCGGTGTGACAGAGCCGTTCTTAATCTTAGCGAACAGTTCATTGTAATCAGCTTCCTTGAAGTTCGTGAACTTCGAGTTAGCGATCGGAAGACCGGTAGAATCATCAGCTGCGCCGAGGTTGGAAGCCTGTCCGGCAAGCTTGGAATCCCACTGTCCTGCATAGTACTGGCCAAGGATCTTCTCAACAGAAGCTGCCAGACCCTTCATAGCAGAAGTGATGACAAGGTCGCTGAGGGTAGACTGGTCGGTATCGACGCCGATAACCTTACCGTTGTTCTCAGTAGCTGCCTGGATAACACTCTGAACCATGGAGCCGCCGCAGGAGAAGATAACTTCCGTGCCGTCAGCATACCACTTGCCCATCTGAGCCACAAGTTCCGGAGAAGCGCTGAAAGATCCGCCGAACTGGAAGCTGATCTTGATTTCAATGTTTACGCCCATTTCAGCAGCTGCATCGCGAGCGCCCTGGACATAGCCATAAGCATAACGGCAGCATGCCGGGTTGGTTCCGCCGCCACCGAAGGTTCCGCCGAGCTTGGTGTAACCGTCTTTAACTGCAGCATAGCCTGCAAGGTAGCCGGATTCCTGCTCTTTGTAAACGATAGCGGTAACGTTCTTAAGAGCGTTGCCATTACTGTCAGATAATGCCCAACCATCAACGAACACGAACTTGACTTCCGGGCTCTCGAGAGCGACGGTCGTCATAGCGGTTGCCTGAAGGAAACCAGGAGCGACGATAACCTTCGCACCGTTCTTGATCGCCTGACGCATTGCTGCGATACGGTCATTATCGGTAGTGTCAGCACCGTTAGCCGGCTGCTGGTAAGAATAGGAAATCTGGTTCTTTTCTGCGTAGTTCTTAACGCCTTCATAGGTACCCTGGTTGAAGCCGCCATCCATTAAACTTCCGACATCAGTAACAACAACTAAATCAGCAGTTTTAGCGCCCGTGCAGCCCGTCATGACGACGCAGGACAGGACCGTAACAACTGCAAGTACAAGTGCAAGTACTTTCTTCATCTTAGTTCTCTCTCCTCAAAATGTTGTTATTTTTGCACAAAGCATGTGCAGTATTATCTTACCCTTTTTTTATAAAATCGTCAATGAGGACATGGTGTTTTTATATAAAAAAATTATCCGGCTGACGAACAGGAAAGGCTGCGGGACGTTCTTTCGCCCCGCAGCCTTCAGATCGTTATTTCAGTTATTTCAGTTATTTCAGTTTTTCCAGTTCGTTTACATACCGGGCGACCGCCCGGTCAATCTTCTTCAGAATTTTCTCCTCATTTATTGCAATTTTCGCTGATATTCTTTACATAGCAGCGGCGCCGCTTGTTTTCCACGGCGTTAAAATGCTTCCACATATTTCGGATGGCGGAGTTGTCTTCGAGGTTCAGGTTCGTATCCGCCCACTGGACATTCAGTTTCCGGTACATCTTCAGCATATGCGCCATCAGAATCGCCGGAACTCCGCGGTTTAAGTACTCCGGGTCAACGCCGATGAGGCCGAGGTCGATTCCGTGCGGATGCCTGATTTCCTTCAAAACCTTCACAAGTGCCGCCGGTGTCAGATGGCCGCCCGATTTCTGGAGCGCCTTACCGATGGCCGGGAAGACGATCGCGAGACAGACTACTTTCCCCTGCTCGTCGAGAACGACCGAAACATACCGCATGTCAATGATGAGTTTAAAGTTATCAATCATCATCTTTTTCATCGCGTCCGTAAACGGAACTGTTCCATAGATGTCCTTATAGCTTTCATCCAGAAGCTCGAAAAACTGGTCCTTATAGCGGTTCAGGAAATCGTTCGTATTCCTTGCTTCGCCGAGATGAAGCTTATAGCGCTTCATGACGAGCTCCGCCGTTTTCAGAAGCGTTTCTTCCTCTTCATCATTCGGCTGGAGCCGGCTTTCCACCCAGTCAACTTCCTTCCCGTAGCCGCATTTTTCGATCAGTCCGCCGTAGTAATCCGCATTGTACTGCTCTTCAAAGGTCGACATCTGGTCGAAGCCTTCAATGAGAAGCCCTTCACGCTCCAGATCTGAGAATCCGAGCGGGCCGACCACTTCGTCCATCCCGACCGACTTCGCCCACGCTTCGACCGCATCGAACAATGCTTTCGCGACCTCGAGGTCATTGATCGC
>DCGM01000034.1:12709-13109 GCA_002315255.1 Lachnospiraceae bacterium UBA1778
TCGAACCGCGCAAACCGGACACGCTTCTCATTCCGGATTTCATTCGAAACCTTCTGCAGGATTCCGGAGATCCGGCCGACCATCACGCCGTCGCGATACGCGTTATAGTAGACCGCGTCGCATTGGTCATAATAGACGTAATCCTGATCAAAAATCTTCTTTTCGTCCATGTAAAGCGGAGGAACAAAGTACGGATTGTCCCGATACATTTTAAGCGGGAAATCCAAAAATTCCCGTTGCTGTTTCTTCGTTTTCACTTCGATAATTTCAACCATTTTTCTAAACTCCTTCCCAAATGATTTTGAAATCAATCAAGTATGATTTATAAGCCACAGCAGGTGCTGCAGTATTTCATAGACTTCCAGGCGGTTTTACTATATGATGGTAGCGAAAGCTTTTA
>DCGM01000107.1:0-309 GCA_002315255.1 Lachnospiraceae bacterium UBA1778
AGAACATCGCTGTTCTCGACAGAACGAAGGAACCGGGCGCGCTTGGCGAGCCGTTATACCTCGACGTAATCACCGCATTGTCTGAGATGAACCGTCAGGGCATCCGTGTTATCGGCGGCCGCTACGGTTTAGGCTCGAAGGACACGAAGCCGGCATCTGTTTTCGCAGTCTATGACGAAATGAAGAAGGCAGAACCGAAGAAGCACTTCACCGTCGGCATCAATGATGACGTCACCTTCCTTTCACTCGAAGAGAAACCGGCTCCGAACACGGCAGCCGAAGGAACGATCGAGTGCAAGTTCTGGGGTC
>DCGM01000107.1:358-2341 GCA_002315255.1 Lachnospiraceae bacterium UBA1778
CCATCAAGATCATCGGCGACTACACGAATAAGTTCGTTCAGGCTTACTTCCAGTATGACTCGAAGAAGACCGGCGGCATCACCATCAGCCATCTGCGCTTTGGTGACAAGCAGATCAAGAGCCCGTACTACATCAATAAAGCTGACTTCGTCGCTTGCCACAACCCGTCTTATGTCGAAAAAGGCTACAAGATGGTATTCGATGTCAAGCCGGGCGGCGTTTACCTGATCAACTGCCAGTGGGATGAGAAGGAACTTGCAGAAAAGCTCGATGCGGCTACGAAGAGATATATCGCTGAGAACGATATCCAGCTCTACACCATTAACGCGATCGACCTTGCAGCTTCCATCGGCATGGGCAAGAGAACGAACACCACGCTTCAGTCCGCATTCTTCGCACTTGCGAAGGTTATGCCGATCGAAGAAGCAGTCCAGCACATGAAAGATGCTGCTACGAAGTCCTACCTGAAGAAGGGCCAGGATGTCGTTGATATGAACCACAAAGCGATCGACCTCGGCGTCAATGCTTATGTGAAGGTCAATGTTCCGGCAGACTGGAAGAACGCTTCCGACAACACCGTTAAGGTAACCTTAGACGGAAAGGCAGAGGTCGTAAACCAGGTCGAAAACATCATGAAACCATGCGGAAACATGGATGGCTACAGTGTTTCTGTTTCTGCATTCAAGAACCATGTGGACGGCACCTTCCAGTTAGGTGCAGCTGCATACGAGAAGCGCGGTGTCGCAGTTACCGTTCCGGAATGGGACGCTGCAACCTGCGTCGGTTGTAACAAGTGCGCATTCGTCTGCCCGCACGCTACGATCCGTCCGTTCGCATTAGACGAAACGGAAGCAGCGAAGGCTCCGGCAAACATCGAGTATGCTGCAAAGGCTGTTATGGTCCAGAAGGCCGGCTACAAGTTCACGTTAGCTGTTTCTCCGATGGATTGTATGGGATGCGGCGTCTGTATCGGCGTCTGCGGCACGAACTCTCTGAAGATGGTCGCAAGAGAAACTCAGGACGATCAGCAGGCAGTATTCGATTACTGTGTCGCTGCAGTCTCCGAGAAGAAGGAACTTGCGAACGCTCAGACCACGATCAGCTCCCAGTTCAAGAAACCGCTGCTTGAGTTCTCCGGCTCCTGCGCAGGCTGCGCTGAGACCTCTTATGCGAGACTCATCACCCAGCTTTATGGCGACAGAATGTTCATCTCGAACGCAACCGGATGCTCCTCGATCTGGGGCGGCCCGGCAGCTACGTCACCGTATACCACGAATGCTGAAGGCTACGGCCCGGCATGGGCGAACTCTCTGTTCGAAGATAACGCGGAGCACGGCTTCGGTCTGTATCTTGGCCAGAAGGCGATCCGTAACCGCTTGATCGACGAAGTGAAGACGATTGCTGACGCTGAACAGGCTTCTGACGCGATGAAGGCAGCTGCAAAGGCTTACCTTGACACGCTGGAAGATGGCGAGAAGAACGGCGCAGCGACGAAGGCGCTTGTCGCGGAAGTCGAAAAGACGAAGGATGCTTGCGATCTTTGCAAGGACATCTACGCAAATAAAGAATACCTCGCTAAGAAGTCTGTATGGATCTTCGGCGGCGACGGTTGGGCATATGATATCGGATACGGCGGATTAGATCATGTACTCGCTTCCGGCGAAGACATCAACATCATGGTCTTCGATACCGAAGTTTACTCGAATACCGGCGGACAGGCTTCGAAGGCTTCCCAGATCGGTCAGGTCGCTCAGTTCGCGGCAGCCGGCAAGGAAATCCAGAAGAAGAGCCTCTCCGAAATCGCCATGTCTTATGGTTATATCTACGTCGCACAGATCGCTATGGGCGCAGACCAGAACCAGACGCTGAAGGCGCTGAAGGAAGCAGAAGCTTACCACGGCCCGTCACTTATCATCGGTTATGCTCCGTGCGAAATGCACTCCATTAAGGGCGGCATGACGAACTGCCAGTCCGAAATGAAGA
>DCGM01000107.1:2361-3622 GCA_002315255.1 Lachnospiraceae bacterium UBA1778
GGCTGTCGATTGCGGTTACTGGAATATGTTCCGCTTCAACCCGGCTCTTAAGGCTGAAGGCAAGAACCCGTTAACCATCGACTCGAAGGCTCCGACGACGGATTACCGCGAGTTCATCATGAACGAAGCTCGTTATTCTGCACTGACCCGGTCGTTCCCGGAGCGTGCGGAAGCGCTCTTCACGAAGGCTGCAAAGACCTCCGCAGAGCATTACGCGCATCTGCTTAATCTTCGCGACATGTATGAAAGCGAGTTCGTTAACAAAGACTGATCTTTGTAACGTCCGAGAATAGCGGAACGGCAGTGCGCGCACTGCCGTTCCTTTTCTTGAAAGCGCCGGAAGAACCTAAAACCGGATGAATGCCACAAATGGCAGAAAGAGCACATATGAGAGAATTTCTTATTGGACAGACACAGGCACTGACCGTCAAACGTGAGGCGGATTTTGGTATCTATCTCGGCTTCCGTAACGAAGAAGGCGATATTCTCCTTCCGAAGAAGCAAGTCCCGGAAAACACCAAAATCGGCGATATTCTGACCGTTTTTGTCTATAAAGATTCGGAAGACCGTCTGATCGCGACTGTCAATGAACCGCTGGTCAAGGCCGGAGAAACCGCGCGGCTTCTCGTGAAGTCCGTGACCCGGATCGGCGCGTTTTTAGACTGGGGTCTCGAAAAGGATCTGTTCCTTCCATATAAAGAGATGGAAGGAGAGGTCCGGCCAGGAGACCGGATCTGTGTCTATGTGTATCCAGATAAGAGCAAGCGACTTTGCGCCAGCATGAAGATTTATGACCGGCTAAAGGCAGTAGAGAAGGCGGAATTCTTAAAAGACGATCCGTTCAAAGGCTATGTCTATCGGGTAAACCGTGACGTCGGCGTCTTTGTGGCGGTAGAGCAGGGGCCGGATTTCTATTTCGGCCTGATCCCGAAACAGCAGGTTTTTAAGGCTTATCGGCCTGGCGATGAAGTCAGCGGACGCGTCGTCCGCGTCCGGGAAGACGGAAAACTCGATCTCTCCGTGCGCGATAAAGATTATCTTCAGATGGGCGCGGACAGTGAGCTGATCCTGTCTAAGATTAAAGAGTATGGCGGAGCATTGCCGTTCTCGGAATCCGCATCTCCGGAAATGATCAAGCGGGAACTCGGAATGAGCAAGAACGGTTTCAAAAAAGCCCTCGGCCATCTGCTGAAAGCGGGAAAAATAAAGATTGGTGAAAATGAAGTAACGTTAACGGAATAAATGATTTGACGCAAAGCCG
>DCGM01000107.1:3720-9764 GCA_002315255.1 Lachnospiraceae bacterium UBA1778
TCCGGTTTTGAAGAACGTGAGCGGGAAAGATAAGTATGGATCAGATGATAGCAGTCATCCAGTTCGTCTTTATTGGCGACGTTCAGCAGAACGTCAATGTTATGGTGCGGCGAGTAAGAGCCTGATTCGCGCACATACTGCGCAATCATTGCGCCGGTGACCTGCCGGCCTTCCAGCAGGAAATCGTAGGTGATATTTAGCTTCTCGTGAAGCTTATCCATGATTTTCCGCGATATCGGCCGCTTTCCCCGTTCTAACGCCCCCAGATAGGACGGAGAGATTTCGAGGCAGGAAGACATCTCTTCCAATGAAAGATTCCGAAGAATCCGTTCGCGCCTGATCCGTCCCCCGATGGACAGGCTTTCCGGAGCTCTCTTTAAAAAAGAAAGCTTTTTAGGCGAATAGATGGAGCTCAGGAACAGTTCATTTTCCGGAGCATTTGACGTAGTTTTCTTTCGATACATGATGGACCTCCCGATAAAGATTTTTTCAGATCAGCGCGTCCACGCTTCCAGGCGGGCGAAGAGCAGTCCGGTCTGTGAAAGGAATCGTAGCAGATTTGAATCAGAAAAACCAGAAACAAAATGTTGAGTTTTTTGAACAAAACGAGAAGAAAAACGAAAAATAATTCAATAAAATCAAGGAATCAAGCTCAGTTTATGTCGGAAAAATATTTTCTTGAATTTCTTCCCGTATCTGCTTGACAGTAAAAATGTGTTGTAATATAATGTAAAAGCTGTTCTTCTGATGGTGGGTTCAAGCCAAAGCCCCGGTTAGAATTCTTCGTCAGATCCGGTGATTGATTTAACAAATATTTGGAGGAAAAGACCATGAATACATTTATGGCTAGTCCGAAGACCATCGAGCGCAAATGGTATGTCGTCGATGCAGAAGGACAGACCCTCGGCCGTTTAGCATCAGAAGTTGCTAAGGTTTTAAGAGGAAAGAACAAGCCGATCTTCACACCGCATATTGATACCGGTGATTATGTTATTGTCGTCAATGCTGATAAGGTTGCTTTTACCGGCAAGAAATTAGACAAGAAGCTTTACTACAGACATTCCGATTATGTCGGCGGATTCAAGTCCAACACTCTTCGTGAGATGATGGATAAGAAGCCGGAGCAGGTTTTCAGCGCAGCAGTCCGCGGAATGCTTCCGAGAGGACCTCTTGGCAATGAAATGTTTACGAAGTTACATGTTTATGCAGGTGCTGAGCATCCGCATGCGGCTCAGAAGCCCGAAACATTGACTTTTTAATCGGAGGAGGTAGAACATGGCAGACAAGTTTTACGGCACCGGCAGAAGAAAGAGCTCCATCGCTCGTGTATATGTAAAGCCGGGTAAAGGAAACATCACGATTAACAAACGCGACATCGACGAGTATTTCGGACTTGAAACCTTAAAGGTTGTCGTCCGTCAGCCGTTAGTCGCTACGAATACTTTTGATAAGTACGATGTCATCGTCATGGTTCATGGCGGCGGCACCACCGGTCAGGCAGGCGCTATCCGCCACGGCCTTTCCCGTGCTCTTATCAAGGCTGACGCAGAGTTCAGACCGGTCCTCAAGAAGGCTGGCTTCCTGACTCGTGACCCGAGAATGAAAGAACGTAAGAAGTACGGTCTCAAAGCAGCTCGTAGAGCTCCGCAGTTCTCGAAGCGTTAATAAAAGTTACGCAAGAGATAATCAGTTTCACAACGGATTACGTCCCAGGACAATTCAATACGATTTACAGCACCTCAGGGCTTCGCTCTGGGGTGTTTTTTTACACTTGACTTAACCTAAAATAGGTTATATAATATATACGAAAACAAGTTGCGAGATTTGCTTTCATCACAGGAAGAACAAGAAAAGACAAGACAAGGAGGTATCGCTATGGCATATACGGGTTTTGGCGAATTCGTGCGTGTTCTTCGGATCAAGCATCATGAAGTAATGGGCGACATGGCGAATGTGTTGGGTGCATCATTACCTTTCTTATCTGCAGTGGAAAACGGAAAGAAAAATGTCCCGGCAGAGTGGGTAAGGAAAATCACTGAACACTATGGATTGACAGAAGCTGAACAGAAGGAACTTGAAGAAGCAGTAGAAGAATCGAAGACACAGTTCAAAATTGTGGCAGGAAAGGCTGGAAATCATCAGCGAAAGGCTGCTTTGCAGTTCGCAAGATCCTTTGATGAGATGGATGACGAAACTGCCATTAAGATTCTGGAACTGTTGAGTAAAAAGGAGGTGAAGAGCGAATAAATGGATTATGAAACCAAAGCGACAAGTCGCAGAGATCTGCGACGTTTTGCGGCATATGTGAGAAAACTGTTTGATGTTCCTGGGGGAGGTCCATTTCCTGTATTAGAGGTTTTGGAAAAATTGCCAGATGTCTTTGAGGGGAGCAACTATCAGATTGTAGAGGATAAGAAACTTCCTCCTCAGACGATGGCGCAATGTACGCCGAATGATAACGGGGGATTTACTATAGAAATCAAGGAATCTGTGTATGTTGGCGCATACGAGAATCAGATTGGAGCTTTCCTTGGTTTTATCTGTCATGAGATATGCCATGTTTTCCTGTTTGAAATCGGTTTTACTCCTGTTTACGCAAGGAGCTTTGCGGATGGTGAGCTACCGGCATACTGCAGCGTTGAGTGGCAGGCGAAGGCGCTATGCGCAGAAGTAATGCTTCCCTACGAGGAGACCCAGGGTAAGAAACCGAAGGAACTGGTAGATGCATACCACGTATCACAGGCTTTTGCAAAGAACCGTCGGAAGCTGGAGAGACAGGAAAGAAGGTGATGCCATATGAATGTAAAAAATAAAACGCATTGATAAGCTGTTGGCGCAGCACATCAATACGTTTTAGTCCTCGGAAATGCTATTAACATTCCAAGAGTAGCTACTTGAAATAATAGCATTTCCTCGTTACTGGGTCAATTGGCAGAATGTACAAAACTAATTGACTTTAAATTCAATTTGGGCTCGTCACCCGGAAAGAAAATGAGGTGATTTATTATGACGAGTATTGAAATGCGTGGAAACGCTTTGTTTAGTCGAAATTCTTTTGCTTCAGCAGGCGAATGGCAGATTCCCATTGTGGAACGTCAGGAAGTTGATTTGGACAATATCGATCTAATTGCTTATTCTGATATCAGGTCGAATGATTCTGAACAAAATAAACAAAAAGGCGTACACTTTTTTATTGATGATTATCGATTTGAAGGTGTGTATCGGAATCCGGAGCAATCTTTGGGACGTCTTTCTCAGTATCGATTTTTGCTGACGCCGGATTATTCTACTTATTCAGATATGAATTATTGGCGGCAGATGGAGAGTGTTGCTCACAGTCGATGGGTAGGGGCATTTTGGCAAGATCAGGGGCAGATTGTTATCCCAACAATTAGTTGGAGTGATAGGAAAAGCTTCGAATTCTGTTTCGAGGGAGTCGAGAAGCATTCGATTGTAGCAATCGGGATGATTGGATGTAAACGTTCGAGAAATGAGTTTATGAATGGTTATAATGAGATGCTTAACCATATTGAACCAGATGCTATCATCTGTTTTGGAAATCCTTTTAAAGAGATGGAAGGCTATATTATTTCTGTGGATTACCGTAAATCCAGAAAGGTGGTGCGTTAATGGGCGGAAGAGGAAGCAGTACCGGCGTTAGCGAAAAAGGAAAAGTATACGGATCAGAGTATAAATCCTTACTGACAGCAGGCAACATCAAGTTTGTAGTACCGACATCGAGCAACACAACCGCACCGATGGAAACGATGACAAAGAATAGGGTTTATGTTACGTTGGATAGAACGGGTGAACCAAAGTATATTTCATATTATGATCGAGACAATAAAAGGCGAAAGCAAATTGACTTAGACAAGCCACATCAAGGCGTTTCGCCACATACTCATCATGGGTATAATCATAATGAGAATGACACGGATAAAGGTTTTGCTCACATGACTACGAAAGAGAAAAACATGGTAGATCGCGTGAATAATATCTGGAAAGGAAAGAAAAACAATGCCTGGAGCAGATGGACACAGAAACGAAAATCTAATTAAGATTACATGGAATCAGTTTCAAGAATGGCAGCGCTGGGACGAGTTTAGGGATAGGAGTGATAATCCTCCGATGACGGTGGATATGACCTTTTTCTATTTGGACAGAATGTTCCATCTGGATATGATTAATCATGAGTATGTAATCTTAACAGCCGATTGGAAAACGATTGCTGCAAATAAGAATTTCTTGAAGTTGGTAAATAGTCCAATCGAGGAATGGAATGGTAAATCATTTCATGATTTGGTAGAGGAATTTCTTTTCGTAGACTGAACTGCGTGCAGTATATGTTGGATATCTGAAATCGAATAACAGAACGGAATCAGCCATATGTTTCGAGGAGTGTTCAAAGCATCATTCCTGATGGTCATTCAAAGAACATTCCCGGCCATTGTTCAAGGGGCAGAAGATTGACGAGACCTGTTAAAAGTGCCATAATGATAACGATTCTTAATAATGATCACGTATGGATGAAAGACTTGAAACCGGCCGGAGCGCTCGGGCGCACGAGTCTGACATTCAGACCAGAATATAGAAAAACAGAATTGAGGCATTATATGGAATGTAATAAAGGTACTGCGGGTGAACCGCAAAAGAACCGCGAAGCGGTAATTGCCAGAACTTCCGGCTTAGGCATTATCGTCAATATCCTTTTAGCCGCCGTGAAAGTCGTCATCGGTGCGCTGGCATCCTCCATCTCGATCATTTCGGAGGGCGTGAACAATGCGGCGGACGCATTGACGTCTGTGCTCGCATTTTTAGGCGCGAAGCTCGCGAAAAAGCGCCCGGACGAGAAGCACCCGTTCGGCTATGGGAGAATCGAATATCTCGCCAGCTTGATCATTGCGGCGCTGATTCTGGTGTCCGGCGCGGAAACGCTGATCAGCTCGATCCGGCTGATTTTTGAGCCGGAAGAGCTGACGATCAATTATATTTCGCTTGCGATTGTGGCGGTTTCCGCCGTCGTCAAGTTTTTCCTCGGCATTTATACAATCCGGATGGGAAAGAAGACCGAGTCCAATTCTCTGATCGGCGTCGGAAAAGAATGCCGGAACGATTCGTTCGCGTCGGTTATCACGATTGCGGCAGCGGTCGTCTTCCTCGTGTTCCATGTGTCGATTGATGCCTATGCCGGCATTGTGATTTCGCTTTTAATCCTGAAGGCAGGTTTCGACGTTTTAAAGGATACGGTCGGCGATCTTTTAGGGCGGTCAGGCGAGCACGAGCTGGCAGTGGAACTCTATAAGGAAATCTGCGCGACGGACGGAATCATTGGCGCCGCGGACATGATGCTTCATAACTATGGTCCCGATGCGTGGTCAGGCTCTGTCAACCTCGAAATCGACCATAATAAGACGGTCGGCGAGATTTATCAGATCCTCCATAAGCTTCAGCTGCGCATCATGCATGAGCATAAGGTGACGATGGTATTCGGCGTCTACGCAGTCGACAATGATCACGAAAAGCTGAAAGCGCTCCGGAAGGAAATCGGGAGTTTCGTCCGGTCACATGAGCATGTAAAGAGCTTCCATGCCGTCTACATCGACGAGCAGGCCGCAGATCTCTACTGCGACTTTATCGTCGATTATCAGCTGAAGGATTGGGACCAGCTCCGCGAGGAGTTCACCGCCTATATGAAAGAACGGTATCCGGAGTATCGGCTGGAACTGACGGTCGAGACAGAGTTTGTATAAGCCGGGAAAAGAAACAGTAGAAAACCGACGCAGGTCGGAGTATAATAAAACTGTAAGATCATAGCGAATTCCGCTTTTGGTTTATGGAGAGAATAGGATAACGATAACCCATAGAATTGAGGGAGGAAAAGAAAAATGAAAAAGTATAAGTGTTTAGTCTGCGGCGAAATTTTCACGGTGGAAGATGGTGTCGAACCGGTCTGCCCGCGTTGCCATCTGAAGGGCGACAAGTTAGTCGAAATTAAGGAAGAACCGGCGAATCCGTACGCAGGAACCGAAACTGAAAAGAACCTG
>DCGM01000044.1:0-366 GCA_002315255.1 Lachnospiraceae bacterium UBA1778
TTACAAGAATCCGTAATGCAAATACGGCGAAGCTGGATACGGTTGATGTACCGAATTCCAAAATGAAGCTTTCCATCGCGAAGATCTTACTGGACGAAGGCTATATTGCAAAGTATGACCTTGTTGATGCAGGTGCTTTCCAGAACATCCACATCACTCTGAAGTACGGTAAAGATAAGAACGAAAAGATCATCTCCGGTATTAAGAGAATTTCGAAGCCTGGTCTTCGTATCTATGCCGGACGTGATGATATGCCGAAGGTCCTGGGCGGCCTGGGCATTGCGATCGTTTCCACGAACCTCGGTGTTATGACCGATCGTGAAGCACGCAAGAACAATGTTGGCGGCGAGATCCTCGCTTACATCT
>DCGM01000044.1:420-13322 GCA_002315255.1 Lachnospiraceae bacterium UBA1778
CACGTATAGGTAAAATGCCAATCGCAATTCCGGCCGGCGTAACGGTTGAGATTGCAGAAAATAATTTAGTGACTGTAAAAGGTCCCAAGGGTGAACTCAGCAGAGTTCTTCCTAAGGAAATGGAGATCAAGCAGGAAGGCGCAGTTATCACTGTCAGCCGTCCGAATGATCTGAAGCAGATGAAGTCTCTTCACGGCTTAACGAGAACCCTGATCAACAACATGGTGGTCGGTGTTACCGAAGGCTATAAGAAGACTCTGGAAATCAACGGTGTGGGTTATAAGGCTGCAAAGTCCGGAAAGACCCTTACGCTTTCTTTAGGCTATTCGCATGATATCATCATGACGGATCCGGAAGGCATCACATCTGAATTACCGAACCAGAATACGATCGTAATTACCGGTATCGACAAGGAAAAGGTCGGCCAGTACGCTGCGGAAATCCGCACGAAGAGAGCTCCTGAACCGTATAAGGGCAAGGGTATCAAGTACAATTACGAGCATATCAGACGTAAAGCCGGTAAGGCTGGTAAGAAATAAGGGGAGGTAGAGATATGATTACGAAAAGTTCCAGAAATGAAGCACGTCTTGAAACCCACAGAAGACTTCGCCGTCATCTGAGCGGCACCGCTGAGCGTCCGCGTATGGCAGTTTTCAGAAGCAACATGAACATGTATGTTCAGCTGATTGACGATTCGATCGGACATACGGTTTTATCCGCCTCTACGCTTTCGAAGGACCTCGGTCTTACGAAGACCAATGATGTGGAAGCAGCTAAGGCCCTTGGCGCATTCATCGGCAAGAAGGCTCTTGATGCAGGCATCAAGACCGTCGTTTTCGACCGTGGCGGCTATCTGTACCACGGTAAAGTACAGGCATTGGCAGACGCAGCTCGTGAAGCTGGTCTGGAGTTCTAAGAGGAGGAATGAACATGGCTCGTGATAATCGTGAAAATATCGAAGCAAATCAGTCCGAACTTGAAGACAGCGTCGTAGCCATCAAACGTGTTACGAAGGTTGTTAAGGGCGGCAAGAACATGCGTTTCTCCGCAGTTGTCGTTGTCGGCGACAAGAATGGCCATGTCGGTGTTGGCACCGGTAAGGCTATCGAAGTTCCGGAAGCGATTAAGAAGGCAAAGAGAGATGCTGAAAAGCACCTGATCGAAGTTCCGCTTGACGAGAACAAGTCGATCCCGCATGACTTCATTGGCAAATTTGGAAGCGCTGCAGTTCTTCTGAAGCGTTCTAAAGAGGGTACCGGTATCATCGCTGGCGGCCCGGCACGTGCGGTCTGCGAACTCGCAGGTCTTAAGAACATCCGTACAAAGGCGCTTGGCTCTCATAACAAGCAGAACGTTGTCCTTGCAACGCTCGAAGGTCTGAAAGCCCTGAAGACGCCGGAGCAGGTTGCTGCACTTCGCGGCAAGGCTGTGAATGAACTGTAAGGAGGTTTGACATGGCAGCTAAGAAAGAAGCAACAAAGACTTTAAAAATCACTTTAGTGAAGTCCCCGATCGCAGCAGTTCCGAAGCAGCGTGCAACGGTTGAAGCGTTAGGCCTTCACAAACTGCATCAGACAGTTGTATTACCGGATAATGCTGCAGTCCGCGGTATGATCTGGCATGTAAACCACTTAGTAAAAGTGGAAGAGTAACGGAGGTGCCCTATGGATTTATCGAATTTAACCCCTGCAGAGGGCTCTGTACACAGCAATAACTTCAGACGTGGCCGTGGCCATGGATCCGGAAACGGCAAGACTGCCGGTAAGGGTCACAAGGGTCAGAAGGCTCGTTCCGGCGCTCCGCGTCCGGGATTTGAAGGCGGTCAGATGCCTTTATTCAGACGTCTCCCGAAGCGTGGTTTCACCAACCGCAACACGAAGGAGATCGTTGGAGTTAACGTATCCTCATTGGAGTGCTTTGACAATGACACCGTTGTCACCGTTGAACTTCTGATGGATGCAGGTATTATCAAAAAGACTTTAGATGGTGTTAAGATTTTAGGAAACGGAGAATTAACGAAGAAGCTTACCGTTAAGGTTAATGCTTTTTCCGAGAGCGCTAAGGCGAAGATTGAAGCTCTTGGCGGAACTATCGAGGTAATCTGAGATGTGGAAAACATTAAAAAATGCTTGGCAGATCGAAGACGTTCGTAAGCGTATCCTGTACACGGTCTTAATGATCCTCATTATGCGGATCGGCGCTAATATTCCGGTTCCGGGTACGGATTCTTCCGTCGTCAAAAACATCCTGGGCGCTTCTACGATGGATTCCTTCAACATCCTTACGATGTTTACCGGAACCTCTCTGGAGAGCTTCTCCATTCTGGCGCTCAGCATTTCTCCCTACATTACCGCTTCCATTATTATGGAACTTCTGACCATCGCTATCCCGCCGCTCGAAGAGCTGGCTCGTGAAGGCAATGACGGCCGGAAGAAGATTGCAAAGTATACGCGTTATGCGACTGTCGCTTTGGCATTGATCGAAGCAATCGCTATGACGATCGGCTTTGGTAATCAGGGACTTTTTGGAACCTTTGACCGTGTATTCTACAGCATCATCTGTGTCATCACATTGACGGCAGGATCTGCATTCTTAATGTGGGTCGGCGAGAACATTACCGAGAACGGTATCGGAAACGGTATCTCTATCGTCCTTCTCGTCAACATCCTTTCGGGTGTCCCGTCTGAGATCAGCGCTGTTTGGACGGTTTTCACCAGCGGAAAGCAGATCGCAGTCATCGTCGTTATCGCAATCGCGATGGTCGCTTTCGTTCTCGCACTTGTGGCATTCGTTGTTTGGTTAAACGGCGGCTCCCGCAAGATTCCGGTTCAGTACTCCGGAAAGATGAACGGACGCAGAACGCTCGGCGGCGGATCTTCTAATATCCCGCTTAAGGTTATGACCGCTTCCGTTATCCCGGTCATCTTCGCGTCTTCGATCCTTTCGATCCCGCAGATGATCATCCAGTTCACCGGCGCTACGGTTGACTACACCACGTTCTGGGGCAAGGTTCTTCTGTTCCTTTCCTCCAACTCCTGGTTCAACCCGAGCATCGGCTGGATTTACACGTTAGGTTTCCTGGTTTATGTCATTTTAGTCTTCGTATTTGCTTACTTCTATACGTATATCACGTTCAACCCGGTTGAAATCGCTGATAACTTAAAGAAGCAGAGCGGCTTTATTCCGGGCTTACGTCCGGGCCGCCCGACGAGTGACTATCTGACCTCTGTATTAAACAGCATCATCTTTATCGGTGCATGCGGTCTTTCTATCGTTGCAATGATCCCGGTTGTGGTTGGCGGTCTTTCGAACGTCGGTCACATCAGCTTCCTCGGAACGTCGCTTATCATTATCGTAGGCGTCATTCTGGAAACACTGCAGCAGGTCGAAGGCAGAATGGTATCCAGAGAATACGACAGTATTTTCTAAAGATAACAGACTGAGAGGCCATCGGGACAGTTTTTTGTCCCGATGGCTTCGTCACGGTTTTTTCAATGCTTTTCATGATGCCGGATAGTTCAGATTTTTTTCAAGGGGCTGAATATTTTCACTCGTTGCAGAAATAGAAAAGCGCACATTCTTTTGGGACAGTTAAAGAGGAAAAAACTACTATGAAGATTATTATGCTTGGCGCGCCTGGCGCCGGCAAAGGCACTCAGGCGATCATGATCGCCGAACGATATGGAATTCCCCATATTTCCACGGGCGATATCTTCCGTGCAAATATTAAAGCAGAGACCGAGCTTGGAAAGAAAGCGAAGGTCTATATGGATCAGGGGCTTTTAGTCCCGGATGAATTAACGACCGATCTCGTCGTCAGCCGCATCCAGCAGTCTGACTGCGAAAAAGGATTTATTTTAGACGGATTTCCGCGTACGATTCCGCAGGCGGAATGTCTGACGCGTGCGATGGCCGGGCTTAATGACCGGATCGATTACGCATTGAATATCGATGTGAAGGACGAGAGTATCGTCAACCGCATGAGCGGCCGCCGTGCCTGCTTAAACTGCGGCGCGACCTATCATGTAGCCAATATGCCGCCGAAGCAGGCAGGAATCTGCGATCACTGCGGAGGCTCACTCGTCATCCGCGACGATGACCGTCCGGAGACGGTTGCGAAACGTCTCAGCGTCTACCACGCGCAGACGCAGCCGTTAATCGGCTATTATGAAGAGATGGGTATTCTGATGAACATTGACGGCTCAAAGCCTTTAAACGAGGTTTTTGAAGCTGTCACGAAGCTTCTGGAGGCTTAAGATGTCCGTAAGCATTAAATCTCCGAAAGAGATTGAACTGATGCGTGAATCCTGCCGGTTACTTGCGATCGTCCATGATGAAGTCCGGAAGATCGTGCGCCCCGGGATCACGACGAAAGACCTCGATCGGAAAGCATCCGAAGTGATCCGTGATCTTCACGGCACCCCGAATTTTCTTCATTTATATGGATTCCCGGCGACGATCTGTGCTTCTGTCAATGAACACGTGGTCCATGGGATTCCGTCGGATAAGACGGTTTTAAAGGAAGGCGACATCATCGGCATCGACATGGGCCTGATCTGGCAGGGCTACCATTCGGACGCTGCCCGCACCTACGGGGTCGGCGAAATCTCGAAAGAGGACCGGATGCTGATCGAAGTTACGAAACAGAGCTTTTTCGAAGGCGTCAAGTTCGCAAAAGCGGGAAATCATCTTTATGATATTTCGTCCGCTATCCAGAATTATGCGGAATCGTTCGGCTACGGCGTTGTCCGCGATATGGTCGGACATGGCATTGGAAAAGCGCTTCACGAAGACCCGGAAGTTCCGAACTTTAAACTGCCGGGGAAAGGAATCCGTCTGCAGGCCGGCATGACTTTGGCGATCGAGCCGATGATCAATGCAGGCACCTGGCAGGTCGAGATTGACGGCTGGAAATGCGTTACTGCTGACGGCCGGAAATCCGCACATTATGAGAACACGATTCTGATCACGGACGGCGAGCCGGAAATCCTGACGCTGTACCGCGACGGAAGAGAAGTTTAATTTATCAAAACGGAGGGTTGAATGTCCAAATCAGATGTTATTGAAATTGAAGGCACTGTAACTGAGAAACTGCCGAATGCGATGTTCCGCGTCTCATTGGAGAACGGACACGAGATTCTGGCGACGATTTCCGGCAAGCTTCGGATGAACTACATCCGCATCCTTCCGGGCGACAAGGTCACGATGGAGATGTCTCCGTATGATCTTACGAAGGGCCGCATCATCTGGCGTGACAAGTAATCGGATCCGTGTGAGAAAAACGCGATTTATAAAAGATTTTAAGCGGAAATTGTGTTTTTCCGCTTGACTTCGTTTGACAAAGTGTGTTATATTAATTAGGTTCTGCGAAGAGGGCGTTTATGCGCTTTTTTCCGAATAATAAAGGCCGAAAGGAGAACAAAAATGAAGGTTAGATCTTCCGTTAAGCCAATCTGCGAAAAGTGCAAGGTTATCAAGAGAAAGGGTATCATCCGTATTATCTGCGAAAACCCGAAGCACAAACAGAGACAGGGCTGACCAGCCTTGCGGTGTGGTAACCGCAAAAAAGAACAAACTAAAAAAACAGGAGGTTTGAAGCACACATGGCTCGTATTTCAGGTGTAGATTTACCGAGAGATAAACGCATTGAGATCGCGCTTACGTACGTTTACGGCATTGGCCCGACCAGCGCAAAGAAGATTCTGGCGCAGGCAGAAGTCAATCCGGATATCCGCGTTAAGGATATTTCTGACGCAGACGTCGCAGCGATCGCTCGTGTTATCGATGAGTCCGAAATGCTCGTAGAAGGTGACTTAAGAAGAGACACCGCTATGAACATCAAGAGACTTCAGGAAGTCGGCTGCTACAGAGGCATTCGCCACAGAAAGAGTCTTCCGGTTCATGGTCAGAATACCAAGAACAATGCGCGTACCCGTAAGGGCCCGAAGAAGACCGTAGCAAACAAGAAGAAGTAATTGAACATCTGATTCTTCAGATTAGATTATTTCGAACGGAACTAAAGAGTTGTTTAGCAGGGAATGCCCTGCGGACCAATTAAGGAAGAACCCAATAAGGGAGGTTAGTTTTAAAATGGCAAAGAAAGTGTCAGTTAAAAGAGTCACTAAGAAACGTGTCAAGAAAAACGTTGAACGCGGCCAGGCACATATTCAGGCATCTTTCAATAACACGATCGTCACATTGACCGATGCAGAAGGCAATGCTCTTTCATGGGCATCAGCCGGTGGCCTTGGATTCAGAGGTTCAAGAAAATCTACTCCTTATGCAGCACAGACGGCAGCGGAAACCGCTACCAAGGCAGCTTTAATCCATGGACTGAAATATGTTGACGTATTCGTCAAAGGACCTGGTTCAGGCCGTGAAGCAGCTATTCGTGCGTTAGCAGCGAGTGGACTTGAAGTCACCAGCATTCATGATATCACGCCGGTACCTCATAATGGATGCCGCCCGCCGAAACGCAGAAGAGTCTGATGAAAGGAAGGTATTGAAGTATGGCAGTAGATAGAACACCTGTGCTGAAAAAATGCAGAGCTCTTGATTTAGATCCCGTTTATCTTGGCATCGACAAGAAATCTAACAGACAGTCAAAGAGAGCAAACAAGAAGATGAGTGAATATGCTCTTCAGCTTCGTGAAAAGCAGAAGGCTAAATTCATCTACGGTGTGTTAGAAAAACCGTTTAGAAATTATTATAACAAAGCAGAGCGCATGAAGGGCCAGACCGGTGACAACCTTATGATCACCCTTGAGCGCCGCATCGATAACGTGCTGTTCCGTATGGCATTCGCTAGAACCCGTATGGAAGCTCGTCAGATCGTTGACCACAGACATGTCCTGGTTAATGGAAAGATCGTCAACGTTCCTTCCTACCTTGTCAGTGTCGGCGACAAGATCGAAATCAAAGAGAGCCGTAAAGACTCCCAGCGTTACAAAGATGTCCTTGAGCTTACCGGCGCACGTTCCGTGCCGTCATGGCTTACCCAGGACCAGGAGAACCTGAAGGGCGAAGTCGTAGCATTACCGAACCGCAGTGACATTGATGTCCCGGTCAATGAAATGCTCATCGTCGAGTTGTACTCCAAATAATCTGTAACGGACATATAAGAATGTCCCCAAAGCAAATTAAACTTAGGAGGGCAAAGAATGTTTGATTTCGAGAAACCGAATATTGAAATCGCAGAGATTTCTGAAGACCAGAAGTATGGTAAGTTTGTCATTGAACCGTTAGAGCGCGGATATGGCCTTACCCTTGGCAATTCTTTAAGAAGAATTATGCTTTCTTCTCTTCCGGGCGCTGCAGTCAGCCTTGTAAAGATTGACGGCGTTCAGCATGAATTCTCCTCACTTCCGGGCGTTAAAGAGGATGTGACAGAGATCATCATGAACCTGAAGTCCTTACATATTAAGAACAACAGCAGCTCTGATGAAGATAAGATCGCTTATATTGAGTGCTCCGGTGAAGGCGTGGTTACCGCGCGTGACATCAAGGCAGACTCCGATATCGAGATTATGAATCCGGATCAGGTCATCGCAACCCTTTCAGGAGGCGTTGACTGCAGACTGGCGATGGAAATTACGATCAGTAAGGGCCGTGGCTATGTAGGCGCTGATAAGAGAAAAACGGATGATCTTCCGATCGGTGTTATCCCGGTTGATGCCATCTATACGCCGATTGAGCGTGTCAATATGCGTGTTGAAGATACCCGTGTCGGCCAGATCACGGACTATGACAAGCTTACGCTGGACGTTTACACGAACGGCACGCTTGCTCCGAACGTCGCAGTCTCATTTGCAGCAAAGGTGCTTGCTGAGCATCTGAACCTGTTCATTGACCTGTCGGACAATGTACGCGAGCAGGCTGTTATGGTCGATAAGGAAGACAGCAAGAATCCGAAGGTAATGGAACTGAACATCGACGAGCTTGAGCTCTCGGTCCGTTCCTACAACTGCCTGAAGAGAGCCGGTATCAATACGGTCGAAGAGCTTTGCAGCAAGACGCCGGATGAAATGATGAAGGTCCGTAATCTGGGCCGCAAGTCATTGGATGAGGTGCTTGCGAAATTGAATGAGATGGGCTTATCATTAAGCGCCAGCAAAGAGTAACGGAGGATAGGAATTATGGCAGGATACAGAAAGCTTGGCAGAACTTCCAGCCAGAGAAAAGCACTCTTACGGAATCAGGTCACCGCATTGATCAACAACGGCAAGATCGTCACCACCGAAGCGAAAGCTAAGGAAGTGAAGAAGATTGCTGAAGGTCTGATCGCACTTGCAGTGAGAGAAAGAGATAATTTTGATACCGTAACGGTCTCTAGCAAAGTCGCCAGAAAAGATAAAGATGGAAAGCGGATCAAAGAAGTCGTTGACGGAAAGAAAGTCACCGTATTCGATACCGTTGAAAAGACCATCAAGAAGGATCAGCCGTCCCGCTTACATGCACGCCGACTGATGCTTGAAGTCTTCTATGACGTCAAGGAAGTTCCGGTTGAGAACAAAAAGAAAAAGAGCCTGACGAAGGAAATCGATCTGCCGAAGAAGATGTTCGAGGAGATCGCTCCGAAGTATGCAAACCGCAACGGCGGCTACACCCGTATCGTTAAGATCGGACAGCGCAAGGGCGATGCAGCTATGGAAGTCCTTTTAGAGCTTGTGTAATTTGATATTTGGCGAACAGCCAGAAAAAACGGGAGTCATCAAAACGGCTCCCGTTTTCTTTGAAATAAGGAGAAACAGATGAAGAAAAGAACGATTTTGCTTCCCGCAGTTTTATTTTTTGCTGCCGCTTTTGTCGTCGGCTACTTTTTAGACCTGGATATCAGTAAGGCTATTTTCTGGAAGAATAATGCTTTCAGTCTGTTTATGGCATCTCTTGGTGAAGCGCCGATGTATGGCGGCTTCGGTTTCGCGGGTGCTGTGATTTTCGGCTATCTTTACAGGAAAGAAGTGAAGGGCTGGGTCCGTTTTCTTTCGGTTCTTTTACTGCTCGTCTGTTTCGGATTCGGTTATTACCTTTCCGCAAAAGCATTTGTCAGCATCAATGCGTGGGGCGCTATTTCCGATGTGATGCTTGACAACCTGCTGATCGGGGGCATTGTCTGTCTCTTTACGATGGCGCCGTTCTGGATTTTGGGCTTCCTCATCGGAAAGAAGAGCGGAGAAAAGAGAAATACGGATGCTTTCCGCGCAGCAGTCGCATTCGGCCTCGCCGCACTTCTTCAGATTGCGCTTATTACCGTAATGAAGGGAATCTTTCACCGCCCGCGGTTCCGCTTCTTAGAAGCGTCGGACCAGTTCGAACTTTTTAAACCGGTATTCGTCCGGTTTAAGGATTATGCCTCCTATATTACGGAAGTGTTTACGAAGGAAGAGTTTAAATCCTTCCCGAGCGGACATACAGGAAGCGGCGCTATGCTGATCCCGTTCTTAACCTATCTTCCGTATTTCCAAAAGAAAAAGGATCTTAAAAAGCAGCCGTTCCTTCTTCTCATCGGCGTCGCTTATACGATCCTTCTCGCATTCTCACGGATGCTGGTCGGCGCGCACTTCCTGACGGATGTCGCGTTTGGCGCACTCGTGACGATATTCAGTTTCTTAGTTTTGGATTTAATCGTCTTTAATGACCGGATGAATGCGTTCTTTGTGATGATGCTCGCAAAAGGAGGATTCGTGGAGCGGAACGGCATCGGATTTAAGGAAGGAATGAAAGAGATAAAGAAAGAGTTTCGAAAATAACCCGGGAGATGCCGAATGCGCAATTCACTGCGATAACGATGTTTTCGAAATGTCTTTCTTTTCGGAATCAGCGGTTATCGTCGCCGATCATGACCGGCTGGAAATCATCGCCGATCAGGAGAAAGCGTACATTTTCGATTTGAGTTAAGAATTCTTCTGCTTTTTCCGGCCCTGCGACAAACAGCGCGGTCGAGTAAGCGTCTGCAAGCATGGACGAGCTGCAGATGACGGAGACAGAATGGAGGCCGTTTCGCACAGGCTTTCCGGTCTTCGGGTCGAGGATATGATGATAAAGGATATCGTCCGCGATAAAATAACGTTGATAATCACCGGAAGTCACAACGGTTTCGTCACTGAGCTTTAGGACAGTGCTTACAGAATCCGTTTCGGCTTCCGGTTTTTTGATGCCGATTTCGAACGGCCGCGTTTTAATGCTTCCGTCCGCATTTTTCGAAACCGGACACTCACCGATCAGGAGGATATTGCCGCCTAAACTGATGATACCGGAGGTCATCCCTTCTCCGACCAAAAGCTCCTTCATCCGGTCCGCGATATATCCTTTAGCGATTCCGCCTAAATCAATGACCAGCTCAGGATCCGAGACAAAAACCGTATGGTCTTCTGAAAGCGACACTTTCTGCCATCCGGTATGAGAAAGCGCCTCTTTTAGCGTAGCTTCGTCCGGAACATTCTTTGCGCCGGTAAAATCATAAAGGTCGCTTACGCCTCCAAGCGTCGGGTCAAATGCGCCATCCGTCGCTTCTGCGATCGATAAAGCAGCTTTTAAGACGTCATAGAGCGCATCGGATATTTTTACAGGTTCGCTGTTTTGTGCGCTAAAATGTGCGTTTATTTGTGCAAGCTCGGCTGTTTTATCCTTCCGCGAGAATACTTTCTCATAATCAGCACACAAAGAGAGCGCCTTCTCCACAGCTTCCGCATCTTTTGCGTCATAATAAGTGACTGAAACGACTGTGTCGAGCGCAAAAGTAGTCCGGACCTTTGCTTGGACCGGCTGCGTACAGCTGGAAAGAAGGAGAGAGAAAAGAAGTGAAAACAGAAGCACAAACAGAAGCACACCCGCGGATGAACGAGTGAAGCAGCGGCTGGACTGCCGAGCAGAGCCGCGGGTGGACGGACGGGTAGAGCAGAAGCTGGACTGCCGGGCTGACGGATGCGCGGGCTGACGCGCTGAATTTAGAAAAGCGTTTTGAACCTTTTTCGTAAAGTGATAGGACATAGTGGCTCCTCGCGGATGAATCAAATGAAACCTGCTAAACAACAGGAAAAGATAATCCTAAAACAGTCTTTTCATGAGTGAATAATCGCAAAACAGTTTTATTGTAGGGTTTTAATCGTAAAAACAGCTTCTGTGAATAATCTTCTCATACTATGGATGATTCCGAGCGGTTTGTCAATAAGAAGAGCCTGAGAGAATCCGCCAAAAGCCGGAGACAGAACGAAGAAACGTGTGGAGGATAAAACTGGAAAAATCCTGGCCTTTATGGTATAAAGGATTCATGAAAATGCCCGAGGGCAGAAAAGAGGAAAGATATGCCTTGTACAACTATTTTAGTAGGAAAATGCGCGAGCTACGACGGCTCGACGATGATCGCCCGTAATGATGACGGCGGCTGGAGTCCGAAGCATCTTATTGTGAATCTTCCGGAGAAGCAGCCGAAGAAATATAAGAGCGTGATCGGCCATCTCACGATTGAACTTCCGGAGAATCCGATGCGCTATACGTCGATCCCGAATGTCGACGTGAGGGAGGAGGGGCTTTGGCCGGCGTGCGGCTTTAACGAAGCCCATGTCGCCATGACCGCGACGGAAACGATTACGTCGAATGCGCGCGTTATGGGCGCGGATCCGCTCGTTTTCTATCAGAAAGCGAATGGGAAAAAGAAAGAAGTGCCCGGCGGAATCGGCGAAGAGGATATCGTCGCGCTGGTGCTTCCGTATATCCGCTCGGCACGTGAGGGCGTTATCCGCCTCGGCGCGCTGTTAGAGCAGTACGGCACCTATGAGTGCAATGGCATTGCCTTCAATGACGAGAACGAGGTCTGGTGGCTCGAAACGATCGGCGGACATCATTGGATCGCGCGCCGCGTCGAGGACAATGAGGTGGTTATCATGCCGAACCAGTTCGGTCTCGACCGCTTCGACATCGATGATGCGTTCGGAAAACAGGAGAAAAATCTCTGCTCGAAGGATCTTCGCGAATTTGTCGAAAAGAATCATCTGAACCCGGAGCAGGACGGAAGCTTCAACCCGCGCACCTGTTTCGGTTCGCACGACGATTCTGACCATATCTATAACACCCCGCGCGCTTGGTTCTTAGGCCGCTATTTCCTGCCGAAAACGTATAAATGGGACGGTGAGGATGCTGATTTCACGCCGGAAAGCGACGATATTCCGTGGTCGTTCGTGCCGGAGAAGAAGGTGACACCGGAGGACATCAAATATGCCCTTTCGTCGCATTATCAGGGAACGCCTTATGACACGTTTAGCGCGAGTCCGCTCGCGAAACATTATCGCCCGATCGCGGTGGCGAATACGGATGATCTCGCGATTCTCCAGATCCGCGGCTATATGCCGGACGCATTGAAATGCGTCGAATGGCTGAGCCTCGGCTCAAATGTATATAACGTGAGCCTGCCGCTTTACGGCGACACGGACACGATGCCGGACTTTATCGCGAAGGGCTCAGTCAGCGTCAGCACGGAGAATTATTACTGGATGAGCCGACTGGTCGGCGTGCTGGCAGACGCGCATTTCGGAAAGAACCTGCAGCCGTTAGAGCGTTATCAGAAGACGGTCTCCTATAAGAGCCGCGCGATTCTTAATACCTATGACGCGAAAATCGGTGAAAGCGGCGATCCGAAGCTGATCCGTGAAGCGAACGAGAAGCTCGTTCAGCTCTTAAAAGAGGAGACGCAGAAGTTCCTCGATAAGGTAATGCATACCGCGTGCGAGGGGATGAGAAATCGGTTCCATCGGGAAGATAACTAAAGGGCCTGATGGGCAGCTCTGCCCGAGCGGGAGTCCTAAGACTGCGCCTGTGAAAAGGCTGTTTTAGTGTATGAAGTGAGACCGGCACGGTTCAATATGCATCTTCTTCGCTAGTCGCTCGTTTCCTACTCGCTGCAGGCG
>DCGM01000086.1 GCA_002315255.1 Lachnospiraceae bacterium UBA1778
AAGCCGCTGTAAAGCCAGATCCGCCCGTCGTCATCACGGAGCAGCCCCGGGTCAAACTGGAAAATATCATCCGGCGATTCCCCGACAGGCGTTCCATCCGCATAGCGGACCCGCCCATAATACGCAAACGGCCCTGTCGGTCCATCCGCGGCCGCGACCGCCATGATGCCCGCCACATCGAGCGTATAGTAAAGATAATACCGTCCGTCCGGGCCAATGCAGATATCGGGCGCGTACATGCGGTTGCCGGGCTGCCAGAACGGATCCTGCTCCTTCCGGTAGATCACGCCCTCATACCGCCAGTCGCCTAAATCCTCCACCGGCGCCGACCAGGTCACATAATCATTCATGCAGAAGGATTCGCCATTGAAACGGTCGTGCGAGCCGTACACATAGAGCCGCCCACCGAACACATACGGCTCGCCGTCCGGAATATATTCATAAGTCGGTAAATACGGATTAAACGCCTGCTTTTTCATTGTCGGGATCTCCTTTTGTGAGTGGCAGCTTTCAGTTTGGCCCCGAACAGCCTTATCTATCACAATTCGGGCTGGAATTTCATCGAAGATACTTGGGAAGATCTTGGGGCTGATAGCATAATCGATTCGATTATATGCTGCGTTCCCATAGGATTTACTCATTATCAAATAGATTTTCTGGTTAGCATCAGGGCTGATCTTAAATATCGATTTCTGCTGAGCAGTTTTGGGGAACATCGTGCCTGCGTCTTTACTGTAGCCTACAACTCCGCTGCTGGTTCCTGCCCCAACCCTAAACATTGCGGCCTCGGGTGTTCCGTCTGTATGACATATCCGGATTGACTTCGCATTGGCAACGAAATCAAATACATTCATTACCACCAGAGCCTTCTTACATACATCCTGCGCTTGTCTCGTATATACCAGAGATTTCGAAATATCATTTCCTGCTAGACAGTCTAAAAAATGCTGATGCTTTTCTTGGTAAGAAAGGTTCGCCTTCTCATTGATTCTACAGCCCACCAGATGCCAGAAGTTCTCCTCAAGAATAGACACCTCCATAACTTGAGATTTTTGTCTCGCATTTTCTTTATATAAAATCAGATATGTCCTATCAATTAAGCGGCTATAGAACCTTATGGCCTGTTTTACTGCCTCGTAACTACCTTGAGAAATCAACTGCTACTCCTTAGAAAAAAGAAAAACAATGACCGCGAAAAATCTCACGGTCATTGTACACAAAAATCTGGTTATTATGTTGCTATCCCAACATCGTAAGCTTCACACTTACTCGGTATATACAGCCACCAATCTCTCGATGTCTGTCGGGTACTGCCGTTAGTGATAGTTGTTTTCGATGCCAGAGCACCGCCATACCGCTCCTTAGTATGGTTATCCAGAAATCTGGGAAGGTTACCCCTTCGGCAAAAAATACTATATCACATTTCTAAGGTTATTTCAATATCTTTTCTTATCTTCTCCCCGGGCCGCCGAAGCCGCCACCGCCGAAGCCACCGCCGGTATCGCCCTGCGTGCCCTTCTCCTGCGTCCAGGAGTCGACTGTCGAGCCGTCCTTCTGGATTGTATATTTCGTGCCGGTGATCAGGTTTTCAGACGCGATCCAGTAAGAAGAATAGCTCTCAGTAAGCGTGAATTCGAGGACTTCTGCGCCGGAGCCGTCGAGAAGCTTATAGGTGCCGGTGCTGAAGGAAACGCCACGGTGCGCGTAGGCATTGACCGAGTCTTCAGGCGTTTCGCAGATGCCGCCGAGCGCGATCAATGTGCCGCCGGTGACGGTGACCGTGCGCTCCACGTCGAGCGAGCCCGCCACCGTGCCCTGCGTATTTCCGCCCTTGATAATGACGAAGCCGCCGGACTGCGCGTAGGAGCCGTTCGAGTCAACCGCGTCCGTATCGCCGGACGGAGTCGTCACGTCGAGATAGCCGCCGCTTACGGTGATTACAGGTGTCTGCGTGCCGGTGTATGCATTGAGGCCGTCGTCGGACGCATAGACGAAGGTGCTTCCGCCGTCGATCATGATGCGGTTTCCTTCAATGCCCTCGTACGCATTCAGCACGCGGACATATCCGCCGGAAATTAGCACATCCTGGTCGGCGTGGATACCGTCATCCGCTGCCGTAATGAATACCTTTCCGCCAATGATAACGACGTTTCCGAGCGGATCTTCGCCATTCTCGAGCGTCTCTGTGTAGTGCGCATGGATGCCGTCGTCCTGGCACTTGATGACGGTTGTGCCGCCGGAAATGATGACAGCATTGCTCGCCTTAATACCCTTCGAGGAGTCGACAGATTTGTTCGAGTTTCCGCCGGTGCCGATCTGGACCGTGACCCAGTCCGCGTCGATCTCATCGCCGTCAAACGAGAGGAGAACGCCGTTCATCTGGCTGTTCACCGCATTGCCGTCGCTCGCCGCATCGTACTCGGAAATATTCGCTTCCGTGCCGATCGCGAAACGGAAGAACGCGACATTCGCATAGCCGTCCGGTCTCAGGGAAAGGAGTCCGTAGTAGGTAGCCCGCTGGCTCTGAAGCATCGTGTCGAAAACTGCTTTTTTGAAGACGCCCTTCTCACGGTCATCGTTATAATAATACGCATAATACTTATATTCGTCCGAATAATCGTAAGAGGAAATAACGAGATAGAAGTCTGTTCCGCTCTGCTCGGGTTCCGTAGAATAGTTCGAATATTCTGCCGTATAGATATTGACGGTGCCGCCGGAAATCTCCGCGTTATAGGCGCAGTCCATTCCTTCGCCAGCCGCATAAATATCAATCACGCCGTCTAAAACTGAAACGGTTCCGCGCTGATTTCCCTTTGAGGAAATATCACTGTCGCGCGTCTGGATGCCGTCGCCCTGCTGCGAAATAAGCGTCAGATTTCCGGATTCGATCGTGACGGAATCCTTTCCCTTTAAGCCAGTTTCGCGGGCAATGAGCTTCATCGTGACATTCTTGACCGTGAGGTCCTTCTTCGTATGAATGCCGTTCTGGTAGGACGCATTGATCACGACAGAGCCCTTTCCGGTGATGTCGAGATCGCAGTCGGAATAAATCGCGCCGGACGGGATGAAGGTGCCGTTCTGAGTCGCTTTTTCGTCCGCTTCTGCGTCCCAGGTGCGGTTGTCGGAAATGACATTATAGGTGTCCGTGTAGAATTTAAGCTTCACGCGGTCTGCATTGAGGCAGACGATCGGCGCGGTCGTGCTTGACGAAATGTCGGCATAGGAGAAGATGATCGTGATTTCGTCGTCATCCCCTGCGTCGATCACGATCGAGCCCTCGGAAAGAAGGCCGCTTGCGGTATACTCGCCGGCCGCCGTGACAGTGTAAACATTCCCATTCTGCGAGACCTTTCCGTCCTGTGTCGTCAATGCGAACGGCGCAGTGATCGTCGCTTTTAAAGCGTCCGCATCTTTCGGGTGAACCTCCTTCGGCTCCTCCGCAGTCTGCGACGAATAGATGAGCCGCCAGTCGGAAGGGATGTCGGACGGTTCTTCCGTAGCCTTCGTTTCAGACGACGATTCGCTCTTCTCCTCGGTCGCCTTCTCAGTGGCCTTCGTCGGGTCTGTATTCGAGCAGCCCGAAAGCACCAGCGAAAGCGCTAAAACGAGCGCTCCAATGAGCGTGAAAATGTTCATTCGGTTTGATTTCTTCATGATAATTCTCCTAAGCACCAGCAGGATTTATAAGGATTTTTAAACACGTTCTGAGACAGTAGAAAACTTCCAGTCTTCATAATAGCCCGGATAGTATAAATAAGATTAAAATATCCGAATCATTCTGAGATTTTAACTTAAATAATATATCATAGTTTCTATTCCTTGTCATCCGTTTCACGCCCTTTCACTTAAGTTTCAGCCGGAAATGATGAGCGCTTCCTTGATTTAGTCCGGCTTTAGTCCGGCTTCACTCTCGTTTCATTCCCGCTTCATTTCTGCTTCATTTCTGCTTCATCCTCATCTTATCCCTGCTTCAGTTCCTCTACATTTTCGCTACAGTTCCGCTACAGTTCTGCTACAGTTCCGCTGCAGTTCCGCGACAGTTCCGCGTCAATGTTCTCACAACTTTCACACTTTACCGCCTTGACTCGCCCCGCTCGGTAATCTATACTATTTTTTGGACAGTGTCTGTTTTTTAGGACATGTTCCGCCTTGAAGAAAAGAGGACAACAAAATGGATTATACGCAAAAAAAAGCAAAGCTTTTATATCTTACGCGGATTCTTTCGGAGAAAACCGACGATAACCACGGGCTCACGCTCGCGGAGATTCAGGCTGAGCTCGAAAGCTACGGTCTGGACGCCGAACGAAAAACGCTCTACGCTGATTTCGAGATTCTCAACGACTTCGGATTCGATGTCGAGAAAAAGGTCTTCGGCGGCACGACGCGGTATCATCATATAGCGCGCGATTTCGAGCTGACGGAGCTTAAGCTTTTGGTCGACGCAGTGCAGGCTGCGCGGTTCATCTCGGAAAAACGGTCAAACGAGCTCATTGGAAAGCTCGAAAAGCTGACGAGCGAGTGGAACGCGAAGGAATTAAAGCGCAGCATCCACACGAACCGCGTGAAAACGATGAACGCGGGCGTCCTTTATTCGGTCGATACGCTCCACCGGGCGATCAATGAGAACCGCCAGGTCAGCTTCCGCTATTTCAGCTGGACGGTCAAAAAGACGGAGGAATACCGCCGCGAGGGCGCGTACTACCAGATCAGCCCGTGGCGGCTCGCATGGAGTGAGGAGAATTATTACCTCATCGGTTTCGACGAGGAAAAGCAGGAAATCCGGCACTTCCGCGTCGATAAGATTAAGAATCTCGACATTTGCAAGGACTTAAAGCGGCATGGCAAGGAGGCCTTTAAGCAGGAGGATCTCAGCCGTTACACCGAGACGCTTTTCTCGATGTCCGGCGGCGAAATCATTCCGGTGCAGTTAGAGTGCGCGAACGAGCTCGCGGGCGTGTTTATTGACCGGTTCGGCCGCGACATCATGCTCATCCCTGAGGGCGCAGAAAAGTTCCATGTCACGATCAATGCGGCGCTTTCGACGCCGTTTTTAGGCTGGGTGATGAGCTTAAGCCCGAAGGCGAAAATTATCGGGCCGGAGCCCGCGCTGGATAAGGTGAAGGCGCTGTTACAGAGACAGAATGAGATGTACCTGGAGTAAAAAATGAGTTCAACGATTGAATCCCTCTTAAATGGAAAAACCGGAAAGCATATTTTCCCGATCCTCTCGCTCCACGGCGAGGACGAGGAAACGATCCGAAGCTATATCGGCATCATTGACCGGGCGAACTGCAAAGGGCTCGTGCTCGACGGCCGGCGGCACCCGGATTTCTGCGGGCCGAACTGGTGGCAGGATCTCGATGTAGTGCTGGAGGAAGCGCAAAAACGGAAGATGCGCGTCTGGATCTCGGACGGTCTCCGCTGCCCAGGCGGCGCGGCGAATACGGCGCTTCGGAGCGCCGAGCCGAAGCTTCACCGGCAGGCGCTCGTCGCGACAATGCTTGAATATAAAGGGCATGCGCGCCGCATCATCCTCGATCTTTGGAAGGATTTTCCGCCGCACCCGAAGTCGTTCGGCCTTTTCATGAAGACCGCGATGAAGACTGTCCTCGGCACGCAGACATTTGATGACGACGAGATTCTCGCGGTTTACGCGGTCAATGGGGAAGGCCAGCTCCAGCGTTATCCGGTTCCGGAAAAAGGCGAGGATTTTATCTTCGACAAGCCGGACGGCGATTGGACGCTCTATGCGGTCGGCACGACGCGGAATCTGTCGCTTGAAAAGGATTATCTTAATTTAGCCGACACGGATTCGGTGAAACTTCTGATCGACACGGTGTATGAACCGCATTATAAGCGGTATCCGAAGGAGTTCGGGAAGAGCATTGCAGGCTTCTTTTCGGACCACAGGACGCTCACCGGCGCATTCGGTTTTGATCCGGAAATGCTCGGTCAGAAGTTCGCGGCGTTCCCCGTTTCGGACGAATTAAAGAGCGAGCTTCAGACGCGTTTTGGCACAAATTGGCTACAAAAACTCTACTTATTATGGGACGAAACCGACACCCATAAAGAGGCTGCCGCGAACGTCCGTTTCCAGTATATGGACGCGCTGACGTCGCTCGTCCGCGATCATTTTTCGTATCAGATTTCGACCTGGTGTTTCGGCCACAATGTCGAATATATCGGCTGTTCGGAGGAACTCCGCGCGGCGCATGCGTTCCGCACGTTTGAGGGCTACGACATGGGAAGCGCCACGGGCTCGCTCGATTCAGCGGTCGAGGCGGTTTCCGCGGGCGCATTGGAACCGCACAAATCCGGGAACTCGATGACAGTCCTTTTCGGCGACCTCGGCCCGCAGGAGGGCCTCCGCCTCGAAAAGGAGCTCGCCGACCGTTTCCTCGTCCGCGGCATCAATCATTTTATCCCGCGCGCCTTCTCGCCGCGCCCCTCTTCCGAGGGCCGGCATCTCTTCTACGCCGGCGGCAATGATCCGCAGTTCGGCCATCTGCCTGCATTGTTTAGCTATATGAACCGCTGCGCCGACTTGATTACCGGAGGACGGCACGTGGCGAGCGCTGCAGTGCTGTATGATGTAGAAAACAGATGGGCGGAAATAGGGAAAGCGGGATCCGGCGCTGATATCGTTAATCTTCTCTCAGATTCCTCGATCTGCGCGGACCTCGTCCCGTCGGATGTTTTCGCAAATCCGGACTTTTATCATACAGAACTCGAAGAAGGTTTGACTATCCACACGCAGTCCTACCGCGTGCTGCTGATTCCGCCCTGCGATGCGCTCCCGCGCGCGGTTGCGGAAGCTGTCGGCGCCCTTACAGGCACGGGCTTCCCGGTCTGGTTCATCGGGTCGAAGCCCACGCGGATTTTAGGTGAAAGCAGTACCTACGAGACGGAGCGCCTCCTTCAGCTGCTTGAAGGCGCTGAAATCGTCGCGCTCTCCGATATTACGAAGAAGATGCTTGATCAGGGCCTCGCGGACGTGATCGTTTCGGTCGCGCAGAATTCGCGTGCGCGGTCGCTCCGCGTCTTCCATTACCTCGGCTCGCCGTCGCTCTACCTGTTTTCGAACGAGTCGAAGCTCCCCTGGAGCGGCACGGTCACGGTTTCCGACACGACCGACTGCTTTCTTTATGACGCTTGGCGCAATGAGGCGAGCGAAGCGGCGGTTTCGTACACGGACTGCGGCATGTCTCTCCCGCTCTCGCTGAATCCGGAGGAGAGCATTTTCCTGATTCTCGAGGGCCTCGACGAGCGCCTCTTCGCGAAGCCGTTCGAACCTGCGAAGGACCCGCTCGCGCCTTCCGACTGGGTGCGCACTATTCTCACGCCGCAGGCCGCGTCGAAGGCGATCACTACGCCGCAGCCTGCTTCAGCTGGTTCGATCGCGTCGGCTGGTTTGGCCGCGTCGAAGGCGGTCACTTTCCCGGATACGCTCGCGGAAGAAATTCCTGATTTTTCGGGCATTGTCCGCTACGAAACGACCTTCACGATGGAGATCAATGAGCCGGTCACGCTCGAGATCACAGACGCCGAAGAAAGCGTCGAAGTCTTCCTGAACGGGCAGAGTCTGGGCATCGGCTTCCGCCCGCCGTTCTGCTATAACCTCCAGCCGAAGCTTCGCGAAGGCGTGAACGAACTTCGCATCGACGTGGCCACCACGATGGAGCAGTCCGACAATGCGCGGAAAACCTGGAAGTCGCTTTTCGCGAAAAAGGAGAAACCGGAGAAGGGATGCGGCATCACAGGAGAGGTCATTTTGCGGAGAGGATGATGTTCTTAATACAGCTTCTTGATACAGCTTCTTTATACCGCTTCTTTATCAAGCATCTTAATACAGCTTCTTGATACAAGTTCATCTGCAACTTTCGATATTGACAAGCCGTTTAAGGCGATATAAAATCAACCTATATCCAGTTTCTTAGTTTCCGCCACTGGTTTTTTCTTTTTGGAAGCTGGTTTCTGGAAGTGGAATAAATATTAATTTCCTGTAGTGAAAATGTAGTGAATTTGTTATTATCTGCATTTGTTCATAGGAATAAATGTTAAATTTTTGATGATTAGTCCAGATGAAAAAGGGGGAATGAGATGAGTTATTTAGGCGAAGATTTTCGTAAGCTCGGTTTCGGCATGATGCGTCTTCCGAAGAACGGGGATGAGTTCGATCTCGAGCAGATCAAAAAGATGGTCGACAGGTTCCTGGATGCCGGTTTCCGTTATTTTGACACGGCTTACATTTATCAGGGTTCCGAGGATGTGACGCGAAAAGCATTGGTCGAGCGTTATCCGCGCGACCGTTATATGCTGACGTCAAAGCTCGCCGTGTGGGAGGTTCATTCGCGCGAGGAAGCGGAGGCGCAGTTTAAGACTTCGCTTTCGCGCTGCGGCGTCGACTATTTCGACTTCTATCTCCTTCACAACATGGGGCCGGGCCGCACTAACCTTTACGATGAGTATGACATTTGGAGCCTCGTTCAGGAACTGAAGGCGAAGGGACTCATCCGGCATTTCGGCTTCTCTTTCCATGATACGCCGGAAGAATTGGAAAAACTGTTAACCGCGCATCCGGAAGCCGAATTTGTACAGCTTCAGCTCAATTATGTCGACTGGGACAGCACGAATGTCCGAGCGCGCGAAAATTACGAAGTCTGCCGCCGCCACGGCAAGCCGGTCATCATCATGGAGCCGGTCAAGGGCGGGCTTCTCGCGAACCCGCCGAAGCCGATCGCGGAAATCTTCAAAGCGGCCGAGCCGGATTCCTCTCCGGCGTCGTGGGCGCTCCGCTACGCGGCGGATTTAGAGGGCATTGTCACCGTCCTCTCCGGCATGAGCTCGCTCGAGCAGATGGAAGACAATTTAGCGACAATGACGGACTTCACGCATCTGAACGACGCGGAGAAGCAGGTGATCCAGGACGCTGTCGCCGCCTTCGAAAAGATTCCGACGATCCAATGCACCGCCTGCGATTACTGTGCGAAAGCCTGCCCGATGAACATCGGCATCTCCGGCATTTTCCGTGTCCGTAACAGCCTCTCCCTTTACAATAACCCGGAGAAAGCCGCCAGCCGTCTGGCCGGTTTGGAGAAGGACGGAAAGGCAATGGCGGCCGATTGCATCCGCTGCTGCGCCTGCGAGTCCGTCTGCCCGCAGAATTTGCCGATTCCGGACCTTTTAGCCGAATGCGCCGACGCTTTCTCGAGATACTGTCAATAGTTTTTCGCA
>DCGM01000113.1 GCA_002315255.1 Lachnospiraceae bacterium UBA1778
AACTTCGCAGGATAGCCCTGACGCGCAATCGCAATCGCGACATTAGCCGGCGCACCGCCCGCTTTCCGGATATAACTTGCTTCCTCCACACCTGGAAGGAAGTCAATGACCATTTCGCCTACACTGATAAACTTCTTCATTTTTCTCCCATCATTTAGCCGATACGCTTCCCCTGAAAAAGGGGAAGCGGGCCTTTATGTATTTGATTACTGCTGTAAATAATCCTGATAAGCGACTTTCTCAACTTTCTTTAACCCAAGCCATGCAGCGACTTCCATTAACTCATCCGTGAACTCGCCGTAAACAATCGGAAAATGATGCTGGAATCCGCGAGCCATGAGCGTATTGAAGAAATCAAGCGCGGAAATCGGTTCGCCGTTCAGCTTCAGTCCGTCCACCCAGCCGCGGCTGCCGCAGTAACTCTCCTTCGAACCGTCCTGCGTATGACCGGAAGCGATCATGAGCGTATCGCACTCGCCGGTCAGACGGGCGATCGTGACAGCACCTTCATCAAAGACCATATCACGGACGACACCGGTTCCAACTGCATGGTCGAGATCGCGTCCTTCATGATCCTTACCGGAATAGTTCAGGCTATACTTGTAGCCGTTCTTTTTGCAAAAACGCTTTGATGCCGGGCCGCAATGCCACATCAGAATCGAATTATCGTTCTCATCCATTGCGGAAAGGTCCATTAACATCGTGATATCGTCAGCGATATAGGAAAGAAGAAGCATGGAGACCGTGCTGGTAAGGTCGCCTTCGCATCCGCACGGCGTGCCTTTATCATTAATCTCACCAACGACAGAGCAGACGCTGTAAAGATAATCGTCCTGGAACTTCGGCCAACAGCTGACTGCGACTGCATCATATTTATACTTTGCAATGAAATCGTCATATGCGAGAGCATAACGCGCATTGACTTCAAGGAGCGACATGCGGCTCGTCTTCTTCGACGGGTCGACAGCGTTCAGCTGGGTGTCGATTGCTTCGTTCTTTGCAGCTGCTTCCACCTTCAGTTCAGCGACCTTCTTATCGACGCGTGCCTGATCAATCGACTCTGCCATCTCCTTCAGTTCGCCGTACTCATGGAGACGGTTGATGCGCATACCGTCGAACAGTTTGATGAGCTTGCGCTCGTCATCGTAAAGGTCATTGAATCCCGGAGCAATGCCGCCGACGAGACCGATATTCGAATTCTGCATCTTCTTGATTGCGCGAAGCGCCACCACAGTAATCTGCAGGCGGCGAAGGAAACGTGGATCATTGATATCGCCATAAAACCATTTCGTTTTGACTTCATAATCCGAAAGGTAATGGGCGACGATAGAGGAATACATATGAATTCCGCAGAGCGAGTTAAAAGAAACGATGCCTGCAGCACGCATCTCCGGAATCGCCCAAAGGCCTAACCGAGCACCTTTTGTACGAGCTAGCGTCGAAACGACGAGGCCAGCCGCGAAGCTCGTGCACTGCAGAAGGACAAAGTCCACTTTCTCATCTTCCAGAACAACCCGTGCCTTTAAAGCATCCTCTTCCGTGATGACTGTTTCCGGATATACATAAAGATCAAAATCCCACTTTTTTGCAATCTCTTTTAAGCCTTCCACACTATGTCCGAACGCAGACTTTTTGTCTCCCGGGAAAGAAAGCTGGGAAGCACCGACAACACCCAATTTAAAACGTACCATTCTGTTTACCTCAGTCTCAAATTTATTTCCGCCTGACTGGCGTATCTCCACCAATAAGCTGATTCTATTTTAACAATAAAATGGCAACAGATAAATTATAATCTTTTTCTATTTTACATCAAACAGCTGAATCTGTCTTGTGGATTTTCCGATGTTTAATAGTAAAAAAAGATGATTATTTGAAAAATCCCCTAAAAATAGAAAAAATCCTATTGATTAATTCGTGATTTTCTATTAAAATGATATCACTTGATGATATATCACATTGTGATACATCTGCCGCCCGAAACATTTTCGTCACCCTACGGAACGATGGATTTTATCGAGGAAGGTTAATCTATGTGTCATCTTCTCACCACCATGTTTACTAAAAACAGTACGATGCCCGACCGTCTCAGAATGTTCGTGCATCTTTTAAAGATGCCAGTCAAAGTCACCTTCACCGATTCTTTACCGGAGGCATTTTCCAATCTTGACCTGTCAGACCAGTTTGAGATTCTCGCATTAGAGTTCCCGGACGAGGATTCCCTGAACCTGTATCGGCGTACGATTCCTTCACACCCTGAAGTCAAACGTCTGCTGATTTCAGACACACTCTCTGCCTCCTCTTCAGACGAGGTCGTTCTCCCTTTAAAATGGGATATCCGCAGATTCTATAGCGCCATGATCCGACTGATGCCGGAAATCGCCGCTAATACGCCGCCATTAGAACAATCATCCCGCTGGTATGGTTATAATGTTCCGCTTCAGGAGCGGATTCTCGATGTTATGCGGATTATCCGGGAAGAATATCAAAACGATATCGGGCTTGATTATCTCGCCGGCCGCGTGTATACATCTCCCTGCTATTTAAGCACTCTCTTCCGGAAGTTTATCGGCATGAATGCGCTCGCTTATTTAAACGATTACCGGCTTCACGTAGCGCTCACGCTTTTACGCTCGACCGATCTGATCCTCGCAGATGTCTGCACAAAAATCGGTTATCGGAGCCTTCCCTATTTCTGCACCTGCTTTAAGCGTCGGTTCGGCATCACGCCTTCCGAGTACCGCGAAGGCACCGCAGTTGTTTTCTAAGACATAGTTTTTCTCCAAATAAAACCGAAGGCGGTTGGCAAAGCCAACCGCCTTTTTTTCTCTTCCAATCCTCACTGTCGACCATTTTTTCGTGCCTAAACCTGCAGCAAGCGGGAAACGATCGACAAGTGAAAGAGATGCATATTGAACCGTGAACGGACTCACTTCATACACTTCGGTGCCTTTTCACAGGTCGCCTTTTCGTATCTTTTAGTTGCCCATTAATTCATTGACTACATCGATAGCAGCCTCTGCGACCGGACGCTGTTCTTCGATAGCCGCTGCCGCAGTCTGGCTCTGGTTAGCAACCGGAACAACAATCTTATCGTACGGATAATTCGGGATCATGTAACGATAATCGTACAGTGCGCACTCGTCTTCAGTAATCATACGGGTGACCGTTTCATCGACGGAACGCTCATCGCAGAACTGTGAATAGTAAGAATCACGGAAGGTAATTCCCATAATCTTCGCATCTTCGATCTTGTCAAGTGTGCCATACCAGTTCTGGAGAACTTCTGCAACCTTTTCGATTTCTTCTTCCGGAAGTGTAGCCGGGATGGCGATCGGCGTCGGATACATGTTCGTGCAGACATGAGCATTTGCAGCCGTTCCCTGCGGAATCATGACATAGCCGAAGTTGTCCATGTCGCCGAGATATGCTTCAATGATCCAAGTCTGGGAGATCATCATTGCGCACTGGCCCTCGCGGAAATCGGTGTAGGCCTTATCCCAAGCCTGGCCGTGACCAAACTCAGCGATATAGCCCTTATTGACGAGGCTGACGGCCCACTCGAGGCCTTCCTGGAATGCCGGGTCGGTTGTTCCGTCATAGAATACACCATTCTCATCTTTGCCGACGAAAACAGCACCGTTTGAATAAACGCCAAACTGCATCAGATCACAGTCGTTTGCATTTAATGCGAACAGATCCGTGATGCCATCATTGTTCGTATCTTTCGTAAGCTTCTGGCAGAGTTCTTCGAAATGCGCCCAATCCCATTCGCCTGCTTCCTGAAGATCATAAGGAAGTTCCGGATCAATGCCGGCTTTTTCGAAGAGGGTCTTATTAAAGAAGACTCCGAGACGCGGCTGGTCGAGGTCCGGACGGGACGCATAGACCTTTCCGTCAATCGTGAAGTAGTCCGAAATCAGATCATTCCACATCGGATCATCGAGGTCGAGATACTGAGAAAGATCAACTAAAAGTCCCTGGGAAGCTAACGGGATGAACTGCTCGACTTTCATCTGGAACGCGGAGCAGATATTGTCTTTATTGATCAATGCGTCAATGAGCACGTCCTGATAGTTTCCGCGGTTCTGAAGACCGATCTGCTTGAAGGTGAAGTTCATCGATAATTCCAATGCATCATGATAATCACGCTGTAAAGAATCCCAAGCCGTATCCGGCTCTTCCTCCTCTTCTTCCGCTGCTGACCACCAGTCGCCCATGATGAATTCGTATCCGCCTAAATCGACCGGCTCGTCATCCGGAAGGGTCGGTGAATCAGTAGGATCGTCATCCGGAAGGGTCGGTGAATCAGTAGGATCCTCATCACCTTCGGTCGCCTTATCGGTCGGCTGAGCATCCGTTGCCTTCGTCTCATCCTGTTTCTTCGTCGGATCCGTGCTATTGCAGGAAGCCAGTGCAAAAACCATGACAAGTGCTAACAATAATGCCAAAATTTTCTTCATGTTTTCCTCCTTAAAAAGAAAATAGTGTTTTGATAATAAAGCTGTATAAAAACATTCGCAAAGAATGTGATTACCCCTCTCTTCTGCCCGTACACAGTGCCACACAAATGATCTCATGCATCACATCTTAATTGCGCTCGCGCTTAACGATTCGACGAAGCGCTTCTGGGCGATCAAATAGACAATGATGACCGGTACGAGGAGCAGAATGGTTCCTGTCGCGCTGATACAGTTTGTATAGGTCAATGCCGGCCGCGTGTCAAGGAAGGATTGCAGACGGGTACCGACGGCTGCCAGTTGTGCCGGAAGCAGATTTGCCGATTTTAAGAGCAGCGTGCTGAAATAGTTATCGGTCCATTGCCAGACAAATGAGAACAGGAAGCAACTGGACGCAATCGGCATTGCGTCGGGAAGCATGATGGAGAACAGCGTGCGGATCGTGCCGCAACCATCCACATAAGCCGCTTCTTCGATATCTTTCGGGATATTTCTGAAATACTGCCGGAAGAGGTAGATATAGAGGCCGCACTTTAACCCGGTGCAGCTTCCGGCGAGCAGCAGGATTGGCGCTACCGTTCCGGTCAGGTTCAACGGTTCTCCAAAGATTGCCGTAAAGATTCCGAAAATATCGAAATATCGGAAGTTCAGTTGGAGCGCGGACGAGTACGTCTGCTGCGGGATGACGATCATCAGAATGACCATTGCAAACCAGAATTTCTTTAACGGAAACTCGAAGCGTGCAAAACCATAGCCGACCAGCAGGCAGGAAACCACCTGAAGGATAGCGACCGAGACCGCAATGATGAACGTGTTGATGAAAGACTTGAAGTAGTCCATTGCGCGAAGCGCCATCTTATAATTGTCCAGCGTGAAATTCTTCGGGAGCGCGACAATCGTGCTGTCATAAAGGTCCTTTTCCGCCATAAAGCTGACAGAAAGCTTGTTAATCAGTGGCTGAAGAATCATAAAACAGAGGCCGAACATCAGAATCAGGATGACGAGTTCTCCCATTCCCTTTAAGACGATGTTTTTCAGGCGCTCCTTTGTAAGGCGCGGTTTTGGATTATTTGCGCGGAACTTGGGCTGGTTCAGGCGGAGTTTTACACTTTTTTTAGTCATAGTAATACACCACCTTCGAAATGATCAAGGACGAAAGTCCGATAAAGAGCAGCATGATGATGCTGTAAATCCAGGCCATTGCAGAACTGTAGCCATACTGCATGGAGGCGCTTGCCGCGGTCAGTATCTTCTCCATAAGGGCATTGTCGGAGCGGAGGAACCGGTCAATGATCGTATAAATCCAGTTGACGAGAATCATCGGGCTGACCATCGGAATCGTAATCTTCCAAAGTTTTTCCCACGCGGAGCAGCCTTCGATATCGGCTGCTTCATAGACGGATGTGTTGATCGTCTGAAGTGCGGACAGGAAGATAACGGTCTGGATGCCAGAAGCCGTTACAATGTCATAGAAGTTATTGACGACATCTGAAACGAAGCTGACGATCTCCTCTCCTACGCCGCCAAGCGCGCCGAGAAGGAGGTTCTCCATCGTTGTCGTGATCGAAACGTCTGCGGCATTCGACTGGAGGACTTCAATTCCCGCAAGCAACGCATTGGATTTTTCGAGTCCTAAGACGATACCGGAGTTTAAGATGACCGGCAGGAAGAAAATCGCACGGACGAAGCCGCGGCCGGGGAACCTACGGTTTAACAGCACCGCAGCAATCAGGCTAAAGATGATAATGCACGGAACATTGACGAGCATATCCTTGCAGGATTCCGTCAGCAGGCGGTTGAAATCCGGGTCGATCGTAAAGGCGCGGATAAAGTTGTCAAATCCGACATCTTTTAAGACGAATCCCGCTTCCGTCGTACTGATGGAAACATCCGAAAAGGCCATCCGCACAGAGGTGATCAGCGGGCTTAGGATAAAGAGCAGGAAGCCGATCAGGAAAGGCAGGATAAAGAGATAGCCGGTAATCGCGCGTTTTGTATGAAGTCTTAGCTTCTTCATTGTCCGCCTCCTTTCACCGCCACGAAATCAGCTGCCGGAACGGTAATGCCGCTTTCGGAATAGACTTCATTTCCGTGATTGACATAGACGCGGGTTCCGTTCTCGTAGACCGTAAGCGTCACAGTGTCGGAAAGCCACTTATGGTCAATGATCTCCAGATTATTGACATCGCCGATTTCCTCCGTCACGCGGTCGGAAAGAGCCTGTATTTCTTCCCTCCAGCTTTCGAAATTTGCGCTGTAAAGATTCGTGGTGAACGTATAGCGGTTGTTCTGGAGTTCCTTATAATCGCATTCGAAGAAGCGGAACGAGAAGCCTGCACCGCATTCAATCGCTTTTAAGACCGCTTTCTTCGTATTTCCGTAAATATTTATTGGCGCGCCGGTATAGGAAACATAGCCGTGCAATGCGATTTCGTAGAACGGCACCTGATGATCCGTAATATCATATTCGCTGCCGAATAAATCGAGATCGACAATTGTGTCCGCATAAACTGCTGCAAAGTCATAGCCCCCCTGAATCAGGAGTTTCTGGCCGTTCTCTTTCGCTTCGGAAAGGAGGCTCGACTGCATGTAAAGGAAATCGCTCCGTGAGGACGCGGCATTCCGGTCAAAGTTCGAAACCAGGAAGTCGCCTAAATCTGAGAAGCTCGCGCCTGCCTGTTTCTTTTCGCAGAATGCCAGCCAGTTCGCTATCATCTTCTCTTCTTTTTTCAGGTTAAGCGCATAGAAAAGATAGCTTGCGGATTCACGCTGATAAGTCGTATCGGACGCATATGGATAGATGCTGACATCCGTATTGGTGACGTCTTTTATGACGTCAGAAAGATTGGAAAGACCGTCGAACAATGTCGTCTTCCGCACTTCCATCACGTAAGCGCTTAGGAAAAGATCGCCGTCCGCTTCGGCCAATGCATCCTGAAGATTCTGATACCCTTCCTTTCCGCCAAGCCCGCTCACTTCCTGAATAGAAGCTAGTACAGTCTGCCGGTTTCCGCCGTTTACGATATCCGTATATCGTAGTTTGAGATTCGCGATATTTTGAAGACTGCGGACAGCGGCTGCCGCTTCATCATAAGTAGCGGCGGTATAAACCCGGGTCGAAGGAACGCCGAGAATCTTCTCGGTCCGGTCGATAGCGCCGACAAATTCCAAAACAACCGGAAGCGCGGCGTCTTCGGTTTTTTTCAGACTTCCGTACGTGTCCATCAGATATGTGCGGTACCGCTTCGCCATATCGACATAGGAATTGCTCGTTCCGGCGATAAATTGAAGTTCAATCGTATCCGAAGGATGCGTCTGCTGGAATTTCCGGATCGTCGAAACAGACTTTGCAGAAATGTCCGTGTCCATCGTATGGACGATTGTAAACACATTGCGGATGTAGTCATAACTCGAACGCTTTCCGGCAATATCCGCTTCTACAGCGAAATCGCCTGCGCCTAAGGAACAGACTGCCATCAGCGAGCTTCCGTTTTTTGCAATCGCATAAACCGGCATGATGCTTTCAGTTTCCTGAACACGCCGCGCTCTCGAAATCGCGCTGTCATAGCCGTAAACATCAGAGAAATAAGAGGATGCGGCCGCTTTTTCGTTATGGAAGAAAACCTGTGCGCCACCGGCTTCCGGGAGAAGCAGATATCCTTCGTCCGTGTCACCCGCATTCATAAAATACGGGAAAAGGCGAAGTTCGGTCAGCGGATATTCCGGGAGATAAGAAATCTCCTCTTCCGGAACTCTGACCTTCAGTGCGTCGCCCTCTAGCGAGAAGCGGATGGTGACATTAAACTGGATGATGATCTTCTCTTCCGCCGCATTAGGCGCCTTATCCATTTCATAATCTTCTTCAGAATAGTCGATTGATGCAAACGCATCTTCAATCTGCTGCATTAAAAAGGCGCGGAGGCCTTTACCGCCGACATACTCGGAAAGCGCGTAATACGGCTGGTTTTCGAGGTCCGGAATCGCTTCCAGATATTTTTTCTTCTTTTCCGGGTCAGAAATCTTCGAAATATCGAGTTTCTGGTAATTCTTTAAGACGGCGGACTTCGCCTTTTCGTCCATTTTTTCCAGGAAGATCATCATCCGTTCCACCGGAATCACCTGCGGAATCTTATAGCGGATGATAGCAGGACCGACCATATAGCGGACGACGATTTCGCCGTTTTCTTCCGTGATTTCAAAGGTGCCGTCCTTCACCGCATACGTATATCCGTCGTAGGTATTCGTATTCGATTTCTCGTCGGTATACGTGACAATAAGAGGTGAAAGCATATCATTGATAATCGCGACGTCCGCAAGCGGATCCTCTGACGCATTCTCAGGAACGGAATTCCAAACCATCCCGTTCCGCTTGTCTGTCAGCGTAAAATACGAGGTCGTTCCGTCCATCTCGAACTTCAGAATGTCATTCTCTAGGGTGTATACTGCATTGTTTTCATCAGCCATATAGACTTCGATTTCCGTCGCTTCCTGCCCTTTTTCGCATGCGGAAAGAGCCAGCGCGAAAAGCGCCGTCAGCACTGTCAGGATAATTTTTTCAAGTGCTTTTTTCATATGACTCCTTAAAACAAGTTCACTTTCCAGCTGTCTACGGGCACACGACCGTCTTCCGGCGGTTTGCTGAATCCCTGCCGATTTTCTACGTGGCGGCCCTGGACGCGTTCCCTTTTAGTAGAATCGCAGCAGGAGTTCCCGCCCGAGTGAAATAAAATAGGTGATGGCTTCCGATACCATACAGCAGATCAGAAGCAGGAGAACGACGATAACGACTGCGCCGACAATCGTCGCGAAGAGCGCGAGCACGGTCTGCCCGACCGTATACTCATGAATCTTCATAAATGCGACAAAGAGAAGGAATACGCACCAGACGATGGCGAGGCCGGTAAAGAACGTATAGAGCGCACCCTCATCAGTCGTCAGAACATTGCTCAAAAAGCAGGTCGGGATCATGATGAGCGGATACGGTGTCAGGGCATACCCGATTCCCATAAAGATTTCCTTCATCGTGCCCTTGCCGTCAAAAAGCGTCGTAAGCGCCCAGTTCGCGATGCCGATGATGATGAGCGGCAGAAGAATCTGCGCCATCTGAGTCCAGATATTGACCTGATTCCAGTTCACATTGATGAAGAGGAAGCTCGTAAACTGCATCTGCCAGATCGAGGCGACCAGTGTCAGGGCAATGATCACGAGCGCTGCAGCGAGCGTCCCGCGCTTCTCATGCTTCAGATCCCAGAACCCGTCAAACGGATGGACGATGACGTGAAACGCATACTTCAGCGAGCTGAAGAAGCATTTCCAATCGAGGGACTTAAACCTGGTTACGATTGCGGATACGGATTTTTTCACGTTCGTCTTCATACGCCGCCATGTCCCTCCTTATTTTTTTGATTATTCTTATGACGAGAATGACTGCAATAAGGACGAGGAGCCCGATCAGGAAATAGATGAGGTTCTTCTCAATCCAGTCTTTCCGGTAAAGCTGCCATGCTTTCGAGTAATAATAGCGGTCCTTCGCATATCTGAGGTACTCGAGCGCTTCTTCATAGTCGCCATTCCGAAGAAGAATTTTACCGATGCCATCGTATGCCAGGATGCAGTTTCCGTTTCGGCGGAGGACTTCCTGCCACGCTTCCATCGATTCCTCATAATGGCCGCTGTCATACTGTGTGACGGCATCCGAGTAAGCTTGGCCGTAGTCAGTCAGCTTAAGGACGGTCACGAAGCCGCTCTTTTCGTCAAGGACTAAGAGGTCATTGTTCCAATGCTCCAGCGCAACCGGGCTCTGGAAATAGCCCTTCCGGTTTCCGGCGCCTCCGAAAACATACAGAGACTGGCCCTGTCCGTCGTATGCATAAATATAACAGAGCGTCTTATCGAGGCAGTAGAATACATCGTTATTGAGGACGGTGACATCCGCAAAGCGGCTGCAGTCGGAATCACTGTTCCAGTTCAATGCGCCGATGACCTTATCCGTGCGGATCATGATGTCGGACCCGTTATAGTTTAAGCGGCGCACAGGATTCGCATCGCCATTCCAAAGGTCGCCTGTCGTAAACGTGTCAGTAGTGACGAACAGGAACCCGTCCGGTCCGATTGCGACGTTATTATATTCGGTCGGGACGAAGGAGGCGAGCTGCTCCTTCTGCGCCTCGGTCGAAACAAGTTTCCAGAAATAATCGATAATGTCAAATGTGACCGGCGAGGAGCCCATATAGCCGATAAAATCGCCCTCTTCTGAGAATTCCATCAAGCCGCGGTTTACCGCATCCGCCTGGACGAAAATGCGCCCTCCGGCGGTAACGATCAGCTTCTCCGGCTTAAAATCCATCGCCTGGTCAAAACTTGTTGAGGTCGGTTTCACCGCTTCAAAAAGCAGGTTCAGATCGGAATCAACCACTAAAACATGATGGTTTCCGGTGTCTGCTATATACAGTTTTCCGTCTTCTGTCACAAAGACGTCGCGCGGCGCGTTTAAGAGAAAGCCGCCGGCTTCCGTAATGATCCTCTCAAGCGAATAGCCGTTTTCAGACAGGTTGATCACAAGAATCCGGTTGTTTCCGGTATCGACGATATACGCCTGATTTCCCTGCACAAAAAGCCCCTGAGCCCCCGAAAGACGCCCGACGCCCAAGATCGAGTTCACGTCAATGTCATAGCGGACCTCGTACGGGTCCGGTGCCGGCATTGCATTCCGGAAGTCATCATAGTTAAAGGAGTACGGCTGATCAGTGTCTGCCGCAGACACGCTCTCCGCCATCAGCAGAAGGCATGCCAAAACAGACACCAGCACGGCTGTAAAATTTTTAAATAACCGCTTTTTCAACTGATTCTCCTGAAAAATACCCGTTTAATCCTTGATACCGGATGAAGCCATCGTTTCCATAACGTTCGACTGAGAAAGCACGAACGTAAGGATCGGGACAATCATCATGATGACCGTAACTGCGGAAGCGACACCGGTACGGGCGACGCCGCCGTTCATGATCTGCTGGAGGGCGTACGGCAGCGTCTTCAGTTCTTCCGAGAAGATGAAGTTCGATGCCTTCGCGTTCCAGAGACCCTGAACCGAGAAGATGATGACAGTCACCCATGCGGGCTTCGACATCGGCATAATAATATTCCAGAAGGTCGCCCATTCAGACGAGCCGTCAATCTTCGCCGCCTCTAAGAGGACGTCCGGTATCCCTTCCATAAACTGCTTCGACAGGAACAAGCCCATCGGCATGCCCATTGCCGGAACAATGACCGCCCAGTAGGTGTCGATCCAGCCTAAATCGGCCATAATGAGATAGTTCGGAATCGCCGTGACATAGCCCGAGAACATGAGCGAGGTGACGATTATCTTAAAAATCAGGCTGCGCCCTGGAAAATTCCCTTTGGCAATGACATACGCGCCCATCGACGTGATGATGACACAGCCGATCGTGCCGGTCACCGTAATAAAGAGCGTGTTAAAAAGATAACGCGAAAACGGAACCCATGACTGCGACATAATCGTGAAAAGGTCCGCAAAGTTGTCGAGTGTCGGATTCTTGACGAAGAACCGCGGAGGGAACACGAAGAGCTCGTCTAGCGGCTTAAACGCATTGCTGACCGCATAGACAAGCGGCAGAAGCATAAATGCTCCCGCAATCGCAAGGAATACATAGATCGCCGCATTCCCGGCGGTGCTCCGCCCTAATTGTCTTTTCTTCCTTCTTTTCGTCATATATAATTCGTTTCCTGCTTTCCAGGTAGTATCAGTTTCCGACTTTCTTCAGGAGGGACTGGACGATCTTATTACAAAGGATCATCGTCATAAAGAGCACCGTGGCGATAGCCGACGCATAACCCATATCGAACCGGACCGAGCCGTAGTCAATGAGATGGGTGACGACGGTTTCCGCCGCATAATCGGTACTGGGGAAGCCGGCGAGCGCCATCGTGACATCGGCGACGCCGAACGACTGCGTGATCGACATGACGGCGCCGAACAGAAGCATCGGCTTCATATTCGGGAGAACGACATACCAAAGCTCCTGCCAACGGTTCTGGCAGCCGTCGATATAGCAAGCTTCAATCTGGCTCCGGTCAAGACCCTGAAGACCTGCGATGAAGGCTAAGAAACCGCTGCCAAGCGACATCCAGAGGATGACTAACAGGATGACCGGCATTATGTAATTCGGATCGGTGAGCCACTGGACCGGACTGTCGATGAGGCCGAGGTTCATGAGAAAAGCATTGACATAACCGTAAGCGTCACCGCTGAACATGATTCCCCAGATCAGGTAAACCTGGCCGGAAATCGTCGGCGCGTAGAAAATGACTACCGCGATCGTGCGGAGAGTCTTCGGAAGTTCATTGATGAGCCAGGCGAATACGAAGGATGCAAGATAACCGATCGGACCGGTAATCGCGGCAATGATGAACGTGTTCTTTAACGCGATCAGGAAAACCTCGTCCGCTAGGAACAGGTTCACATAATTCCGGAGGCCGATATAGATCGGCGGCTGGAAGATGTTATAGTATGTAAAACTGTAGAAAATGGAGACCGCCACCGGCGCAATGTAAAACCCAGCGAAAATAATCAGAAACGGTAGCAGAAAGAGGTACTGCGATTTCGATTTTTTCATCCGGCGCCAGGTAGTTTTCAGTTTGGAACGGGTCATGTCCCGAAACGTATCAAACCCTTTGCTCATCGTTCCCTCTCCTTTCATTCCAGATTAAACTCTGCCCGCTTCTTTTCGATCTCATCATTAATCGTTTTGTTATAATCTAACAGTGTCTCACGCGGAACGGAGTCCTCGTTTACGACGCGACGGATCGCATTCACAATGTGTCGGCCGGTATAATAGCCGCCGGCGACTTCCTTGTTTGAGACCGTATAAGAACGCGCTTCATTCAGGATTGCCAGTTCTTCGGTGCTCCATGACAGCTGCTGGAAGGCTTCGACATTCGCAGTCATGTAGCGCGCGGAAGCACCCATCAGGCACTCCATTTCATTGCCGAAACGGGCCTGAGTTTCGGTGCTGACCCACCATTTTAAAAACTCCCATGCATTCTGTTTTTTCTGTTCGTCGTCAGTCTTCAGCATGAGGCAGCTCGAAACATAGGACATGACAGAATAGTCGATTGTCCCGTCCTCACGCTCGGTTCCCGGGCTCAATGTGAAACTCCAAAGACCTTTTAACTCCGGTGCAAAGACCGCAAGCGTGTTCTGCGTGCCATAGTTCGTAATGCCGATCGGCATTTCACCGGAACGGAACCGGTCGACGAAGGAATAGTCACTCGCCTGCTCGTAATCTGTGTAGAATGACGCGTAACGCTCAAAAGCCTGAATCGCGCCCTCGTCATCGAGAAGCGCCCTCGTGCCCTCTTCGTCATAGAGGAGCGCGCCATTCTGATACATCATTGAGAAGAAGCCTGAAAGGTCGTAGCCGGATTTTTTCATAATATCTGGGAAACCGACCTGCATATTATTGTTCTGGAGGATCGGAAGGAGTTCCTCAAGTTCGTCCCAAGTCTTCGGCACTTCGACGCCAAGCTCCTCGAGAATATCTTCACGGTAATAAAGGACATTAAAGCCCTGTGTCTCCGGCAACGCGTAGAGCCCGCCTTCATACTCAAACGGCACCCAAGCGCTCTCGTCAAAGAGCTTTAAGATTTCCTCGCAGTCCTCAAACTGGCGGAGGTCTTCGACGGCGCCACGGAGCGCATAGTTGACCGGGTCGCCTTGGCCGGAAGAAAGGATGATGTCCGGTCCTGTTCCTGCCGCAATCGCGCTCATCACCGCGCCACTGTCGACAAGTTTTAAGTTAACTGCAATTCCTGTTTCCGGCGTAAACGTGTCATCAATGATCGTTTTTAAAATGTTTGCCTGGTCACGTCCGGTTAAAATCCACACCACGATCGATTCCTGGTCCTCGTGAACGTCTCCAAGGGTGTTATAATCCGTTGTAAACGATGCGATAAAGGATCTGACCTCATGAGCGGCATGTGCGAAAAAACCCGCTTTTTCGATGTTCAGCAGCATGTCGGAAGAACGGACTACGAGATAATCAACATCGAGCTGTGAGTTCGTAAGGTTCGTCATCGTCGTTCCGAGAGAAGTGATGTCATCGCGGAATGTGGAAAGCTGGCGCTTGATAAGGTCCATATTTCCCACCCAGCGTTCGAGAAGCGCCGCCGTAACGGTGATGGTCGCGGTCCGCGAACTTCTTCCGCCCGTAACCTCGATCAGCTCGTCCGCAATCTTATAAAGACGCTGACTTTCGAGAAGCATCGTCTCCTTCATGTCGGGATATGGTCCTAAAATATCATAGTCACGATAACGGTCCGGATTTCGGCCCATGATGACTAACAGCTGGCGGTAAATCTCGTTTAGCCGGTAAATGCTGTCCTCTAGTTCGCCGAGAATCGGGGCGAGCTGGCCGAGCGTCACCTCGAGGCGGATCGTATGTGTGCCTTTTTCGAGATAGAAATCGTACTCTTTCTCGCCGTCTCCGAGCGTTTTCGTCACCCAGTCCGTGTCATAGCCGAACGCAATCTCGCTCACTTCATCAAACGGCAGTGCGCCGTCGATCAAAAGTTTTCGAGAGGATTCCTGTCCGCGGTTATACGTCTGGCGCGCTTTAAACGCAATCCGGTAAAGGCCCGATTCCGGCACTTCGACCGTCCACTCGATCCATTGGCCGTTAACCGTCCAAGAGGAGCCGCCGATCTTATTTAACGTGGACAATGTGATATTATAAGGCTCGGTGTCCGGCGCAGAATGATCCCATGTCGGATACAGCGATGCGGAAGAACGCAGCGTCGCGTCTTCTCCCTGAATCTTTTCAAAGAAACCTGTAGCGTTTCCTTCCGGATTTGCTGCCGAATATTCATGATAATTGACCGCATCCGTGACCGGAAGAATTCGGATTTCAGACAGGACGAGCGGCTCGCTCACACCGGTCAGGCGGATCGTATTTTCGCCTGCGTTAAAGAAGATTTTATACGGCTCATTGACATAGCCGTTCATATCGTCTTCTACCGCTTTCGTCGCGTACTGGAGGATCTCTACCTGCTGCGCGCGGATTTCATTGCCGCGGTTATCGGTCTTTCCGTCCGTTTCAGGATCATCCGTAAAGAAGCGGGTGAACGTCTGGCAGTCGAGGCCTCGGAAGAGTAACTTGCCGTTAATCAGGAGTTCCCTCTCCGGGTTGATGCCACGGGAAAGGACCGGGCAATAGACGAACTCCATATAATAGAATCCAGTTTCAGGAATCGTTACCGTCCACTCGGCGAAACCGGTCTCTCCCGTTAATAGAACCTGCTTTTTTCCTTCATATTCGTCCAGGATTTCCGTGTTTTCGGAAGCCGAAACGGAAGCCGCCGGAATAACTGCGGAAAAGTCAGGGCAAGCCGTGTCCGGATGCTCTTCGAGATAACCCGTATATGTATTCTCACGTGAGATGCTGCCGGCCTTTTCAGAGAGGTCGACCCCCGCATATTTTTCGCTATAATCGTCGGAAGCCTGTGTCAACCGGATCAGCACAATAATCCCTGCAAGCACAAGGCATGCAAGGGTCACGATCAGGATGGTCTTTAACGTTCTTTTTTTCTTTCCTACCATAGTATCTCCCGGAAAACGGCGACCGGAATAAAAAAGCCGGAGGGACCGCATCTCTTCCCTCCGGCAGATGATACGGAACGCGCCGCAAATTGGCAAAATCTACTAAATACATTCTACCATACGGACACGCTATCCGTAAATTTCACTTTTTTTCAATTATCTGTACTTTTTATGCTTTTTCTTTTTCGTCTAAAAACTCCCGGCAATGCTTCGCCCAGTCCGTCTGGATAATGTCATAGCCTTTCTCCGCAAGCCACCCCCAGCCCTTCTTCGGATCCAGAACGGAGACGAGGTCATTATGTCCCGCGGTCAGCACCGTCTTATAGTGGAAGACGATCGCATTGACCCAGAGCTTCCGGTTCTTTTTGTGCATCATTTCGATATATTCTTCACTGCAGAGGATGCTGTCCTCCTTCTGGAAGCAGATCTCCGCGCCGAGGACGTTTAAGTTCATTTTGTCAATGATTTCGCTTGCGATATCCTCTTCGTAATAGACCGGCATATAGGGAATGTCCGGAGCCAGCTCTTCGACCGCCTTCACGTCCTTCAGCCAATCTTCGCCGCGCACGCCGCTCTTTAAGATGATCTGCTCTTCCATCTTCATTTTCCGCGCCAATGCGACGACCTCCGGGAGGCACTCCCACGAGCGGTCCACGTTGATGAGGCAACGTCCCCGAAGATGCTCGAACGTATCTTCCAGCGTATAGACCGGATAAAATGTCTCATGGCCGTCCGGCATGCGCTGATAAAGCTTTTTTATCTCTTCCGCCGGCATCGCTTCGAGCGCGTGCGACGGGAGTCTGAGACGTGTCGGTTCCGTACCGGAATGATAAGTAAAAAGGACACCGTCCTGTGATTTCACAGCATCTAGTTCGACGATTTCCGCACCGTCTCGGAGTGCGATGTCGAACGCGTCCAGAGTATTCCCGAGGACGTAGCCGCATTGATAAACGCCCTGGTGGGCCGCAACCATCGTATGTTTCATATCAGTTCCTTCCTGAAAGTGAGCCTATTCGCCATTTTTTTTGCATAGGGCTGCGCTCGGCGGCGCCCCATATGGCGCACCGTGTGATGCACTCACGGGCGGCTTCATCTTATATCATTATAGCGCGGAAAACTGAAGCGACAATTCTAATAATTTTTGATTATAAGACAAAGAGTCATCCCCTGTCTGTCCATGCACCGGATTTACTGTCCCAGAAAGAACTCCGTACAGTATCACCAAGAACGCTGTCCCATCTCGGTTCCATGAAAGCCGATTTTCCGTCCATCACCTGCGAGAACGCGTCTTATTTGAATTCTTGTTTACGGCCAGATTCCATTCACCCGGTGTGCGGTCACTATACCAATAAAACCGAAGTGCTGAATTCATACACAAAATCCCGTCTGGAAACAAGCAGGTTATGGTTTTTACATCGCTGAAAATCTGTTCATCCACCCATTGATAATAGCCAATACGCACTTTTTCGATATAGCCTTCTTGAAATTTGTCGAAGCTGTGATGTCACTCCATCCGGTCGATCTCCAGCTCCTCGAAACCGGCCAACCGCACCGAAACCGTATCCGTATGGCTGATGGTTCCGGCGATTCCCTTCGGCGTCACCGAGAGGCCTGGCGCGTTAATCTGCTGAGTCTTCAGCCCTTTAATACCGCGCATGAGGATGCGGTGATCCGCCATTTTATCAATCGTGAGAAGATCTGACGTGCCGTCTGTTATCCGCACATCCCGAAGAATGAGATTCTTTACATTGCCCATGATTGAGAATGTCGCATCAACGTCATCCGTATCCTCCGGATTCACATGGCTCACCGCGACATCCGAAATCTCAACATTTTCGACGAAACCGACTCCGTCCGGATAATCCTCTTCCCGGAAGAGCTGAATGCGGCAGTGCCGCGCCATATCCATATTCAGGAGGCAATGATACGTCACTCCGGTGATGTGACGGATTCTGATGTTCCGGATCGGCGAGTTCACCGACAGAAGCCGGATAAAGCAGTGGCAGTAATCCGAGTGGACATTTTCCACCTCGAAGTCCTCGATCGGCCCGTTACTCACGTCGTAGTTCTCCTGACGGTTCAATGCGTCGTCCGCATTGAACGCGAGAAAATCGTCGTTCGGCGCGCCATAGCCGCCGGAAAGGTCCGAAATCCGAAAATGGCGGCAGAAGCCTGCGAAATGAAGCCCGTCCTGGTTCGTCCGAAGCGTTTCGGACATAAAACGGATATCATGAATCGTCACATATTCTGCCTCGCAGAAGCGGAAATAGTAGCAAAGCGGATTTTTTACCGTCATATGGGAAAGCGTAAGATGGTCAATGTCCCGGAAATTGATCAGCGTTCCGCTCGTGACGAAAGGATCCTGAAAATCCGGGCCGCGGTCATTGTTCGCACAGTTTCCGTCCCAGATTCCGCCGGAAATAGAGATATTTGAAGAATGCGCGCCAGGCTTCGTCGCGATCAAAAAATCCTCACGCAGCTTTTGCGCGCCGGCGCCAAGGAAGATATGTGCTTTCTCGTCCGCTTCCACCGTCGTGTCCGAGCCGATCCTTACCGTATGCCTGATACAGTATTCGCCGGCAGGAACGGTCACGAAAAAGCCTCCTGAGAAGGCTTCATTGAACGCTGCGCTGTCGTCCGAGATTCCGTCGCCCTTCGCACCAAAATCAAATATGCTCTTATGAATCAGTTCCATGTCGAACCTCCGAATTATCTGAAAATATCCTCTTCTTTGTAGAAACCGTCGATAACCGCCAAGTCAGTCTTCCTCAAAACACCCTGCCCAGAAAAACCTGCGAGTCAGTCTTCCTCAAAATACCCTGCCCAGGGAAGCCCCTGAATGAGGCTTTCCGCCGCATCCTCGATCTCCTCATAATCGATCTCTTCGCCGTCCCGACGGCAGCATTCAAACGCATCGACTATATTCTCGATGAGCACCATGTCAATGAACAGCGGCAGTTTTTCGAGCGCTTCCTCTGATACTTCTGTTTCGATCCGGTAGCCCTGAAGCACCTTAGCGAAATACTCTTTCATGCGCTTTTCGCGTTCTTTCCGCGGAAGGTGTCCGTACCAGCCTGTGCCGTTCAGCCAGACTGTCGCGAGGTCGAAAAGATACCAGCAATTCATCGAATTGTCGAAATCATAGACGGTGATCTTTCCGTCCGACATGTCGATATGGTAGTTCACATCGACAAAGTCAAAATGGATGAGTCCGTAGGAGTCCGCATCCTTCGGCAGCTTTTCAAAGGCGGGAAGTCTGGAAAAAACCGCTTCTTTCAGTTTTTCTGGAAGTGTCGGATCCTGCGCTTCCAGCATCTCCTTGAGCGTCGGATTCTGCGCTTTCATAGCCTCCGTATCGATCGGCACCTGCGCTGCCAGAGCCTCCTGGAACAGCGTCCCGATATACTCTCGGTTATACTTATCGAAATATTCCGCGCGCCGATGCCGCGGCACATATTTTTTCGACAATGCGTGAATCGCGCCGAGCGTTTTTCCGGTGTTATAGAAATATTCGGAAAGCGGCGCGCCTTCACGATAACGGTAGCCGTTTTCCGAAATCATGATACCGGGGGCGAATGTGAAAAGGCTCGCAAAGACTGTTTTTAAATCGTTTCCATCCGAGTCTGCTTCAAAAGAGTTTCCATCCATATCTGCTTTCAAAGTGTATCCATCGATGTTTGCTTCAAAAGTATTTCGCACGGAGTTCGAAGCGACTATCTTCTCGACGAACTCCCCGTTCACAGACGGAATCACATCCTCGACGGGCGCACCGTTTTCTGCGAGAAAATGCACAAATTCTGTCTCCCCGAGGAAGTCCTCTTCGGTCCGGTCGGAAAGCGCGGAAAGCCGGAGGATCCGCTTGTCTCCTCCGGCGCTTTCCAGCACATAAACCTCATTTCTTCCGCCATCATGGGCAGAAATCGGCGTAATTCTGTAGTCTTCTACATGAAACCGCTTTACAGCTTCTTCCAAAATCGGATTCAAAAAAGTTCCTCCTGCTATCATTTTTCCGGATTCACTCCGGCTTCGTCAGGTCAGATAATCTCCCATTCAAAGGTTGCATTGTCGGAAACGCGGATATCTTCAGGCTCGAAATCTGCTCTGAAGGAGCAGGATTTCATAGCCTGTGACGACATACTGTTCTCCTCCACGATTGTGCGCGAAAACAGGTCCGCGAGACCGAACGAATAATCAATGTTTACGAGCGCTCCGAGCTTGACGCCCGATGCGCGGCAGAGGATTTCCGCACGCTCCTTCGCGTCATTCGCAGCTGTCGTCAGGAGTTCCTCATTGACTTCCTTCGGGTTCTTCACCGTGAACCGGATGGAGAACTGCGGGACGGACTGGCAGTTGCCGATTTCGGTGAGGAGGCGGTTCAGGCGCTCCAGATCAAAATCAAACGAAAGCTTCAATGAATGGCGGCAGATATACCCGCGGAAAATGCTCCGGTAATGTTTTTTTTCATCATAGACCGACTCGAAATCTGCTTCGGTCGAAAAGCTGGTCGTCCGAAGCTCGCTCTTCTCGAAGCCGGCCGCTGCCGCAGCGTCCTGGATAAACTGAATCTGGTCGGAGCCGAGCTGCATTGCCTTCGCATAACTCCGGTTCTCTGCTTCCATTTCAAAACCGATGACGATCGTGTCCGGCTTCCGTGAGGCATTTCCTGTTCCAATAACTCTGATGGTGCGTTTTTCGTTCATGTTTTTCTCCTTCTGATCCGATTCGTTTTACGCGGTCGGCCCGCTCGATTTACGCAGTCGGTCCGCTCGTTTTACGCGGTCAGTCCGCTCGTTTTTCGCGGTCGGTCCGCTCGATTTTCTGTTTCACGTCAGAGCGTTTCCGCTCCTGACAATGCCATCGTATCACGGGAGAAAAATATGTGGTCGCTTCGAAAGCGACAAAAAACGGTTTAGTTTAGGATCAGCACAAGCTCAATCGTAATCAGAAATCACCTCTTCGTATTACAGGCGGCAAGTTTTCCTGCCGCCTGTTCTTTTTATTCTTTCTAAATTTCCTTCCCCCACTCTTCTGCGAGTTTCTCGACGGACCACGCTGCATTTGCGGGGCTTGTGGACGGGAGCTTCACCGCCGGAATGCCGAGCGTGGGCTCAATGTATTTACGATAGAGCTCATACGATTTCGCGCCGTTACAGATGATTTTACGGATCGGCGCGGCCGACAGAATCGGGCGCAGATCATTCGGCGTGACATCTGTGATCGTCGCATCCGAAGAGCCTGTAATCTCGCAGGACGCGATTACATCCCAGAGCGCGATATGGTTTCGAAGAAGAAATGCTTTCTTCTCTTCGACCGTCGACGGGATGCCCCCGCCTGCCGGTTCCTCAGAGACGGTTTCCTGCCGCCCGAAGGTATCCGCAGAGACGGTTTCCTGCCGCCCGCAGACCACAGCGTGGATCACTTTCCAGAAGCGGTTCTGCGGATGGCCGTAGAAAAAGCATTGCTCACGCGACTTCACCGACGGGAACGAGCCGAGAATCAGAATCTCCGAATGTTCGTCGAAAACCGGCGGAATCGGATGGACGACTTTACTCAAGACAGACTCCTTTTATCAGAAAGGCTGCCGCCCGTACGACGGACCGGCAGCCCTGAAAAACCAATGATTATAATGCACGTCCCATCGTGTCGAGCACGATATTGATCACCGTTCCTGCTGCCAGAGCGACGCCTGCCAGCACGACCGGAATGGTAATGTCCTTCTTAATCTCCAGCGGCTTCACATAGAACGGGATAAAGAGAACCGGAAGCGCAGCCGTAAAGTAACGGCCCTGAACACCCATGACGGTGGAGGCTCCGATGAACGTTTCCGCAGGAAGCATCAGGATGATCGGCGACATAAAGATGAAAAAGAATATCGCGAGGAACGCGATCCGCTTTCCGACGGACAGCGGGCAGCTCTCCTTCTGGATACGGTTCGAGTGCAATGCGACGAGCAGCAGCAGGAAGAATCCGACAATGATCGGACGCCACAGAATAAGCGTCATGCCGGAAAGCTTATAACCGAACATCTGCGCCGCCCACTTCGGTCCCATATAGAGAATCGAGTTTCCGATCAGGCGGAAGAACAGCGGAAGATCGCTGAAAAGCATGGAGAACGTATATTTCTGCGAAACGACCTCATCGCCGATGACAACTTCTGTCAGCGGCGCCGGGTTCGCACCGGTTGCCGTGTACGGCCACTTGAAATAGCCGATAGCGGAGAAGGCTAAAACAGCGACTAAAATCGGGACTAAAATCGCATATTTCTGCCAGGTCTTTGCGAAGCGCTCCTTCGGAATAAAGAGAACGCCGAGAAGCGGAAGCACATAAACGCCCTTGACCGGTCCGCAAAGCGCTGCCGGAATAAAGATCCATAAATACTCCCACCATTTCATGCGGCCTTTTTCATAGATGCTGTAGAGCATTGACGCAATGAAAAGGATACAGCAGGAATTGATGACGCCGTCATAGTTAAAGCCGGTCACCTGCTGCATATTCATCGGCAGAAGCGCGAGAATCAAGAAGACCAGCTTCCACTTCGGCGCGCGTTTTACGGCGAAATAAACGCAGAAAACCATACCGAGAAGGTTCGTCAGTCTTCCGAGCGTATAGATCCAGAATGTGTTCATATTGAGCACGCGGCCGATGGTAAGACCGATCACCGGGAAGATATAGCTGCCCGGATAACGGACTGCGTACGGGCCGAGGACATCGACTACATTCTCTTCGTCGATACGCGGCGTGAACATATCCTTCGCGGTGCGGACATATGCTGACGCGACGTTCTGGTGCGGCTGCAGTCCCTCATAATTAAAGTCCTGATAGTCGCCCTTTTTAATGTTTTCCTTGCCTAAAATCACATTGCTGAAAACGTATGCCGAATGATAATGGTGCGCTTCATCCGGAGCGCTGAGCGGCGTGATCGCGAAAATATAAAGGATGCCGACGAGCAGCACGATCAGCATAGAAGTGACCTCGAGCTTCGGCTTCTTAAACGCAATGAGCCATCCTAAAAACAGCACGATTACGAGCGTCGCCATCAGCAGCACCTTCGCATATGTCACCGCGATCCGGCTGTCCTCCGCGCTCATCGTGGAAAGGACCGGATTCACGAGAAAACAGGCCACAACTCCTGCTGCGAGAAGTCCTGCCGCAATTAAGAGAAAAATCAGTTCGCTCTTCGGAATGCTGATTTTCTGTTTCGAATGATCTGCAATTTTTACCATATTCTCCTCCTTCATAACCGCTTTTCATCGGTTTGAAAAGCTCCGCAGCCCCCGGCTGCCGGATGTATTAAACCTGTTCACCAGTTTTTTCCAGAATCCAGTTTTTCAGGCGGTCCGCCTGTTCCGGGAATACAAGGATGGCCCGTTTTCCTTCAAAAGAAAACTCTTCTGCTTCAAATCCGTTCCAAAGCATCGTGAGACCTCCTTATTTCCAGGACCGAATGAATATCTACACGGTCAATGCAGACATATGCAGTGTTATTTTCGTAGAAAACAGGGATTTCCCGCCCTTCGGGCTGCAGAATAACAGAATCCGGTTTTCCCGAAAGATTCAGCGCGAGTTTGATGTCGCGGCACGGAAGCAGTTCCTTCTCCGTTACATGATTCGGCGCGGCATGGGCACCATTTGCATTGACGAGCTGAAGCATCAGCTTTCCGTCTTTTTCGAGTGTGACCAGCTCCAGCACGCCGGAGCAGCTGACTAATGAGACCATCGGCGTATAAAGCGACCGGAGAACGCTCCGGATCAGATCAAGTTCCATATATTGCGTGTGAAGCAAGTATCCGAGCCCGATATCCGCGCCGATCGCGGCCAGCTTTCCCTGACCGAACGGCATCACACAGGCCAGCGTTTCAGCTTCATCCCGGGCATCAGCACAGCAGGAAGCGAGGCAGGTTCCGTCGCCGTAAATCGGACGGCTGTTAAGGACCAGGCCGAAATCCGCATGATCCAGCGTGAACAGTTTCTTTTTTTCGCACAGACTTCCTACATGGAACGGTACTTCGCCGGTATCCGAGAAAACCCGGCAGGTATTCTGACCGATCAGAAGAAGGTTTCCGCCGTTTTTCGCATAAGAGATCAGATCAGAAACCGTCTCTTTTTCGAGACCGCTAAAGGTTTCCGGAATGACGATCACCGGATAATTTTCATAGTGCCCTTTCAGCGTATGCTCGAATACGATTTCGAGTGAATGTCCTGCATCACAGATCAGAGCGGTCGCACCCATGAGCTTTTCGATTCCGGTCCGGTAGTAAAGGGATGCTGATTCCAGATGCCGGTCATAGGTGGAGATGAGCATTGCCACCTGATGACGGATTTTTCCGTGGAAGCAGAACGGCTGTCTTTCCCGCAGGAAATCTGCCAGCGGCTTCATGCGGCGGATCTCTTCCATCTTCGGAGTGCCGTCACTTCGCTGGGTGATATAATTCTGGAAACCGCCTCCGAGTGAAATGACCGCTGCAGCTTCCTGCATAATCTGTGTCGGGTGCTTCACCACCGTAAAATTATCGGCCAGACGGAAATTCCACGCCATCAGATCCCAGGTGTGATTCTGACTCGCAATCGCACGGCCGGCATAACGGGCCGAATGGAAGGAATTCTCAGGTGCCAGATCGCCGGACAGAAAATCAACGTCGGAGCTTACCGCTTCCGGCATATGATCGGTATAAGCCCAGTTCGAGGCGATCTGAAAGCCCGGATGGCGGGCGTGCAATGTATCGACATAATGACGGACATAGCGGCGGTACAATTCACGATTGTATTCGCGGTATTCTTCATGATGCGGTGTTCCTGCGACCGGCCACTCGCCGTTTAAGAGAATGCCGGTTTCTTTTTCGAAGCCTTCCAGCGTTTCCGGGTCAAAATCAAGCGCTGCTCCCCAGCAGTCGCCATCAATCCAAACGCCGTCTACACCGTATTTTCCTGCAAGCTCGGAAAGCTGCGGAATCAGAAGGTTATCAGCATATCCGCCGTTTGTGCGGGTAGAATCGGTATTCCGGGTGCCATCCGGATTCAGTACTGCGTCTTCCGGGTGCTCCGCGCAATATCGCTGATCTACCACGCCGGAATAATGCATATAAAGCGCGACTCCCTCCTCCGCCGTCACACGGCGCCAAAGCGCCAGCGGATCACCGGCGAACTTCGGCATCGCATTCCCGCATTCTGTCGGATAGGAAGCCCAGCCGGGATGTCCTTTACAGTCAATCTGCAGAAAATCAGGATGCAGAAGCGTGCAGATTTCCCGTATTTCGTCCTCTGAGAGCGTAGAGCCGATTACAGGGGACGCTTCGGAAGGCTTCGCATGAAAATCGAAATGGAGTCCGAAGAAGCTTTCGGAGCGTTTTTTAACAACAGACATAGCGGATTACTGCCTTTCAAAAGGTTAAAAACTGTTCCTCTAAAAGAGACTTTTTAATTCTATCATTGTCCGCGCCATAAAGCAATGTTTTGAGCGTTTTCAAACTTGCATATTTTTACTTTTTATGCTATACTGAATAAAGAAAAAGAAAAGGGAAATGAAATGAATTTAACCCATAAAAAAATCAATTTTTTAGGCGACAGCATTACGCACGGCTCCTGCACGACTTCGGAGTCGAAGCGTTTCTCAAATCTGCTGGAGCAGCAGTTTTCGCTTGCTGCAGCACGGAATTACGGCATCTCGGGTACGCGCTTCGCACGTCAGACGGCGCCGGAATTTGGACAGGATTTTAACCGCGACTTTTGTCTCCGCTTCCCGGAGATGGACGATGACGCGGATATCGTCGTCGTATTCGGCGGCACCAATGACTTCGGCCACGGCGACGCGCCGTTCGGCACCTTCGACGATAAGACCCCGGATACCTTCTGCGGCGCTGTCGATTTTTTGTGTCGCGGTCTTTTAGAAAAATTCCCGAACTCGAAGATCGTCTTTATCACCCCGCTCCACCGCACAGGCGAAGACAGCACCTGTGGCGACGGTTCGCTTCCGCTTCCGAACGGCCGTCAGCCGTTGAAGGGCTATGTGGACGCAATCCTGAAAATCGTCGGACGCTATCAGCTTCCGATTCTGGATGTCTACTACGGCGAAGCGGAAAAACGCTTCACGCCGGACAAGTTCGCCGACGGTCTTCACTTAAACGATGATGGCCATGTAGTCATGGCTAAGGTGATGACCGAGTTTCTGGAAACACTTTAACCCGAATAGAATTACAAGGCCGTCAGGATTCCTGACGGCCTTGTTTGACATTTATATCTCCGCGAGAATCCGGTTCATAATCTCCCGAATCTCCGCCTGCTCCGCCGATTCTCCGATCACCTGGAGGGAATAAAAGACATTGTCCTTAACCCAGTAAGCTTCAGCGTCATAATAGCGGCTGCCGTAGTAATCAGAGTTCTCCGTTACGTCTGAAAATACGATTTTTACCGGAATACCGGAGCCGGTAGCCTCTGCTTTCTCTTCAAAATCGACATATCCGAGATACACATGGCCGATCGAATAAGTTCCTCCGCTTTCGGAAAGCGTGGTGGTCAATGTGATCCGCGCGCCCTCGAAACCGTACATGGCTGACGCACTGATCTCGCGAAGTTTTCTCTCAGGATTGTCAGCATTTGCGGTTACGTCGACATGCAGAACCTCTCGTACCTGCAGATGCGCATCGTAGGGGGAGAAGCCCTCTGTCTCCAGAATCCCGGACTTATTAAGCCAGCTGAGGGCTTCCAGCGGATTTTCTACAGAGAGCCCGATTGTCTCTTCAAAGTCTGCCCATGTGCCTTTGTGGAAAGAAATGATTCCAAAAGAATGGCTCGAAACCATCTTTTCATCATAGGTCATGCTGTCATACGTTTTCCATTCCGCTGCCAGCATTTCCGAAAGTTCCGAGCTGACAAAAGAAAAAGAAGTGTCAGGCAATGTAGCGCTTACCGTGTAAGAAGATTCCTCCTCATCCGATAGGATGTCTACGATCTGAACGCCGGTATCCTTTGTCTGCGAGTTCTGACCGTCTGCCCCGGTTTCTTTCTCTTTCCCGCATCCGCTGAAAGAGAAAATCATCAAAAAGCAAAGCGCGAGCGCGACTGATTTTTTAGCATTGAGAACTGTATTTTTCATCCGGTTATTCCTCCTTTTTACCCTGCATTTGTCAGTAAAACATAGAAGATTACGCCCGCAAGCGCGATAAAAACCATCAGCGAAGCCCAAGTCATCTTTTTAAAAGACAAGATATTTTCGATTCTCGTGCGGATTTTGGCACCGCCAAACGCTGACGCAAATACTGTGGTGCTTTTCCGGCTTTCCAGTAACGAAAGCGCATACTCCTTCGCCCGCGCTTCTCCGAGTTTTGACAGAACGCGCTCATCGCAGGCGAGTTCGAGGTCAGTAAGAAAGCATTTTAAGAAGATCCAGCTGAGCGGATTGAACCAATGCACCGCCGCGACCGCGAACGCTACTATCCGCCACAGATTATCGAAAGAGCGGATATGCGTTTCTTCATGAAGGATCACGAGGGCATTGTCCTGCTCTTTATAGGACATCGGCAGGATGATTTTCGGGTTCACGATTCCATATACCGCGGGCGATATCACTTTTTCCGAATAATAAATCCGGCCCCGTAGATGAGCCGCGTCCTTCACTTCCGGCATTCGGGTGAGAAATGTAGCATCCTTCACCTCTTTCATTGTGGTTATATAAAGGACCTCGAGCATGAGAAAAATCGCGAGTGCTACGATTACCCAGATTACCGAGGAAACGCCGAAAATATCTTCAAAAACCTTCGCTTTATAGGTGATCGGGAAATAGGAATTCGCTGCCATGACGCTATTAATAAAAGAAAATTCGATCCCTTCCGTCGGCTGAAATACCACTACCGTTTTTGTCGTGATCCGGGATAAAAGCGACATCAGACTGTAGGGGCTGTCCAGTCCGAACGGCACCACCATCCGGAGAAAAGGAATCCCCCAGAGAAATACCGAAATCCTCCGCGGAATCCGTTTGATCAGCCGGACGAGCAGAATCAGCGCGCCTGTCAATGCGGCCGTTATGCTCATATTAAAGATCCAATAGAAAATCTCCTGAAGCATACGCGTCACCGGCTTTCGATCAGCTTCCGAAGCTCATTGACCTCTTCTTCCGATAAGGGCTCGTCCTCTAAAAGCGCGGAAAACAATGCTTTTCGTGATCCGCCAAACACTTTCTTTAGAAGCGACTCCGCTTCTACCTTCTGCATCTCATTTTGCGACACCAGCGGCGTGCAGATAAACCCGGGATCTTCACGGCGGATAAATCCCTTCGCTTCGAGCTTACTGATGACCGTATAGGTCGTATTCTTATTCCAACCGATCGTTTCTGCTGCGAGCACGCTGATTTCTTTCGCGGATATCGGGCTCTTTTCCCAAATAATATCCATCACTTTCGCTTCGCTTTCAAAGAGTTTGTCGGTCATATGAATGCCTCCCAGACTATTTCTATAGTCCAGACTACCACAATAGTCTGTAGATGTCAAGAAAAAAGCGGAGCCGTATTTCAGGCCCCGCTTGTGTTAATCAACTCTGGCGAACGTCTTCATTGCGCTCTTCACGTTCTCGGTAAACGCCTTCTCTGCCGCCTGGACGATCGACGAGTAGAAGATCGGCGCGCCCTCCGGAAGCGACTTAAGATACTCTGCCGCGGCCGTTCCGCCCGCTTTGTCCATATATGTGAAGTAATTGATCTTACGGACGCCCCGCTCAATGCACTTATGGAAATTCTCGACGCTCACGCCGGAGCCGCCGTGCATGACGATCGGCATTCCGTCCGTTTCTTTCCGCACATTTGTGATGACGTCGAAATCAAGTTTCGGCGCCTTTAAGTAGATTCCGTGCGTCGTGCCGAACGAGCATGCGAGCGCATCAATGCCGGTCTCCTGCACAAACTTCTTTGCGAGTGCCGGATCGGTATAGATTTTAGTCTCGTCCTCTTCACCGGAGCCGTCGCCTGCACCGGATTCGCGCCGGCCCATCGAGCCCAGCTCCGCCTCAACGGATGCGCCGTATCTCTTCGCCATTTCGACTGCTTTCTTCGTGTTCGCCGCATTCTCTTCATATGGGAGCGTCGAGCCGTCGTACATGATTCCGGTAAATCCGATCTCCAATGCTTCGCTTAAATAATCGAGCGTTTCGCCGTGGTCCAAATGGACGCAGACCGGCACGGCCGCCTTCTTCGCATGGTCGACCATGATCGGTCCGATCATCGAAAGCGGAATCCACGGCTCGTGGCACTGCGCGAACTGCAGGATGACCGGCAGTTTCAGTTCCTCTGCCGCATCAATGATCGCGCGCAGGCTCTCAAGGTTCGCCGCATTGAACGCGCCGACCGCTATCTTTTTTTCTTCCGCGATGGCTAAAATCTCTTTTAACGTAACTAACATTTCTGTCCTTTCAGCCGGTTATCCGCCAGATGCTCCTCGGAATAATCGGTTCTATTTTTCTATTCTCCCTGGTTTACTTCTCCCGTATTATCGGTTATGATGAGGCTATCAGATAAAAAATGTCTGATGCCTGGTTCTAAATATAAAACATCTGTAAAGGAGATTACAATGAATAAAAAACTGACTAAAAGCTCTGTAAACCGTAAAATCTGCGGCGTCTGCGGCGGTTTTGCCGAATATCTCGGAATGGATCCCACGGTCGTCCGCCTGATCTTCGTCCTCGCATCTCTGCTGCTCGGCTGTGGCGTTCTCTTCTATATCATCGCTGCTTTCGTTATGCCGGACGGCTCGAACCCGCCGACCACTTATTAACAGGCTTTCCCCTCTAAAAGGCCCGGATCATTTCCGGGTCTTTTTTTTCGCTACGCGTTCTTAGCTAAAACCCGTTATTCCTTTTTCTCGCGCTCTGCGTCTTCGATCATCTTTTCGAGCTCCGGCATCGTTTTAAGCCCGTCGATCGCATTATATGCGGTCACGCAGCAGCGCCCCTGCATCGCGGCAAATGCGGCGCATTCCTTTAAGGACCGACCCTGCATGGCAGCGACTAAGAACGCGCCAATGCTCGTGTCGCCCGCGCCGGTGCCGGACACGATGAACGGCGCCCGATAGCACGGCTGATATCCGTTTTCAGTCTCGCTTCCGTAGTAGATCCCCTTCGTGGCGCACTTGACTACGACGGTTTTCGCGCCATATCCAAGCATCTTTTTAATGATCTCTTCCGGCTCCGAAAGCCCGCTCATAAAACGGATTTCATCGCGGCTCGGAAGGAAATAATCGACATACGGGAGGACATTCCGTAAGAATGCGTCCCAATCCACGCGGCCTTCCTCTGAATCCGGGTCTACCGCTGCCATATCGAGACTTACTTTTCCGCCCCGCGCCTTCACACGCTTAAAGATCTTCACAAGCTCCTCGCCGTCATTCTCATAAATCCGCTTCATCAGCGGCGGATAACCGAAATGGAAAAGCTCTACTCCCTCGAGCGCGGATTCCGGAATATCGTCGTTACAGAAGGTATCATTGGCACCGGGATGATGGAGGAACATCCGGTCCAGGCCCGGAATCGCGAGAACAACCGAATAGCTCGTGCTGCTCTTATCGTCCACGATGAGGCCGCTCACGCCATGCCGCGCGAGGATCGCTTCAATCGTCTTTCCGAAATCATCATTGCCGACCTTCCCCATCAGGCGGACGTCCGCGCCGAGAAGCTTCATGCAAAGCCCGGTGTTCGCGACAGACCCGCCGGTCGAGATGTCGGCCGGCTCCATATGGACCAATGCGCCCGGCTGGAGCATTTCGTCGATATTCTGTACCTTTCTTCCGCTCGGGAATTTCGGTGTGATGTCGAGGCAGATGTGCCCTGCGGCGATAAATTTACTCATTTTTACTCCTTAAAGATGCGGTTCGGAATCGGCAAAAGCGACTTAGGAAAGGCGCTTCAGAATTCATAAAAGCGCCATAAAGCGTCCTGATTTTTCTTATAAATATACTCTAAAAGTGCCGAAATCATTTGTCAATATAACTTTTAAACGATTATCTGTGATTATTTGCGACTAACCGAGTCCGGTCTTTGCTTCATGTTTTCGACTTAAAGAATCCGGTCTTTGTTTCAATTTTTCGACATAAAGAATCCGCCCTTCGCCCTATGCTTTACTTAGAAGGAAAAAGGCCGGCTTTGCGAAAAAATCTATATACAAACCGCCTTTCCCGTAGTATGATATTTTTGCTTGCGTTTTTTGAAAAAGCATTGACTATTCACTATCGGGGCTATTCATGAATCTTCTGGATCTCATAAAAAAATATAGCGCTGCGCTCACCTTTGTGCTGCTGACTACCGTCCTTATCGCAGCAGGGCTTCTCTATAACAGCCCGCGCTGGGAGAGCGAAGAAGCGGCCCGCCAGCGGGCGGCCGAGCAGCTCGCCATCCTGGAAAGTCTCTCGGAAAAGTACCGCGAAGCTGACCCGGAGGAGACGGAAGCCGAAGGTACCGAAGCGGAAGGCACTGCAGACGGGACCGAAGACTTTTACGGCCCGACGCTTGGCACAGAAACGGAAGAAAGCTCCACTGCCGATTCTGATGAAAGCAGTTCCGGCGAAGGCCTGACCGATCCTGAAAGTATGGAAGAAACGACGGAAAGCGAAGAACCGACTGAGGATACCACTGCAGCCCCGTCTACAAAAAAGGAAACAAAAAAAGAAACGGCCAAAGCGACGACAGCGCCGACGACGAAGAAAGCGACATCTGCACCGCCGAGTTCTTCCCCGAAGTACGAGATCATTGTCAATAAAAAATACAATTATGTGCTCATCATGAAGGATGGCGCCGCTTACCACGCGTACATCTGCTCGACCGGCGGAAGCAATACTCCGGAAGGAGTGTTTAAGACCTCTGATAAATACAAGTGGCGCGCGTTGTTTGGAAATGTCTGGGGGCAGTATGCGACCCGTATCGTCGACCATATCCTCTTCCACTCCGTGCCCTATGAAAAAGAGAATAATCCGGCTTCTTTGGAAACCGCGGAATATAACAAGCTCGGCACGAGCGCATCTGCGGGCTGTGTCCGTATGACGGTGGCCGCCTGCAAATGGATTTACGAAAACATTCCGAAGGGCACGAAGGTTACGATTACTTCTGCGGATACTCCCTGCCCGATTGCCGTCGAAGGCGCTACAAAGATTCCTTCCGACTGCAAATGGGACCCGACCGACCCGAACAAAAATAATCCGTGGTACGGATATGAAGCGCCGCAGCCGACGATCGAACCGATCGAGACGCCGGCGGAATCGATCGTAAACGACTCTACAGAAGCGGCTTCCGAGACCGAAAGCGCTGCGGAGACCGAAAGCGCTACAGAAACCGAAAGCGCCGCGGAGTAAGGTCAGGTTTTAGGAGAATGATTTTTTGAGAATGATTTTTTGAGAATGATTTTATGAGAATGATTTAATCAGATTGATGTATGCAGAAACGCCCGAATGCTTTGACATTCGGGCGTTTCTATTGATTCCCTATATCGATTGATTCAAGCCCTTTCGTTCTAAACTATTTATTAAACCTGTGTGCTATTCATAAAAGATAGCAGGATAGAGGAATACCTCTGTGGACTTGACGTTAAAAACTGTCCATGCCCCATCGCTTTTAATTCCATGGTTTCCATATCCGGTATAAAAGTTTTTAAAAACTTCGCTCCCTTTTTGGGATAGGGTTCGTTCTCACCATAGATAAACAATACTTTTCCTTTAAAGCCTCTTACTTCTTCCTTAGGCGTATATCGATAGATATCATGACACGCATTCGCAAGCGTCTGTCTTTGAATGCCCGGGAAGAAAGTATCAACCATTTTTTCATTTCCTTTTCCCATTGCCATTTCAATCAAAAACTTAGGCAGTCTTTTTCTTTTTTTATATTCCATAATGAAAGTACAAAGGACCCACTCATAAAAGTCAGCAGATAATCCGAAATCGATATTAAATGATGCATCTAGTAAAACTTTATCTATGGAAATCTGTTTTCTGGACATCAGTTCTACAGATATGGTACCCCCCATAGAAAAACCGCTTAATAAATCTAAATGCCCATCCAGCTCGTTTTTGATATATTCTTCAATCGAATCCGCAGTAGACTTGATGGAAGTAAAGATGCTGTCATCGTTTTCAATATGACCGTCTACTTCAACTAAGATGACATAATAATCTTTCAGATACTCAAGTAATGGTTCATAACATAATTTAGCAGTAGTAGCCATCCCATGTATTAACATTATCTTTTTATTCTGATGATTTCCGTAAGTTAAATAATTCATAGATATCTCCAAAAAATCCCTCAGGAATGCGTAATCATTGGACAAACCTGAGGGATAAAACATTTTATGAAACCGGCTTTACTTTTCCAGTATTAAAAGGCCTACCTTCGCCGGGTGATCAAGGCAGAGGTTTTCCTTCTTTTCAGACTTAAAGCGAAGAAGCTTCCAAGCGACCTGAAGATCGCCGCCGGCGCCGAGAATCATTACGATTCCGAAGAGGAAAAGATAGAAACCGCCCGTAAAGATCGAAATCACACAGGGAACGACGCCAAGGAAGAATCCCGGCGCTAAAAGAGCGATAAGATACTGCGCCTTCGTCACCGGTTCCATACAGGAGCAGTATGGCGTCAGCATCTTCCAGATAATACCAAACTCGATCGCCTTGAAGTGCTCCGGGTTCGCGATTCCCCAGAAGAATGCGTGAATCAGCTCATGAATCACGATAGCCACCAGAGTAGCGATCATAAGCAAAAACGGTTTCAAGAGGCTGATAGTCAGATCAAAAGACTCCACATCAAAGGAAATCTTATTAAAGATAAACCATAAAGCAGTAAACACAGCTATGAACGGAAGACAGATCACAATCGCATAAAGATTCGCTTCTTTTACGCCGATGGTCATTTCAACTGCGGAGTATCCTTTTTCTTCATAGGCCTCCAGCTTTTTCTGCACCTTCCCCGCGCGGGTTTTCTCCGCTTCGGTTAACGGATGATCATCCTCAGAAAACAGATCAATCATATTTCCCCCCCTAAAAAAATAGTCAGAACCTGCTCAAAAATGAAACAAGGTTCTGACTAAAAATATAAACAAATATCTGTAATTATGCAACCATCAATTATCAAGAAACTCAAGAACCGGCCGCATCTGTCTTCCAAATGCTCTTATCTCGCGCTCAGGACATTCTTCTCATACTCGCGTACGATTTCGAACCACTCGCCGTCAAGCGGAGCGCCGCAGCGGCGGCAGTATTCGTCCCAGATTTCGCCGAACGGCATCGTCTTCTCTTCCTCGAAGCGGACCTGAAGCTCTGAGAAGTTTCCGCTGTCCTGGAGCGCCTTCATGTCGGGTTCTAAAAGCGCATACAGCAATGCTTTCTGCAGATTCCGGAAGCCGACCGTCCATGCGGAAATGCGGTTGATCGACGCATCGAAATAGTCGAGTGCGAGGTTTACCCGGCCGTCCAGACCGCCGCAACGGACGATTTCTTTACAGATTTCGCGCGTTTCGTCATCGAAAAGGACTACATGGTCGCTGTCCCAGCGGATCGGGCGCGTGATATGAAGCGCGATTTCCGGGAAGAACGCTAAAAGAGACGGAATCTTATCGGAAACAACCTCCGTCGGGTGATAATGGCCATTGTCCATCAGCGGCAGACATTTGTCGCGGTTCATGGCCGCGTAGCTTAAGCAGAATTCTGCGGAGCCCGCCGTGTAAGCTTCCACGCCGATGCCGAAAACCTTGCTCTCGACACAGGGCTTCACTTTCTTAAAGTCATACGGGACGGAAAGGATCTCGTCAATCGACTCTTTATAGCGGATGCGCGGACCAATGCGGTCGGCCGGAATATCCTTAAAGCCGTCGCCGGTCCAGATATTCATAACGCAGGGCTCGCCGAGCTCCTCTGCGAAATATTCGGAAATCTTCATGCAGGCTTTTCCGTGATTGATCCAGAAGCGGCGCGTCTCTTCATTGGGAGAAGAAAGCGTTAAAGGATCACACATCGGATGCGAGAAGAAGGTCGGGTTAAAATCGCAGCCGCAATGATGCTTCTTACAGAAATCGACCCACTTCTTAAAGTGCTTCGGCTCGAGTTTGTCGCGGTCTGCCCATTCACCTTCTTCGAAAATCGCATAAGACGCGTGAAGGTTCATCTTCGCTTTTCCAGGGACGAGGCTCAGCACCTTCTCAATATCAGCCATCAGTTCTTCCGGCGTCCGTGCGCGGCCCGGGTAATTTCCGGTCGTTTGGATGCCGCCGGTCAGCGGTTTCGACGGGTCCGTATCAAATCCGCGGACGTCATCGCCCTGCCAGCAATGCAGTGACACCGGCACATCCTTAAGCTTTTTCATCGCCTCTTCCGGATTTACGCCAAGCGCGGCATATCTTTTTTTCGCATCTTCGTAGCTCATCTGATTCCTCCAACTGATTCTTCAACTATTCTGTGCAAGCGCTTCAAAACAAAGATATCACTTCAAAGTAAGGATATCATAACATAGAATCGGTCTCAAATCTATAGGAAAAGAGAATAAAGAACCCTGTAAATCAAACTCCATTTACTTGTTTCACCACATCATCTGCGCCTTCACACGGGCCGCTTTTAAAAGATTATTTGAATTTTAATTCATTTCTTTGAAATATCTCTTGAAAAACATACGCAAGAAAACTAAAATAGCAGAAGAATGGCGGTCCTTTAACATCCGTACACGGATAGCGCCGCCCGGCAGAAAGGGGCTAGAATGACGAAACGAGTTTATAATTTTTCTGCAGGTCCTGCAGTCCTTCCGGAGGAAGTCCTTCGCGAGGCGGCTGAAGAGATGCTTGATTACCGCGGATGCGGCATGTCCGTGATGGAGATGTCCCATCGTTCAAAGATGTTCCAGAATATCATTGACGAGGCGGAAGCGGACTTCCGTGAGCTTTTAGGAATCCCCGAAAACTATAAAGTAATGTTCATGCAGGGCGGTGCGACGCTTCAGTTCGCGATGGTCCCGATGAATCTGATGAAGAACCGCACGGCGGACTATATCCTGACCGGCACCTGGGCGAAGAAGGCCTGCGAAGAGGCTTCTCTTTTCGGCACCGCCAATGTGATCGCGTCCTCCGCAGACCGCGCGTTCTCTTATATTCCCGACTGCTCCGATCTTCCGGTCAGCGAAAACGCAGATTATGTCTATATCTGCCAGAACAATACCGTTTACGGCACCCAGTTCCATAAACTTCCCGATACGAAGGGAAAGCCCCTCGTAGCGGATGTTTCCTCCTGTATCCTGTCGGAGCCGATGGACGTGACGAAATACGGTTATGTCTACGGCGGCGTCCAGAAGAATGTCGGTCCGGCCGGAATGGTCATTGGCGTGATCCGCGACGATCTTATTACCGAAGATGTCCTTCCGGGCACTCCGAAGATGATGCGCTTTAAGACCTATACCGACAACGGAAATATGTATAATACCCCGCCCTGCTATACAATCTATATCTGCGGAAAAGTCTTCAAATGGCTGAAGGCAATGGGCGGACTTCCGGAGATGCAGCGCCGGAATCAGGAAAAGGCGAAGCTCCTCTATGATTTCCTCGACCAGTCGAAGCTCTTTAAGGGAACTGTCGAAAAGGATTCGCGTTCGCTTATGAATGTTGATTTTATTACAGGAGACGCCGATATGGATGCGAAGTTTGTCGCAGAATCGAAGGCGGCCGGATTTGAAAACCTGAAGGGCCACCGTCTCGTCGGCGGAATGCGCGCTTCTATCTATAACGCAATGCCGCTCCAGGGCGTATGCGATCTTATCGCGTTTATGGACCGTTTTGAAAAGGAGAATCTCAAATGAAATATTATTGCCTGAATCCGATCGCGGAAGCCGGTCTTCTGCGGCTCCCGGAAACGTATGAAAAAGCTGAAAAAATCGAAGATGCGGATGCGATTCTCGTCCGTTCCGCTCAGATGCTGGACCTCGAATTTTCGGAGAAGCTTCAGGCGATCAGCCGCGCCGGTGCCGGAACGAATAATATCCCGTCTCCGCGCTGCGCTGAAAAAGGTATCGTCGTCTTTAACACGCCCGGCGCCAATGCGAACGGCGTCAAGGAGCTCACGATTCTCGCGCTCCTCCTCGCTTCCCGTGATGTAAAGGGCGGCATGAACTGGGTCGATTCCCATAAGGACGACGAAGATATCGCGAAAACGATGGAAAAGGCGAAAGCGGAATTCGCCGGCAATGAGCTGAAGGGAAAGACGATCGGTGTCATCGGTCTCGGTGCGATCGGCGTTCTCGTCGCCAACGTGGCGAAGCACCTCGGCATGAAGGTGATCGGTTTCGACCCGTACCTTTCGGTCACGCACGCACTCCTTTTAGACCCGTCCGTCCATGTCGTAAAGAATGCGGACGAAGTCTACGAATCCTCTGACTATATCACGCTCCATGTGCCGGAAACTGCGGCGACGAAGGGGATGATCAATGCGGAAACGCTCGGAAAGATGAAGAATCACGCGGTTCTCTTAAACCTTGCGCGTGCCGGCCTGATCAATGAGGCGGACCTCGCGGACGCATTGTCTGCCGGAAAAATCCGGAAATATGTGACGGACGTTCCGGATCACGCGACGATGGGGCTTCCGAATGTAATCGCCTTCCCGCATCTCGGCGCGTCGACCGAAGAATCGGAATTAAACTGCGCCGTGATGGCAGCCGACGAAATCGTCGACTTCCTCGAAAACGGCAATATCACGAACTCTGTCAACTACCCGGCCTGCTCGTTGGGTCCGGCGTCAAAGCCTGCACGTATCTGCGTTTTCCATAAGAACGTGCCGAACGTCATCTCCGCTCTTACCTCGATTTTAGGCTCCTCGCGGACGAACCTTTCCGATATGGTCTCGAAATCCGCGGGCGACTTCGCCTATGCGATGTTCGACATGGACAGTGATATCGACGATGCGATCATCTCTGCCATCCGCGGCATTCCGGATGTCATCCGGGTGAAGGTGATCCGGAAGTAAGAGAGCCGATGAAAGTGATCTGGAAGTATGCCGGCTGGTGAATGTGCCCCGGAAATAAGCTGTTCGGACGACAAGATTTTGATTTTTCAGGATAAAGGAGTTGCGATGTCCTTATCAAAAGAAGACTACACGGAGCCCTGTTGCCCGTTAAACATGCACCCGGAGATCAAACGGATCCCGCTCGGCCGTGTTTTTGAAAAATTAGATGCGTACCTCGCGCATGAGGAGTATGCCGCTGCAGAGCGGCATCTTCTTTATTGGCTTTCGGAAGCGGAAACCGGGAATGACCTTCAGGGAAAGCTGACGCTTTTCAATGAGCTTATCGGTCTTTACCGGAAATGCGGGAAGGAAGCGGAAGGGTTAGAAGCGGTCGATTCGGCGCTTAAAACGCTTAAAACACTAGGAATTGAAGAGACGGTGACCGGCGGCACGACATACTTAAACGCCGCGACCGGGTTGAAAGCGTTCGGGCAGGCGGAGGAAGCATTGCCACTCTACCGGAAGGCGATCGAAGTCTATGAAAAAGAGCTGCCGAAAGATGACGGGCGGCTCGCCGGACTCTATAACAATATGGCGCTCGCGCTCGTCGATCTTTCTTTGTTTGATGAAGCCGAGGAAAAGTATGAAAAGGCGTTAACCGTCCTCACGACTCACCCGGAAAATGCGGGCGAAGCGGCGATCACCTGGCTCAATCTCGCGGACCTCTACCACGCAAAGTTCGGGCTTGAGGATGGCGACGAAAAGATCAATGCCTGCCTCGAAAAAGCGGAAACGCTTCTTCATGCGCCGGAAATCCCAGAGAATGCCGCATTTGCCTATATCCTGGAAAAATGTGCGCCGGTATTCGGCTATTACGGCTGGTTCCTCGCAGAGCAGGAATTCAGTGAAATGGAAAAAACGATTCGGGAGAATATGGAATGAACGGTCTCGAAATCGCGCGAAAATATTATGAAACCTATGGAAAACCGATGCTCGAGGAAGAATTCCCCGAGCTTCTTCCGCATCTCGCAATCGGTTTTGTCGGGAGCGGCTCGGAGCGGTTCGGCTTCGACGATATCGTCTCGCGTGACCATGATTTCGAACCAGGATTCTGCATTTTTCTGCCGGGGGAAGAGGTCATTGACCGAAGAAACGCGTTTTTGCTGGAGCGCGCCTATGGGAAGCTTCCGAAGGAATTTGAAGGGGTAAAGCGGCAATGGGCAGCGCCGGTCGGCGGGCATCGGAACGGTGTCATCCGGACGGCGGATTTTTATCGCGAAAAAGTCGGAAAAGAGGACGGAAATCTGTCGCTTTCCGAATGGCTTACGATTCCGGATGAAGCGCTTTCGGAAGCGGTAAACGGCGAAGTTTTCTCGGATCCGTACGGCGAGTTTTCGGAAATCCGCGCGCGGCTTACCGCGATGCCGGAGGATATCCGTTTAAAGCGCCTCGCGGGCCATCTTCTCCTCATGGGGCAGTCCGGCCAATATAATTTTCCCCGAACGCTCCTTCACGGAGAGCCGGAGGCCGCGTCGCTTTCCTGCCACGAATTTGTCCTGTCCGCGATGAAGGTTTTCTTCCTTCTCGAAGGGCGTTATCTCCCCTACTATAAATGGAGCTTCCGCGCGCTTCGCGCGCTTCCGGGCGGCACCGAAATCGCCGATGATCTCTCCTATCTTCTCTCTTCTGACCACCGAAATCCGGATGTCGCGAAGCAGAAGGCTGAAATCATCGAAAAAATGGCCGCTACGGTCATTTGTCGCGTAAAATCGATAAAACGTCTTTCAGAAGCCGAAGCCCGTGAAAACCGCGGTTTTTGCGTTTCTGGCGGCACCAACGATCTCGAGCCCCTCGCCTACGCCGTGAACGATGTAATTGCGGACCCCGAAGTCCGCGGGTGGAATATCCTCGCCGGGGTGTGACAGCCCGATTATCATTGCGTCGCTAACAGCCAATCTGTTTTAACGGCATAGGCATAGGCTTCAGCATCTGCTTTCCGAAGATAGTTTAAAGGGCGCAGCTTTTCTTCTGTCAGTTTTTCATGAATGAAGTCTGCCGCATTTTCCACTCGTTCATAGCCTTCACCTTTCAGTAAGCAAGCCATAAGGTACATCACCTTGGTTGCTCTGGCAGCAGCAGTCTCCGGCGTATAGTTTTCTGCATATATATGGCTCCGCAGCTCATGAATCCCCTTTACATAAAAGGGATACTCCTGTCCGTCGCTTTTTCCTCTGGATGCTATGCAAAGAGCAGCATTAAATGTGTCCAGGATACAGATGTCAATGCTTCCTTCTATTCCGCGATAAGCCATTTCTGCCTTAGCGATTTTTTTGTACGTGTGTCGGATTATTTCAATATTCTCAGCGATATCGAGCAATGATGTCACATCATAGAACTGCTTCATAACCTCCATATCTTTTCCTGTGTTTAAGGTGATTCCTACAGTATGCGGAGCAAACGCAGTAAGTTTGTCTGCCAGAATGCAGTCCCCGCTAGGAATCTGGACCAGTGAATATTCCGGTTCTGTTTCCAAAAGATCATTTTTGATTTCCTTTCTGATCAATTCATCATAATGATTTTCCTCAAACAAGACATCCAACAGAATATACAGCGGTTTTTGGTTTATAGGAGATTCGTAGGTAAACTTGAAATGACGCTTCTCGATATTATTCTTTCCGATTCGCATCTGCTCTTCCGCGCATTGAAACGGAAATATTTTAGATGCTTCCGCGATAAACTTTTCCAGATTCGTGCCAGGTTTCACGATAATGTCAATATCCGTCGATAACCGCCGGGGATGATCCATCAAAAGCATCAGGCAAGTGCCGCCCTTGAAAATAAAAGGAAGCCCCACACGAACCAGGGCTTCCAGCAGTCCAAACGCATAGACCGCACGTTCCAAGAGAATTGGATCACGTTTGCTTTTTATCTGCAATTCTCGAATATGTTCTTTTGAAAAACTGACAGGCTTTATCATATGCATTACCCCACTTTCAACTGAATCGTTGTTTTTTCCCGAATCAATGTTTTAAGGCGCAACTCCGCATTTCGACGTTTGGCATAGCGGAACAGGCAGCTTTCATCTATCGCATAATGCTCAAATGCCCCTTCAAAAACAGCCGTCAGTTCGCTCTGGCTAATGATATCCTGCAGCAGATTATCCGACATCAGATCCACCAGTATTTTTTCCAATCGAGATTCCCATGGCTCATTTTCGCCTATAGGGGCCTCCGTAACCCTCTTCGTTAACACAATCATCCCGTCATACCAATATTGATGATACATTTCAGGTGTAGGATTAAGAAGAATTCTACCCGGATACCGTTCCTTCAGATAGTTAAAAACATAATTAATTATATCCCCTTCAACAGAAAGGAACCGTACATTGTGGGCGATCTGATGATTGACAAATTCATTTAGCTGAACCAGCTCAAAAATGTTAAACTCCATCCCCGGGAATGCTTTCATGACCGCCTTCGCGATATCTGAAGACTCCGCAGAATATTCGTATCGATAATTCCGAAGTGTTTGATTTGATACGCAATAGGCATTCCTGCCAACACGGACGACTTCTCCACTCTTAAGCAATCCGCGAAGCCGCTTCCGCATCGCTTCTTCGCCCAAAGAGCAACCATTGTTCTGATTCACTGAGAAGAATTCCAAAAAAGTGAAACTTTTATTTTCCGTCAATTCAGAAAGTTGAACTTGAATGGACAAAGTAATCACCTCGCAATCCGTACTATTTCGGCAATATTTATAATCTATTGCCGTTTTGGTACGCTTTAATTATATCGCGTCTTTCTATTTTGTCAATACGCGTGACCGCCTTCTTCACTCGTCTGCTCCGTTTCCTCTTCCAGTTTCTTTTCCGTCTCTTCCGTCTTCTCCGCCACTATCTCTTCTGTCTTCTCCGCTTTCTTTCTCTCCTTCTTTTCCTTTATCCTCGCAATCCACTTCGAAAGCCCTTTCTTGCAGGCTTTGAAAAGAAGCATCCGCCCGACCGACATAAAGTCATAAAGGATGAACAAGCCGATCGCCGTTCCGATCACGGCGAGCACGAGTCCCCACCACGGGAGCGTGCCGAACACTTTGAACTGTTTCACCATAAAGTATTTCCAGGTCAATGGGCCGACGTGGATCAGATACACGCCGAAGGAGCACGAGCCCATCAGGATAATGAGTTTGCGAAGAAACTTCGGTTTAATCCGCACATTGGCGAACAGGAAAAGGAGGCAGAGCGCCATAATCACCATAAACGGCGACGTATATTCGACGAACTGGCCGAGCGAGCTCCAGATGCCGCTGTTCGCCGTAATCAGCTTCGCGGACGTCAGGTCGACCTTGTGCATTTCCATCGCGAATGCGGCGAAGGTAGTGAAGAGGAAAGCCGGCAGCGTCACATACCATTTCGCCCACTTCGGAATCCCGTAAATCCTGAAATACGCGCCAATGACATAGAGAATCAGAATCCACATGCCGCTGTAGCCGCTGCCAAGCGCAAAGTTTTCGCCGCCGTAAAAGATGCGGAGGACAGAAGTCGTGGCAAACAGGAAGATGCAGATCGTAAGATGCGCTTTCCGGCCGATTTTTTCAAGCCCGATATTGACGATCGGGCTGAATGCGGCGAGAAGGAGGAAACCATTAAAATACCAGTATGTTTTCATCGTGACCGGGAAAAGGCTGCCGATAAGATGCTCAAGCGCGATCGGTTCTGTCGGATAAAACACGACGAGAACACCGAGCGGCAAAAGGAGCCAGAACATCACCTCGAGCCACATCTCCACAATCCGGCTGAGTTTGAACTCTTTCGATCGGTTCACGAAGCCTGAGATCAGCGCATAGCAGTTGACCGCGCAGTACCCGATCGTTTCGAGCACCCAGCCCGCTGAAAACTGCGCCCGGTGCTTCGCGGCCGCATTGAGCACACCGCCCCCACCGAGAATGTGGAGGATAATGATCAGAATCATCGACACGCAGCGTTAAAGCTCTATTCCCTCGTTTCGTTCTGTTTTTACAGCACTGGTTTCCATTATTCACCTCTCATTAATCTACAAAACTAAGCACAGAAGGGGTACCTATGACCGCCTATCCTTCTATTATCAGCAGGGAAAGAGAATTGTCAAGCACGCGGGACAGCGTCCACATCCAGGATGTTGATCCTGTTTTTCTTTAAATAGTAGGCATAAACAATGCCGGAAACAACACTGTCAAATGCATTCCCCCCGCCAAACATCAACGCGATCCCCATAAGTGTCGGTCTCCAGACTCCCGTAAGATACAGCACAAAAAACAGCCCATAGTAAATAGTATTTGTCACGATAGACTCGAACAGCATTAAGTGTGTCTTTCCTCTGCCATAGAAAGTGCTGTCGAAAACATTCTGGACCGCAAACAGCATATAGAAGCCGAGCAATGCCATCACGAGCTCATATAGTTTATCGATATCCTGAAATCCCAGTGGGAAACGCATAAACGGCTTATAAAGAGGAATCAGGACAACCCACAAAACACATACAAAGCCGGTGATTGCGAAATATCCTAATGTATTGTTTTTAACATTTCTTTCATCCTGTGCGGTTTCCTTCTTGATGAGTTCTCCCAGCTGAGTAACGGGAAGTAACAGCCACCCCCAGATAAAGTTATTGGCAACCCAGTAGGTGCCGGATTCTCCGACCATATTGACCATTCGTGACACCATCAGAATATAAGCTATATTCCGGACGAAAGATTCCAGACCTGAGATACCGCCTGTTTTGGCAAACTCCTTTACCCAACTGAGGGAAAGCTTCTCTCTTCCAAAAACACGGCATCCGTTTTTCGAGAGAACCGCGAGAACCGCCGCAAACAAAAGTGCATTGACAATAATATTCGAAAAGCCAATCCCGTTCGGTCCTAAGTTCAAGGAGCATGACAGCCCCGATACTAAAAAAGCGTCTAAAATGATACAAAGCACAAGCCTGACCCCCGTCAGCAGGTAAACATACAGGTCTTTACCAAGCGACACTAACGCGACCAGCGAGAAACTATAAAGAATGCCGAAAACATTGGCAATACTTTCTATCCGGATATAGGTTGCAGAGTCAGCTATCAGCTCCGGTGTGGCGGCCATCAGGGAAAGCATCGGCTCGGCAAAAACGATTATCGCTACAGCGAAAACTGAATAAATCCCAAGGGTGATCAGGAGACCGGTTCTCACGCGGTTCGTAAACTCGTCTTTATTTGAAACAACTTGACCTACAAAGAAAAAAAGCGGGAGGATGATGGCTTCATTGGCAATCTCATAAAGGAGATTTACCCAAGTCAGTTGCCCTGCAATCGAATATGCCCAGTCCCCCGGAATCTGTCCAAGCAGATACGTCCGCATGGTCGTATAGACAGTGGGGCATAGGCCCATCGCCAACAAGGCCACAAACAACCTCCAGTTGATATGCCGAAGCGATTTCAATACTTTGTCCATTCACCCCTCCGCTTACTCGCTTTCTCTATTATACCACACGTAAAAGCTCCCCGAAAGGTTTCAAGCCCTTCGGGGAGAGATTTTATACGATATTATCTATTAGTATTCTCTCAGCCGCTCGAGCATCTCGCCGACTTTCGTGATTGCCTGCTGGACCTCGGTTCGCATCTGGTTGATCCGGGACTGCATGGCCATATCGACTAGAAAACCATCAAAGAAAAAGTCTGCCACCGCGAGGAAATCATTGGAATACTCTTCGATATTGATAACTTCGTTGATATCCGCCAGTTCATTTCGGAATATTTCCATATTTGCGCGCGCCTCATTGATATAGCGTTTCGCGTCATCGATTTTCGAATGCTTCGCGAACGTCGTGAGAAGGCCACCGCCCAATATGTCGAAGATACCCCAGTTCCGCGCGCTGTCGAGACATTCAAGCGCTTGGCTCAGGCTGTTAAGTGTCGCTTCGCCGGCAGTTATCGCTTCCCACCGTTCTCTATCATAATCGTAATCCATCTGGATCTCCTTTTCGCTGTTCTTGTAGCTGTTCTTGTAGCTGCTTTTGCAGCTTCTCCCACAGTATAACAGAGGATTTCGGGAGAATAAAGGACAATGCAAGCGGGATACTGGGGGATAATTCTCGGAATAGATATTATTTCGAGATTCTTTAGTCTTTATTTATAAGTGCTGATTGACCTTCAATCCCTCTCTAAATCCGTTAGGATATTCAAACATACGAGCCGCCCAATCAAACCTCGGATTTCGATCATGAATGATAGAATGATGATTTGGGCAGACTACCATAATATTCTTCGCATCATTGTTTAAGCTTTGAGTGAATGGCACAATATGATGCGCATGAATGAGTTGAGAGCCATAGGGTTCCCCTATCGCCTGACCGCAAATCTGGCAACGATATCTATATAAAGACTTCAATGAATTCCCAATTGCTCTAGACAACCGGCGAACTTTCTTGAATCCTGTTTCTATTAGAATGGTTGCATTCTTATCGATAGCTAATTCGTAGTCCATCTCCGGAATCTTAACTATCTCCTTAGTTTCCGCCACAAACTCATCATTTGATATCGTTTCTGCCAAAAGAACACCTTTCTGTGGCGTCGCATAGAGAATCAGATACTCTTTATCCGTGTCAGGAATCGATAACTGCCTTCTCGAATTGTTGGGATTTGCTTGAAACTCACGCACGAGAGAAGTTGTTTTGGGGAATTTAACCTGTAGCGCCTGCGGCAAGCCACTTCTTCCCGAGTATCGAATTTGAAGCACATCAGGATGATTTGGATAAACTCTTTGATCAAAGTTTTGGTTGATAAGTTCAACCTCGTAGAGTATTCCATCTAAAAGAATTTTTAGCTTAAATTTCTCTCCATGCTGCGGACACATTCCTATTTTTTCACAAAAAATCCTGTGATACGCACTAGGGATACTCATCCCTTGTGATAATAAGGACTTATCCACTTCCTTCTGCAAAAGTATCATATCTTCCAAAACTATACACCCCCCTTCAAAATCTATGATATATTAAGAAAGAAAAAAACGAATTACTAAAAAAGCATATCACATCAATTTGGTAAGTCAAAGAAAGACTAGGCATACAAAATAACAAAAGGGAGATGACTGTCGCCCGCCATCTCCTGATTATTCTTCATCTTATGAGGCAAAACATCATTATCCTTTTGCCTCCTTAATTAAATTATTCTCTAATCCCTTAAAAACTTGGTCATACTCATAATACTCTGTCTGAAAAACTTTTTGCACTTTTTTCCCCGCATCAGTATTCGTTAAAGCAAGCTCATTTAGATGCAAAGTGTTATGCCCACCAAGGTCACTTTCTCTAGGTTCTTTGATGCCACTTGTAAATAGCCCCCCTTTAGTTTCAAAGTAATCTTCGCGGTAGTAAATGTCATAACCAGAAATATATCCACTCTTCAAAAAATATGCTGACAAATAGGTGTTTAGCAAAATACATTTATCGAGGAGTTCTTCGCTGTCATCTCTTAATGGCATATCATAATCTGATACAGTAATGGAGATCTCATCTCGATAATGAAAACCAAGCACGTCAAATGCTCCTATTGGTCTAAAGGAAATGTTTTCTTCGCAAAAAATCTCTTGAATAAAATCTATCAGTGCGCCATTAGTAACTGCTTTTAAGTAAATAAAAATGGTACCAACAAAGCGCTTTTTGTTCTGGATGCCCTTCAGCGACTTAAAAAGTCGAATGCCAGCAGCAGAATCAAATAAATCTGGTTGATTAAACTCCTGAGAATCTTGGTTCTCTTTTTTGCTCTTTTCCCGAATCTCATAGTGATTCTGAACCTTAATGATTTCAAAAGAGATTCCATTTGCATTGAAACACGGGAAGCGATCTGCTTTCTCGTCATTCGTAGCGATATGACAGCAAATCAGATTATGCTCGGCCGTCACTCCACCTTTACTTTGCGGAAGAATGTGGTCAACATTCCACCCATACTCACTATTGCGGTCATCATATGCCCCTTTAGCAATTACCCTTCCAGCATAATCTTTCACTTTGGATTCCTTGCCAAAGGACTTATTCCAGAGACGCATAGCGGTTTCACGGTTTAGGTCCATCGTCTTTTTTTCGATCTTTTCCATAATTCGATTACGGAAAGATGCTTGTGCCTCCATAGATGAGTCAGTTTTGAAAAAGCATGTAACCGGCCATAGGGCGACCTATTGCTATGAACCTCAAAGGGTGATCCTCATAATAGCATTCCAGAAGATCAGTCGGTTAATTTTCGATAAACGAAAATGGTCAGTTTTACAAAACTGCAATTCTATCTTAACCTATCTGTCAGCAATACGCAATCCTCATTTTCCAAAAGAACGCTTTCTTCTTTCTTGAGAAAAACTATCATCCCCCGCTTCTGTTTTCACTATAGCGAGGGATGTTAAGTTCCCTAATCCCTTTCTTACACCGCCACATTACAGATCTCGCACCCGTCCCGGATCTCCCGGATTTCGACGCCGGACAGCGTTTTTCCGACGACGAATCCACTTACTTCCAAATCTGTTCGCCGCACTTCGGGCAGACATCCATGTTTTCGTCAACCTTCGTCCCGCAATATACACAATACCGGCTGTCCGTATCGAGCGGATCATAGGTGGTCGGAATCACATCATAATCCACACCCGGATTCTCTAAAGAAAGCTGCTCCGACCGCTCCAGATATTCCGTTCTATCTGCCTCTTGAATGCTGTTTTTCGTAAAAGAATCCCCTTAGGGACTCCCTGCTTTCTTTTCTTTATTATAACCAGAGAAAATGTACAAAAAAAGCGGTCTAAGGGCGGAATAAAAATCTGTATTTACATTATTACTGTTTCGTAATATGTTTTTTATGTGCTTTGATCAGATATCTGGCTTTTTAATAACTCTGCCATTTAAAGAACATTCAACCTGATATATCAATCTATCCGCAGGAGGACTAACGATGGGAAACAGCATTTTTGATTACGACGACGGTGATCTGCTCTTCTCGGTTTCGGGAAATATGGCGATCGATTCGGATGGCGACATGATGATGCGCTGTGGCGACCATATGGCCATGGATATGGATACGGGTGAATTACATTTCGTTTCGGATTGGCCGGAGGACGAGGACAAATAACGCTTTCTCCGGTGAGTTACGCTCAAATAACCATACAAAGTTTAAACCGCTGCAGCCCTTATTTTATAAGGGTTACAGCGGTTTTTACCAACACGTTTTGTCCTATCTCTCCCTATATCTCTGTTTTTACGGGTTTGAGGCGGTTTTTATCTTCTTACAGCAGCGCTTTCCCTGCATCCTCTACTGTCGCGAACGGGCCCGGGATCACGTTGATTCCGCGGTGATTGCCGAAGTAGTCGCGGTCGAAGGTGATCGGCGTGCCGTCCGGGTTCTCGAAATACTGCTCCGGCTCAAAGGCCTGTCCGAGCGTCTCCGTGTCAATCATAGCGCCCTTCACGCTGGAAAGATTCTTAAAAAGATCGCTGTCCAGGTAAAGCTTTCCGTCTTTTTCGACTAAGTCGATTTTCACGTGACCGCAGTCCGGGACGAAAGCATTGAACTCTTTCTCGTAAACGCCGGCACCGTTAAAGTAGGCGTTTCCGGAAATCCAGACCGGGCGATGGGCCATCTGATACGGTTCGAGCCCGCGCATATCCGGGAAACCGTCGAAGATAAAGGGCTGCAGCCACTCTGCTTCAGTCGGATAGCCGTTCCAGACATGCGTGCCAACCTTGCGGTTATGCGCATCGGGACCGTCCGAGCTTCCCTGCGGGTCGAAATCTTCGGTCGGCCACTTCTGGACGAAAATATTATTGTAGAAACGGTTGTCACCGTGAAGGATCGTCATAAAGCCCATCACTTCGGTGCGATGGCGCATATGGTACGGAGTGTAACGCGTGCCCGTGCCGCCGCCGACCGCTGTGAAAGCGCCGCAGATTAAGTTGTGGACCATCGCCACGCCCTCAGTGGCAATGCGCAGGCTCGCGTCGGAGAGCAGCACATTGTTATCGATCAACGTCGGCCCATGCCCGACTTCGACAAAAATATCCTGCGAAATCATACCGCCCGGAAGCGACTGTGCGAACTCCGGCCGCTGGTTATTATATAAAAGATTCTGCGAAATGCGGGTGCCCTGCGCCTCCCAATCGCACCAGATGCCCATCGTGCAGTCGTGGATATGGTTCCGCCGCATGATGACGTCGATCGCCGCATGCATCTTAATTCCCGAAATCTCCGCGCCGCCCAGCTGCATCATGTTATTGATATGGTGGATATGGTTGTCCTCGATGATGCTGAAAACGCCGCCCATACGGCCAATGATGCCGCCCTGCTCGCAGTGATGAATATTGTTCCGACGGATGATGTGGCTTCCGACCTTCTCTTTCACCCAGCCGTGATACTGGCCGCGGCAGACCGCATCGCGCTCCATCTGCGTCGGGCTTTTCACATATTTGTACGTAAAATAGTGGTCATTCTCCGGATCATAATACTTTCCGAGGCCGATGCCGGAGCACTTCGAGTTCGAAATGTCGCAGTCCTCGATGATCCAGCCTTTCGACCAGTGCGGTCCGATCATGCAGTCCTGAAAGGCTGCCGGCGGCGCCCAGGTAGTAGCCGCCATCGTTACGGTAAAGCCGCTGACCGTAATATAGCTGATGCCGGTGACCGACGGCATAAAGCATTCGCGGCGCACATTGATTTCCACCGTCTCCCGGTTCGGATCCGCGCCCTGGAAATTACAGTAAAAGACCGTCTCATCCCGGTCATAATCCTGCTCCGCATACCATTTAAGCTTCGACTCCTCCGGCCGCCAGCTGTACGGCCATACTTCGCCGGCAATGCACTCCTCGAGCGTGACAGCTTCATAGAGCATCTGTCCGTTCAGATAAACTGCGCCTGTATGCTTGTCAGGCGTCGCGAAATACCAGTCGCCATAAACGAGCGTCGTGTACGGATTATAGGCGCCGAAAATGCGGTTACTCACGCGGGCCGTCCACACATTGTCCGCGGTCTTCTCCCAGCCGGTCAGAAGCTCCGCGCCCGAAATCACCGCTTTCAGCGGCTCAATGCTCCGATATGTGATCCGCGCATCCTCGGTGCCCGCGTTCTTCGGGTCGACATATTCACGGTAAATGCCCGGATAAACGAGCACCTCATCGCCCGGCTGAGCGATCTTCGCAGCATCTGAAATAAAGCGGAACGGCATAGACTCCGAACCGTTTCCCTCGCGTCCGGCGTTCTGGTTGACATAAATCTTCATAGGACTTTTCCTCCCAGGGTGAGTTTTTCGTTCATTTTTCGGTTCTCGAAAAGGTATTCATCATCTGCCCTTCGGGCTTTTTCTATCGCTCTTCTGCCCGAAAAAAAACCGAATCATCTACTAGTGATTATAGACAGAAGCGGAGCCAAAAATCAAGCATTAATCGTGGGAAGAAATGCTACTCGCGGGAAAGAGATGCTACTCGCGGGAAATCATCTCATTCATCATCTTTATATACGCTTCGAACTTCTCCGCGTCGATCAGCGCGAGTCCTTCTTCATCGCTCAACGCAACGAGCCGCGTGCCGTCCTTATAGCCTAAAAGCTCGCGTGCCCCTTTCGGGATAACGATCTGCCCGCGTTCGTTCATTGTGACCACTCCCCAGATATTCTTTCCCTTCGGGGCCGGCGGCAGCACGCCGATGCTTTCGACCTGCTCCGTCCTAATCAGGCTGTCAATGCTCACGCCGTACACGTCTGCGAGAAGGCTGCATTTTTCGATATCCGGAATCGTCGCGCCGGACTCCCATTTCGCATATGCCTGCCGCGAAATGCCGATCTTTTCCGCTATCTGTTCCTGCGAAAAACCATTGATGTTACGAAGCATGATCAGGTTATCTTTTAACATATCCGTCCTTTCTGTCAGTGCTTTTACAAATCGATCTCCTCGAACCGCTTACACGAAACCCGGTAGGCGATCCATGTCAATATCCCATAAACCGCGAACCCTCCGGCCACCAGGCCGATCTGCAGTCCAAGATGGTCCGCGCCGAACGCATTGACGGCAGACATTCCCGGGAAATAGTGAAGCGCTTCCGCGGCAAGGATCACAAGGAAACAGACGATGATGTACGTCACGAACGGCCGTCCGAATTTATATGCGGTCTTAAAGAAGCCGCCGACGAAAATTGAATTAAAAAGCGCGAAAATGAGAAGGGCTGCCGAAAGCGCGAAGCCGTTCGCGTTCATGAGCGCATTGTCACGGTAGGCTGCGGCGGACACGAGCACCGTCTGCCGGAAAACAGCCACCGCTGCCATGAGAAGAAACGCGCAGAGTTCAATGAAGCAGACGAACAGGAACTTTCCCCTCACGACGTCGCGCTTCGCAAACGGAAGGAGCGCCGAGAAGAGGATGTCGTTATTTTCGCGGACGCTCTGGAAACTCTGGAAGAGGCCGAGCGTCACAAAGAACGCGCCGCAGAGAACCGGATAGCCCGGGAGGAAAAACATGAAGCCAAAAAAGATAAAGAGGTACGAAAGGATATGCGCGCTTAGCTTGAGTTCTTTTCGGAAAAGGTTATGCATCGTTTTCCCTCCTTTCGAGGCGGAGGAAAGTCTCTTCGAGGCTCTCCCCGTGCTCCGAAAAAGTCGCGATAAAGTCGCTCTTTTCGCCCGCCGCCATAATCTGCCCGTTCGAAATATACACGATTTCATCCGCATATCTCTCGATATCCGAAATGATATGCGTGGAGAAAAAGACGGCCACTCCGGCCTTCTTCAGCTCGACGAAAAGCTGCAGAAGCTCGTCCCGCGAGAACGGATCAAGGCCGCTCGTCGGCTCGTCGAGAATCAGAAGCTTCGCATCATGCGACAAAGAAACCAGCAGATTTGCCTTCACCTTCATTCCTTCGGAAAGCTCAAAGGCTGCCTTGTTTTCATCAAGCGCAAAAAGTTTAAGATATTTCCGGTATTTCGCTTCGTCCCAGGTGTCATAGCACCGGCGCACGATGTCGATAATCTCCTTCAGCTTTTTCCGCGGATACCAGTTCACGGTGCCGGTCGAATAGCCGATCTGCTTTTTGATGGCAGTCTCATTGCCCTGCAGGTTTTCTCCGAAAAAGCGGATCTCGCCGCTGTCCGGATGAACCAGATTCAGCATAGATTTGATGGTTGTGGTCTTGCCTGCCCCATTACGACCAATGAAGCCAGCGATTCTTCCTTTTTCTAATGTAAAGCTCACCCCGTCCAAACGGAAGGATGGATAAGTCTCCGTTAAATTTCTAATCGAAACTGTACTCATATTTACCTCCAATCGCATTTTTGCGATTTATTTGATTTATATGAATATTGTAATGTGTGGTTGCGTACCCTTCCACCAACCCAAATTGTCAGAAATATCCTATTTTGGTTACTTTTGGTTGCGTGAAAATTTCTTAAATAAAAAGGTACCTTACTATTGACATCATCTCAATCCATGATATTATTAAGGTACCTTAGTAAAGGAGGTATGTATCATGAATGAACTAAATATGCAATTATTTGACAGTTTCCGCAAAGTATCTGCAGCACTTCGCAGAAACGCTCCTATGGGTGCTGGTCCTAGACCTATCCCTAATACACAAAATAGAATCCTAACGATCCTTAATGGAAACGATGGAATGACTCAAAAGCAGCTTGCTTATATCCTTGGCATTCGCCCACAATCCTTAGGCGAAGTTGTCAACAAGATGGAAATGACTGGCTTAATCGAAAAAAAGGTCGATGAAAACGACAAACGCTTCTTCAATCTATTCCTCACCGAAAAAGGAAAAGAAAGAGCTGGTAATGTAACCTTCGATATGGAAGGTGACAGCTTGTTCAATGTATTGAGCGAAGAAGAAAAGACACAGCTCTTGTCCCTCTTCAACAAGATCATTGAAGAAAATGGTGTCAACATGGAAATGATGCCACCACGTGAGCATCGTCATCACCGTCCAATGGGACCTGAATTTGGCCCACGTCCTCCTTTTGGAGAACCAATGCCAGAAGGATTCCCTGAAGGCATGCCAGAACCACCTCACCATCCTCATCACAGACGTCATCGTCATCATGAACCAGGCGAAGTGAGACATATGCCTTTTAGACCAATGGGTCCTATGGATCCTACTGACGAATCAAAAGAGATATAGCCAAACGAAAAAAGGAGGAAATTTCCTCCTTTTTTTGTGCTTTTATCGTTGATACACAAGCTTGCCACCAATCATGGTCGCAACCGGTTTGATGTTCATGATTTCTTTAGTATCTACAGTGAAGATATCCTTGTCTAAAATCACCAAATCCGCTAAGTAC
>DCGM01000080.1 GCA_002315255.1 Lachnospiraceae bacterium UBA1778
GAGATAGCGCCCGAAAACCTCCGGGCGACGCTCTAAAAGGACCGGACCGAATGTAATGGCGAGTGGATCCGGCATTTCGCCGCCCTTCCCGCCTGTCGCGCTGCATGCGATCATCGTATAGAACTTCCCGTCTTCTTCGACCATTGCCTCATCCAGAATCGAAAAACTGTTCTGATAAAGCCATTCGCGCACCTTCGGCACATCGGTATGCGGCGATAAAATAAGCTCCTTCGCCGCTTTCGCCGTCTCTTTTCCGTCCTCTAAAAGCGATACCATTAAAAGTCCGCCGAGCCCGGCAATGATAATGACGTCGGCTTCCCCGGGCTTCAGTGTCGAAAGCCCGCTGCCTAAGCGGCAGTCAATCCGGTCTGAAAGTCCGTATTCGCGGATATGAGCCGCCGCGCGGGAAAGCGGACCTTCGCCGATATCGGAAGCGATCGCCCGTGCCGCTACTTTTTCGCGCACTAAAAATACCGGCACGAATCCATGATCCGTACCGATATCCGCTACTGTCTTACAGGGCGGCACCATCTTCGCAATCGTCAGAAGCCGCTCTGAAAGCTTCATTTTCCCATCTGATCGTCTCAAATCGTCAGTCCTTAATTTCAGTCAGTCCTTAATAAGGATTCAATCCTAAATAAGTTTTCAATCCTTAGAACAGTTTCAGGTTCTGAATATCCTGCTTCTTCTTTAAGAGTTCCATAGCGAGCATCGGATCCTCGCACGATTCCGCCGCGCGGCTGCAGTTTTCGAGAAGAATGCGCCGGACAGCATCCGAAAAAGCGCCACGGCGTTCGGCATCGTCTGCATCCGCCATAAAGCGGGAATTGAGAATCGCAGAGACTTCGTCATGCCGGTCGTTCTCTAAGAACCGGTCCATCATCTTCGAAATATCGACTTTTCCGGTCTTCAGCTGCTCAAAGAGCGCTGATGCTGTTTCCTGCATCAGCTCGTCCGAAAAGTCTGACGGCTTCAGCCATTTTTCAACTGCCGCATAGACCTGCGGCGCGTCGGAAAGATAGGTTAAAACCATCTTCTCCGCTGCCACATTGCCGGATTCCTTCTTCTTCCGAGGAAGGGCGGATGCGGGCTGGAGGCCGGACTCTGCCTGCGGCTCCGGTTCTTCGCGCTTCGTGAGGCCGATCTGGTTTCCGATCTGGCTCACCTGGCGCTTTAAAATGTCAAACTCGATTCCATACTGCTTCGCGACCGCTTCAGTATACGCATTCCGCTCGATCGGATCGGTAAACTCCTTTGCGAGCCGGTTCGCAGCTTTATTAAAGAACGCCGCCTTTTCGGCAGGGTCTTTAAAATCGTATTCTTCACGCATGCAGGCGGTCTCGAAGAGGAATACATTGACTGCATCGCGGATACGCTCGCGGAAAGCGTCCGGCCCGAGATTCTTCATAAATTCGTCCGGATCCTTATACGGCATGAGATTCAATACTTTTACATGAAGCCCGGCGCCCTTTAAGATCGGCGCTGCGCGGAGAATCGCTTTCCGGCCTGCGCCGTCATTGTCATAGCAAAGGATAACTTCCTCGGTATAACGCCGAAGAAGCGTGCCGTGCTGCTCCGTAAATGCGGTGCCGAGCGAGGCGACAGCATTCGTAAAGCCGGCCTGGTGCATCGAAATCACATCCATATAGCCCTCGCAGACGAGGATGTAGGACTCCTTCGTGCGGCGGGCTACATTGAGGCCGTACATATTCCGGCTCTTTTCAAAAATCTTCGTTTCCGGCGAGTTCAGATACTTCGGCTCGCCATCGCCCATCACGCGGCCGCCGAAGCCGATTACATGGTTGTTCACATCCATGATTGGGAACATGACGCGGTTCCAGAATTTGTCGTAAACGCCGGTTTCCTTCAGCGTCACAAGCCCGGATTCCTTCAGCTGCTCGTCCGTGTATCCTTTTTCCTTTAAATACCGGTAAAGCGCGTCGTTATGCTGGCTTGCGTATCCTAACCCGAAGCTCCGGATCGTTTCCTCAGTCAGCTCGCGGCGGTTAAAATAGGCGCGTCCGATCTTTCCGCCCTCCGAGCGGAGCTCGTGCACATAGAAAAGCGCAGCGTCCTTATGCATCGAAAGAAGCGTGGTGCGCAGATCCGCATCCTTCTTCTGCTGCGGTGTATATTCCTGCTTCGGGAGGTCGATTCCGGCGCGCTTCGCGAGGATGTCCATCGCTTCCGGGAAGGAACAGTTTTCGTAATCCATCACGAAGGTGATCACATTGCCGCCCTTTCCGCAGCCGAAGCAATGATACGCCTGACGGGACGGAGACACCGAAAACGACGGGGATTTTTCATTGTGGAACGGGCAGATGCCGAAATAGTTTCCGCCTTTTTTCTGCAGATGGATATAAGACCCGATCACGTCCACGACCGGATTTCTCTGTCTCACTTCTTCGATTATATCCTCTGAATAAAAAGCCATACGCCCTCTTTAATAGCGGTCCCACCCCTGCGGGACGAAAAGTTCATGGTATTTCTGCACCGCGTACGAATCAGTCATGCCGGAAATATAGTCCGCCACGACGCGCTCTTTCGCTTCGCCTTCGGTGATCAGCATCCGGTACGATTCCGGAATCGCTTCGAAATGATCCGTATAATAGCCGAAGAGCACCTTCAGCATCCGCTGCGCCTTTTCCTCTTCGCCTTTTACAATTTTATTTTCATAGACCTCACGGAACATAAAGCTCCGGAGTCCCTTCATCGCTGCGCCGATTTCCGGGGACTGGACGATGTCATTTTTCCCCATCGAGTTCGTGATGACATCATGAATCATCCGGTTCAGACGGCTTTTGACCGAATGACCGAGCACGTCGGTATATTCCTTCGGCAGTCCGTCTTCTGTCAGGACATGTGCGCGGATCGCGTCGTCGATGTCGTGATTGATATAAGCGATTTTATCAGAAAGCCGGACAATCTTTCCTTCGAGCGTCGCAGGCATCGTGTCCGTCCCGTGGTTTAAAATCCCGTCGAGCACTTCCCACGAAAGGTTCAGCCCCGCGCCGTCTTTCTCAATGCGCTCGCAGATGCGGACGCTCTGCTCGTTATGACGGAAGCCTTCGGAAAAACCGTTCGCTTTCAGAATCTCATCAAGCGCCTTCTCGCCGCTGTGGCCATAAGGCGTATGCCCGAGGTCGTGTCCGAGCGCGATCGCTTCGGTCAGGTCCTCATTGAGCGCCAATGCTTTCGCGATCGTCCGGGCGATCTGCGACACCTCTAACGTGTGCGTAAGCCGCGTCCGGTAGTGGTCGCCCTCCGGCTCCAGAAACACCTGCGTCTTATTCTTTAACCGCCGGAATGACCGGCTGTGAAGGATGCGGTCGCGGTCGCGCTGATAGCACGTGCGGACGTCGCACGGCTCCTCTTCCTTCTTCCGCCCCTTCGAATCGCGCGCATGCGACGCGTACGGGCTCAAAATCTCATATTCTCTCTCTTCAATATTCTCACGAATCGTCATGTTTTCCATCCTAAATAGGTAAAATGCAGACAAAAAGGTTGTTATTATAATCTCATGGGTGTCTTTCTAATAATCGCGTATGTATATTGGATGCTCCAAATAAAACATCCGTTACAGTCACAATTTCAGAATCAACTATATAGCAAATCAGATAATTATCCACCACCATCTTCCGCATTCCATGCGAATGCTCAGGTTCTGTTTCAAATAACGTATATCGTTCAGGAAAGAGTTCCAATGAAAGAATCGCATCCGCTAACCGATTATACTGTCTGATTGCGTTCTCAGGTGCCAAAAGATCAACTGCGATATAGCGGTAGATTTCAGTCATATCCCTTAAAGCTTCTTCTGCGATTCTAACTTCGTATTTTCCCATTAAGAATGACTCTTCCTGAATTCCTCAAAAGCCTCTTCTGCTTTCTTTGTATTGCCGGATCGGCAATCATCATACCCACGCTGAAGTTTTTCATGAAACTGTGCTTCCGTCATTTGAGACGCATCAATGTCTGCCGGCGGCTTCGGTACAGTAACAGAAAAGGGGATGCCCCCAACCAGAACAATCTGATTTAAAAACATGTCTACAGCGGTAGACATTGGAATACCCAGACGCGAAAGAATCGTCTCAGCATCAGATTTTAACGTAGGATTAACTCTCAAATTAAGTGTGGCTGATTTTTCCATAATGACCACCTCCTATATATCGGATTGTAACGCAAACGTCGTTACCGGTCAATAGTTTTTAAGCGATGTCGTTATGCTGAACTAAACTTCGGCAGAGTACGGATCAACATTATCCTCAGCCGGCGCACCATTGTGTTTTAATATATCACAGAAACCGCATTGTCACAACCTTTTGCGCCGGAAAAGCGAAAATTTGTTCTATCCCTCGTGCTCGTACAAAATTATGAACAAAAGCGTGCTCTCTTTTGTGCTATTTGCACAAAAAGTTCATTTATTGTTCATTTTTGTTGGTTGAAAAGACGGGCGATCAATGATATGATAGTTTCAATGAAAGGCAGCGCCTCGAGCGCTGCAGGAAAGGAGCGTACACTATGAAATACATCATCACAGGCAGAAACATGGACGTTACAGACGAGCTTAGAGCATATGCGGAGAAACGTTTTTCGAAGCTTGAGAGCTACTTCAATGATGACACCGAAATCCATGTTACGCTCAGCAAAACCCGGGGTGACGAGCGCGTCGAAGTCACGATTCCGATGAAAGGCACGACGATCCGTGCGGAGGAAGCTTCTTCCGATATGTATCAGACGATCGACCTTTTACAGGATGTAGTCGAGCGCCAGCTTCGCCGGAACCGGAAGAAACTGATTGACCGGAAACAGAATACGCCGTCCTTCTCTTCCATCTTCCTCGAGGAAGAAGATCAGGATTTGGACGAAGAGCCGATCCGCATTGTCCGTTCGAAACGCTTCGAAATGAAGCCGATGGACCCGACGGAGGCCTGCTTCCAGATGGAAATGTCCGGCCATAACTTCTATGTCTTCTACAATGCGGAAACCGACCAGGTCAGCGTCGTCTATAAACGGAACGACGGAAACTACGGCCTCATTGAGCCGGAAGTCTAATCCAATCATTAGTTTTGCAGCGCCTGAAGAAGGGAAACCGTTCAGGCCTTGCACCTGAACGATAAAAAACGAATCCGGCGCCCGGGCACACCCCGGGCGCTCTTTTCAAGGAGAACGTATGGAGCGTTACCGTGTTAAAGGAATGATGTGCGCCGCCTGTCAGGCGCGCGTCGAAAAAGCTGTTTCAAAAATCGAAAATGTAAGTTCCGTTTCTGTTTCGCTTCTGACAAATTCGATGACTGTCGAAGGAACAGCGAAGCCGAAAGAAATCATCGCTGCCGTGAAGCAGGCGGGCTATTCAGCGCGCCTTCTCCGCTCCGAAGAAAGTACCAATGATGCCGTGTTCTCCCGTGAATCTTTCCGAAATTTACGGCGTAGATTTATTATTTCTGCCGTTATTTTATTACCGATACTCTATATTTCTATAGGTTATCGGATGTTTAGTTTGCCATTTTTTCCTATGAGTGATTCTGCGGTGAGATGGCTGCCTACATTGCTCGAGGGGCTTCTCTGCGCCGCAGTCGTCCTCATCAACCGCGCCTTTTTTATCAATGGTTTTCGGGCGCTTTTCCACTTTTCGCCGACGATGGACACGCTCGTCGCGCTCGGCTGCACCGCCTCGTTCTGTTCCTTCGCGTTTGAGTCCGCTGCGATGATTTTAACGCTCATCACACTCGGTAAAATGCTCGAAGCGTTCTCGAAAGGGAAGACGACCGATGCGCTTGAGAAGCTGGAAAAACTGAAGCCGGACACGGCGGTCCTTTTTGCGGACGGCGAAGAGCGCATCGTAAAAGCTACGGAGCTTCGGACCGGCGATATCATTGTCATCCGGCCGGGCGCAGCGTTCCCCGCGGATGCGGTCGTCCTCGAAGGCGTCTCCTCTGCCAATGAATCCGCCCTTACCGGCGAATCTCTTCCCGTGGAAAAAGCCCCCGGCGACTCCGTTTTCGCAGGCACCCTCAATGATACCGGTCATCTCCGCTGCCGCGTCACGAATGCCGGCGCAGAGACCATGCTTTCCTCGATCATCCGGACGGTAGCTGATTCTGCGGCGACAAAGGCTCCCATCGCGCGGGCAGCAGACCGCGCAGCCGCCGTTTTTGTGCCGGTGGTCATAGGAATCGCGCTCGTCGTTTTAATCGTCTGGATGCTGATCCGCGGCAACTTCAGCTTCGCATTGACACGCGCGGTCTCCGTCCTCGTCATAAGCTGCCCGTGTGCGCTCGGGCTCGCGACTCCGGTCGCCATCATGGTCGGAAACGGTGTCGGCGCGCGCTTCGGAATCCTGTTTAAAGATGCTGCGGCGCTTGAAAATCTCGGGAAAGTGAAGGTTGCCGCGTTCGATAAGACCGGCACGCTCACGCGCGGCGAAATGACCGTCACCGATATACGGGTTTCGGGCGGCGAAAAGTCCGTCACCGACGTACAGGTTTCGGACAGTGAAAAGTCCGGTACTGACGTACAGGTTTCGGACAGCGAGATGTCCGTCACAGACGGGGAAGCGGAGCTATATGAAGTGCTTGCCGCGCTCGAATCGCGGTCGGAGCATCCGATCGGGAAGGCGATTACGGAATATCTTCGTGAGCGAGGGCATCTTTCTGCCGCTTTAAATGCGTCTGTCCTCGATTTTCAGGTCTTTCCGGGGAACGGACTCTCGGCTTCCCTGGACGGCACCCCGATATTTGCCGGAAATCAAGCGTTTTTGGCCTATTTTACGACAATTTCACCACAAGACGAAGAATATGCCGTCTCACTCGCAAAGGCGGGAAAAACGGCCGTTTTCGCAGGCAAGGGCCATCGTCTTCTCGGCATCCTCGGAATCGGGGACACGCTGAAAGAGGATGCGGCGGCAGCTGTCAGTGATTTAAAGGCGTTAGCGGTCGAACCGCTTCTCCTTTCGGGAGACCGGAAAGAGACTGCTGAAGCGTTTGCGCATGCCGTCGGCATCGAAAAAGTCTACGGCGGGATCCTGCCGCAGGAAAAGACCGAGGTCCTGAAAAGCCTCCGGAAAGAGTCCGTCCTCATGGTGGGCGACGGCATCAATGATGCGCCGGCGCTCGTCGAAGCGGATATCGGCATGGCGATCGGCGCCGGCGCGGACATCGCGATCGACGCTGCTGACGTCGTGCTGATCAATGACCGGGTCGGAGCCGTCGCATTGGCGGTGCGGCTCAGCCGGAAGGTCAACCGCGTCATCCGCGAGAACCTTTTCTGGGCATTTTTCTATAATCTTCTCCTCATTCCGGTCGCCGCCGGAGTGCTGATTCCGCTCGGTATTCCGGAAATGCCGCCCATGCTTGCAGCCGCCTGCATGAGCCTTTCTTCGGTCACAGTCGTCTTAAATGCGCTCCGAATCAATCGTTTTTCCTGATGATTGCTATAATTTGTGGTGAAATATTCAAAAAAAAGCATATAATATGGTTTTTATCGCCTTATTTATGGTTTTTATCACACTTTTTTCACAATTTACTATTATTCTATATTAAGTAGGTGTATGATAACTTACAAAATGTGTATAAACAGAGAATTATCGTCAATCCACAAAACTGGAGTGTGAAGAGATGAAAAAAACGTTCCGCCTGATTTTGGACTTCTGGAAGAGTCTGAACACAATGGAAGAGAGAACCTTCTGGACTGCCACGCCGTTATTCTCGCTGGCAGGTCTTTACTCGATCATCTCGTCCATTTTCTTTTACACGTACATCAGCACTGTCCTTCCGACAGTCCTCGGCGCCATCCATTTCATTACCCCGATTATTTTCATGTTCCTCGCATATCGGGCAAAGGACACGAGCAAGCTTTATCCGCTCTTCTGTCTCGTTGTTTCCGGTATCCTGATGCCGGTCACGTTCCTCGTGGACGGCGGTATGCGGTCCGGCATGATGCTCTTCTGCTTCGGCTCCATCTCATTGGTCACATTCATCACGGCGGTCAAAGTCCGTTACGTCGTTTTCGGTTTTTCGTTACTTACCAACCTGTCAGCATTCCTCGTCGAAATCCTCTACCCGAACGCGGTCATCCCGCTTAGCGAAGAATATATCCAGTCCGATACCTTTTTCTCTTTCACGGTATTATCCGTTGCGATGGTCCTTCTCCTCAGCGGCGTTCTGAGTGAATACCGCACCTACGCTTTCAGCCGGACTGTCCTTTCCCAGTATATGGACCCGTCGGTCCAGAACGAATTGAACCGCTATTCCGAAGGCGACGGCTTAAACCAGCTGCCCGGTGAAACGAAACGCGTGACCGTTCTTTTCGCCGATATCAGCCGGTTCACCTCCATCTCCGAAACGATGAGCTCCAAGCAGATCACGGAGTTCTTAAACATCTTCCTTTCTACAGCTCACGAATGCATCCAGAAGAATCACGGTATCCTGGACAAATACATCGGCGACTGTGTCATGGCTTACTGGATTGACAATGACGGAAACGGTTCCGGCGTCCGCGAGGCCTGCCAGACGGCGCTTGACCTCCGCGACCGTCTCCATGAGCTTTCCGACGAAATCTTCACGAAGTTCGGAAACGAACTCGATTTCTCCGCCGGCATCAACTACGGCGAGGTTGTCTTCGGTGCGATCGGTTCCAGCGACCGTAAAGACTTCACCATCATCGGCGATGCTGTCAATGTGGCGCAGCGTTTAGAAGATGTGGCCACCAAAGGCGACATTAACATTTCCGGCAAGGTAGTCGATATTCTCGGCGATTGCGCAGACGTCATGACACTTTCCGAAAGCACGTACTTACGAGGAAAAGCGAACCCGATCACGGTCTATCGTTTCCTCGGCTTCCATACTGCGGAACCGGAGCAGGAGAATGTCAATGAGCTGAAGCCGATTTCACTTGATCCGACGACCGGTTATTACTTCTACGTATGCGGCTGCCGCGGTTCTTATTCCGTATCCGGCATGCGTTTTACCGAGTTTGGCGGTGAGACGAGCTGCTACATCCTGAAAAAAGACAATTATGCGCTGATCATTGACTGCGGCACCGGTCTTTACAGCGCAAAGAATATCCTCGTCGGCTGCACGCGGATTGACATCGTCCTCTCGCATGTCCATTACGACCACATCTTAGGCCTTCTGGACTGGTCCGTATTCCCGGCTGACGTTCAGCCGCATTTCTACGGAAACTTCGCAGAATGGGACGGCGATGACACGATCCATAATCTGCTCCGCGCGCCGTACTGGCCGGTCGATTTAAGCAACGGCGAAATCAACTGCATCACACCCGGCGAGTTCTATGCATTGAAGGATGACCTGAAGGTCCGCTTCGTGGAATCGAAGCATCCGAACCATTCCTGCATCCTGCAGGTGCTCATCCAGAACTTTAACATGTGCATCCTGACCGACTGCGAGGATCCGACCTCGATCCCGTCGGAGGTCACGTACGAATGCGACATGATGCTGTTTGACGGCATGTACGAGCAGGCCGACTTCGAGAACTATATCGGCTGGGGCCATTCCACTCCGAACTACGGCATCCTCTTCGCGAAGTCCCAGCATGTGAAGAAGCTCATCATCACGCATCATAATCCGAAGTTCGGCGACCGGAAGTTAAATGAAATGGAGCGCGAAGCCTCCCGCATCCTTCCCGGCACTACCTTTGCCCGTGCCGGCGACAAGTACTCCATCTGATTTAATCCTGTCATCTGAATCCATAAAAACTGAATTCATAAAAACTGAGTTCATAAAAAGCCGGGGCGCATCTGCGCCCCGGCTTTTTCGCCGTAACGAAATATCTTTACAAAAACTGGTAAAGAATTCCGAATAACATATTATCTTCTGCCGGATAAAGATCAGCAGCATTGGTAGCTTTAATCAGTTCTGTCTTCGCGTCAAAAAGGTTTACAAAACACCCTGGATAAAGTTTCACCAGTTCTACGAGTATTCCCTTTTCCAAGGCATCAACGATGAACGTTTTTAACTTACGGCTATCAGGAAGCTGGTCAGCTACGTAAACCTTAAAGAAACTCAAAAATGCCCCAAGCGTTTTCTGGTCTTCCTCCGTGATGTTTTGAGAAAAACCGATAGTCTCAATATCCGCTTCTTCAGACAAAATCAGATAGTATCTCTTCTCCCTTCCAGTATCATCAAGCTCCTTTTGAATGAAAGAAACTGTATCATTCATCGAAACATCACAGTTTCCAGAAAGCGTATGCACTACTCCGACTCCAAAGTCAAACTCTTGATCCAGTGAAAGCATCCATTCTGTTGGGTTATCATTGAGAACCTTTATCTTTTGGGGGGCGGTTCTTTGCCCGATATTCAGCCCTAGAACAGCGAGGTTCGCACCTTCATAACATTTTGTAAGAATGAAGTTTTTAAACCACAAAAGAAAATTGAAGCTATTGATTTGAAATTCCTTTGAAATCTGGTTGTAGGAAATAGGGTTATAGCATGGAGAAAAATCGCTGCGCACGGCATAAACCATCTTTCCCTTAAACAGAGACCCTATGACGTCTTTTTCCTCATTGCTTAATTCCGATTCAAATGAAATGGAATGAGAATAAAACATATCTCCCTCTTTTATGGACGGGATAATATCTTTAAACTCAAATCGGGTCTTAGGAAACTTCACATCACTAGCAATAAACAACAAATAGGACATGATTTAGATAATCCTCGGAAGCCCATAAAATGCATGCGAGTGGCAAGCAGAGTGAGTTTCTCCCCTTACAGAAAGATTCCCCAAATGATAATGTGCAAAATACCCGATCTGGTGACCATTCTCATGAATTGGAGACATATTGTTTCCTGCAATCTGTGCAACGCTTCTTGCATTGCCTGGAAGCACAGTATAAACGCTTACTACTGTATTAGCCTGCATAATAGAAACAGCGAGATCCTTCGTGATAGGAACAGCACAAAACATCATACATCCATCAGAAGATGCAAGAGCAATGAAATAGTCTTTCGGAGAAAGTGCTGCCGCTATAGCTTCTGTCAATACTTCAGCTTTATATTTGACACCATGAAAGTCAATTGTCTCAATAGCGGATGCGGCTACATAAACACCGGCTGCAATTGCTGCAGTTACAGTAGCATAACCAGCTATTGCACAAGCGGATGCGGCTACTGCAGAGGTAGAAACGCCAACTCCAACTGCGACGAGAGCAGGCGCAGCGGCACCGCATGTGCATACACATACTGCGGCTACTGCCACAACCGCAGCCACAACAGCCACTGCCACCGCGGTAGCTTTTATCAGGCTTGTAAACCAGCCGCAGTTTTCAATCATGCCATAATCTCGCATCTCACTGAGAAGAACGCCTTCACCGTCAACATTCATCACGGCATCAATCTCCCCGTTTTCATTAAAGAAAGCTACGCCTGAAATTTGATCGATTTTCACCTCTCCCAACTCATTTTTCATTTCAGCAGAAATGGTAATAATGTTAGACTCTGAGTCGTAAGACATATCATACGAAATCTCGGCCCCAGCAAGGTCTTCAATATCATCTTCAGAAACATTATCAATCTCTTCAAAAAGAGAGGCCGCTACAATTTGAGTTCCATGAAGAACAGCAATGTTATTCTCTTGCGTAATTTCAACCGAATCAAATCTTTCAAATTGGCTTTGATAGTCTATCTCCTCGTTTACTAACGAGATGGTTCTTTTCGGACTATTAGCGTTATTGACCTGAGACTGGTTAGAAAAGACAAGCCATGATGCAAGGATCATGACCAAGGCACAGGCGATTATTTTTTTACCCTGTGCATGGATCATTTTTTTCATTTTTTCTCCTTCTACTCCTAGAAAATTATATTAATTCAAAAAATTAATAACAACATCAACGGGGATTGTATATGCCAATCCATATATAATATTTCCATTCAGGTCTTTTATCCGAAATGTAGTGAGTCCGACTAGTTCACCTTTAGAATTCACCAATGCACCTCCGCTATTTCCTTCTGCAATCACGATGTCGCATTGGATAACCTCACGCGTTATCCCCGAATAATCAACATTTACCTGTGGGATACTAACAATCCCTTCAGAAATCGAAATGCCATAATTAGCAGTATTTCCGATTGCAAAAACACGATCACCGCTAGACAATGAACTCGATTTCCCCACTTTGATTGGTGAAGCTTCTGCATCGAAATCATCCAGTTTTAAAATTGCTAAATCCTTTTCTGAATCGTACTTTACAAGAGTAACCTGCCGATATACATCCTCAAAAACAAATCTAATTTCAAAAGAGTCAAACTCTTTAACTATGCCCATCTGTTTATAAGTAACAACATGAGCATTTGTTACGAATAATCCCTCGTTGTTAATCAAAACAGCGCTTCCGAAAGATTCGCCGACATTATCAGACGAAGCTCTTAACTCAACAACAGATCCAGAACAGAATCTGAAAATCTGTTTTGGGTCTTTCTCAATGAAGAAGAGTTGGTATAAAAGGAAAGCACAACAAGCAATAATGCAGAACCAAAAGGCAGCATCGAAAATCTTCTTTTTCATATCAAACTCCGAAAAAAACTTATATAGAGCAGACAACAGATAAATATCAGGAGAGTCTGAGAAAACACCTGTGGAAGTGGGTTTGAGTTCCTGATTTCAGTGGATCAGGCCGCGGTCGCGCATCAGGCGCGAGCAGACCGAAATCGCACGCTCGAGCTGCGTCTTCGTATGAACGGCAGAAACGGAGAAGCGTAAGCGGCTCTGGCCCTTCGGGACAGCCGGATACATCGCTGGCGGAACGAAGACGCCGTTCATCAGCATATCGTGCGACAAGATCGCCGCATCCGCGTCCTCGCCTACGAGAACAGGGATAATCGCCGTGCCCTTCGACAAGCCCGTATTCAGGCCCTCTTCCTTCGCACGGCGGAGGAAATAATCGATATTCTGGTGCAGGGTGCGGACGAGGGAATTGTCCTTCTGGATCAGTTCAATCGCTTTAATGACCGCTGCCGCGATTCCCGGGTTAATGCCGGCCGAGAAAACGAAGCCGTCCATTGAATAGCGGAGATACTCGACAACCGCGTGGTCTGCCGCGATATAGCCGCCGCAGGTGCCCAGCGCCTTCGAAAGCGTACCGATCTTAAAATCGATATCCTTCGGGTCTAAATCAAAATAATCGTCCACGCCACCGCCATGTTCGCCGATGACGCCGGTAGAATGCGCTTCATCGACCATCAGGAAGCAGCCGTATTTCTTCTTTAAGCGGACAAACTCCGGAATCGGAGCGATATCGCCGTCCATCGAGTAGACGCCTTCGATGACGATCATCACCTTCCGGTATTTGCCTTCAACGCCCTGCAGAATCTGTTCGAGAACCTTCAGGTCGTCGTGCGGGAACGCCTTGCTCTCCGCCTCGGAAAGCCGGATGCCGTCAACGATCGAATTGTGCGAAAGCTGGTCGTAAACGACGAGGTCGCCCTTCTTCATGAAGGAGCTGATGAATGTGACGTTCGTGCCCCATCCGGAAGTACAGACAATGCAGTCCTCCGCATGCTTGAACTCGGCGAGCTTCTTCTCAAGCGTCTGATAGATCGTCTTTTCGCCGGCAAGCGTACGGCTTCCGCTGGCAGACATGCCGAATTCGTCGATCGCTTTCTTCGCGGCTGCGGCTGTTTCCGGATTTCCGGACATGCCGAGATAATTGTAAGAACCTAAGTTAATGACCTTCCGTCCTTTGACGATGGAGGTGTCACGGACGATACTGTCATGCGCCACGAAATACGGATTCATCTCCTTATCCCGGAACGTAGACTCGATCCGGCTCTGGAGCTGCTTATATTCAATGCTCTCCGTAAAGTCGGTGATCCGCTGATTTTCCGGGCGGCTGTTCGCCTGAAGGAGCGCCGTATCCTGCACAATCTCCTCTCCGTTCAGCTTATGGGTGATAACGCGCGCGATATCTTTAATAACGAGCGTTTCACGCATTTCAGCATCATTGAAGAAGATATTGTAATCGCTCTCTGTCTGCGTGAACAGATTGATAATATCCATGCTGTCCATCGAAAGATCGTAAATCAGATGGTCGGTCTCATGGATAGAAGAGGCATCACGGTTCAGGATTCCGGCAACCATCGAAGTGAGATAGTTCAGCGCTGCATTCTCGCTGATGGTACGGTCTTTTCCCTTCTCCCCTTCTGTCTTTTCAGCTACAGAATTAAGGAATACCTCTTTCGCCTGGAAAGTGCCCTTGATGATCTCAGATTTCACTTCCTGTCGGCGGACCTTCAATGCGCCGGACAAAGGAAGCGGAACGGACGAAATGAAAAAGCGGACCGGTTTCCGGTTAATGGAAAGCGGACGGCAGCATTCTGTGACAGCCTTAATAAACTCTTCTTCCGAAAAGTTTTCAGCCGGCTCGACCACCAGAATCGGATCGTCATACACCTGATTATCCGGGTTCGGCACACCGAGAACCGAGAAATTTCGGATTCCCGGAAGATTGACAAAATAAGTTTCCAGATCATCCGGATAGACGTTCTCACCTGTCGAGTTCAGAATGACGTCCTTCTTCCGGCCGTCCACATACAGGTTTCCGTTCTGCATATGGGCGATGTCGCCGGTCGGGAACCATTCCTTCGGATTCCGCTTGATGATCTTTCCATTGACCACCTTCGCAGAATGCATGGATGAACCGCGGATATAGAGCTCGCCTTCATCGTCAATCTTAAACTCGATCGACGAGAACGGTTTACCGACATAGCCGCGTAAAAGCGATTCCGGATTCGAGGAAAGGTCGATACAGGTGACGCTCGCCTCGGTCATACCGAAACCGTTATGGATCGGAATTCCTAAATCATAGAAGAGTTCAGCCGTCGCATGCGGAAGATGGGAACCGCCGCTCGCGAGGAACTGGATCTGATCGCCGAAAAGCGCTTTCCGGACCGACGGAGCATTCTCCGGCGTAATCTTTCCGTACTTACGGACGATCATATTTGCAATCGTATTATAGAGAATCGGAACCGCGAAAAGATGCGTGACGCGGTTATTGACACAAGTTTCCTGGATTGTAGCGGTCGACCGGTTCGGCATAAAGATCAGCGTCGACTTTAACGCCGGATACCAGATGACAGCCGTCATAAAACCGAAGACATGGTAGAACGGAAGGGTGACGAGATAACGGAGTTCCATCTCCGCCGGGTCATAATAGAAAGCGGAATCATATTCCTTCATTCCAATGACGTCCATGATAAGCTCGGAAGCGGACTTGCCGTCATAGATGAAGATACGGCTGTCGCCGACCGTGCCGGCCGTGCAAAGAGCCACCTCATCGGCCCAGTTCGCCCGCCCGACAGTCTCATTGGCTAAAATGTCTGCCTTCGGGAAGAAGGGAACCGGAATGTCCCGCTTCTGCTCGCAGACATAGCCGACTGCTTTCGTTTCATTTAAAAGACGGGCCAATGCGCCGTCATCAAGGGATGGATTCAAAAGAATCGGGCGCGCTCCGGCACGGAGAAGACTCCAGAAAATAACCGGCCAGTCCATATCTGTCGCGCAGATGATACCGACAAAATCATTTTTCTTAATCTTTCCCCCATACCATCCTGATGCCTTTTTCGTCATCAGGTCATAGTCCGAATAGGTCCGGAAAACATGGCTTCCGTCCCTCAAAGTCATCTCGGCCGCATGTACATTCCCATACCCCATGGTCACTGCATAGATGCCTTCGTATGTCGGGTTTTTCTGTACGGTAGTAGTTGTGTAAATCCAAGATTTCATAATCCCACCCCAAAAGCGATAGAAAACGCCTTTATAAAATAATTAATTATATTCTATAACGCGTCGGAAGAAAATGCAAATGGTATTTGACCGATTCGCAGAAAAAAATCCCTGCTCCTTCCGTTTCGGGCAATGAGTAATCTTTCAAAACAGGTCTCATTGCTCTCGGAAAAAGCAGGGAATTTCGTATATTTTCTATGTTTATGCTAATAAATATCGGTTTAATATTCCAGTTCGATCAGGCGGCGTACACAGACGATTTTAAGCATATAAAGATCGCCGTAATCGCACTTTCGGCCGACAGACGGTTCATGGATACAGATGCCGTTTCCGTAATAGATGGCGACGTGGCCCGGATAGCAGACGATATCGCCCGGCTGGATATCCTTAATGTCCACCGCCACACCGACTCTGCGAAGGTCATAGGAATCGTATTCATGCCGGCTGGCCTTCGTCTGGTCCAGAAGCCCGAAGTGAGCGAAAATCTGGCCGACGAAGCCGGAGCAGTCCGCGCCCTTCGTAAGGCTTGCGCCGCCCCAGACGTACGGAAGGATTCCGACGAAGGATTCCGCATACTTGACGACGTCACGCTGAAGCTTATGCATCTTCTCTTCGGCCGCTTTTCTACGCGCTTCCTCAATCTTTTTCTTAAAGTCCTCATCGGTCATATCCGAGATTTCCTTTAAGGATTCACGCGTTTCATTGATAGCAATGACATCGGAGGAAGCCTGTGAATACGTGGCCACAAGCCCGTTCCGCATCGCAATCGTACGGACACGGTCATAGAGCTCGAGGAGATACTGAAGAAGCGTATACATTGAAAGCGTCTGGCCGCTGTCTTCGTTCGACAGATAGCTCGAGAGGCATTCATTGATGTTCGTGACATATTCTTTGAGATTCGAGGCCGTCGTGGAATCGAGGTTTGAAAGATCTTCTGAAATCGTCAGCTTCTCCGGCAGATGGGCATACGTTTTTCCCTGCTTCCGAAGCTCCTCAAAATAAACCGAAGCCTGGTCTTCTGTCTTAATATACTCCGCGAGGGCGAAGCCTTCTACTCCGTTAATCCGGAGAAGATACCAGTCGAGACCCTTCACGCGCTGCTTTCCGACGACAGAAACCGTCGAACCGCGCCAGATCTGCATGACCCGGTCAGATGCGCCTGACGGCGCTTCCCGGATATTTAAGTTTCCTTCCACGCAGACGACCATCTGCTGTTCTTCAATGATTTCAAGCGGGCGGGTATCCGTCTCATTGCGGCCGCCAACCATGTTCTCCGCATTCTTTCCGATGAGCTCCACCGTCTTTACCCGGCCGGAAATATCCTCGTAGCCGTTCTCATTGGACTCACAATACTGCGCGAGCAGGAGCGATGCGCCGCCGAATGCGGTCGAAAGTTCGAGACTGTCACAAGACGCAGCAGCAGGCCCGCCTTCTAAGAAGAGCGCGCCTGCCAGTAAAATCGCCGCTAATGTGATTAATTTCTTTTTCAAGAATACCCCCGGAGTTACTGATTATCTTCCGGACGGATCCGGCGGATCGTGATGATCGGCAGCATGTCGACCTTTCCGTACTCCGCTTTTCGTCCTCTGGCCGGCTCGTGGACGCAGAGTCCGCAGCCGAAATACATCGCCACATGACCATTATAGCATACAATGTCGCCGGGTTGAATATCTTCTAAGGAAACTTCATGTCCGAGTTTTCTGAAATCGCCGGAGCAATATGCGTGCCAGTTCGCGCGGGACTGGTTCAGACAGCCGAAGTGTGCGAGGACCTGTCCGCAGAAACCGGAGCAGTCTGCGCCGGTTTCCAGGCTGGCGCCGCCCCAGACATACGGCAGGATGCCGACGAAGGTAGCTGCATAATCTGCGAGCTCGCGGCCCAATGTGCCGACGCCCTCCTTCTTCGCAAGCTCAATCTTTTCCTGGAGTTCGCCTTCCGCACGGATACGGGCTTCCTCTTCCGCTGCCTTACGGGCTGCTTCCGCTTCCTCTGCCGCTTTTCGGGCTGCTTCCGCTTCTTCTGCAGCTTTCCGGGCCGCTTCTTCCGCGGCTTTCCGCTCTGCTTCTTCTGCTGCACGTTTTGCCGCTTCTTCCGCAGCTTTCTTCGCTTCTTCCGCTTCTCTGGCTTTCCGTTCCGCTTCTTCCGCAGCCGCTTTTTCTTCTGCCTGCTTCCGCTTGACTTCTTCATTTTCCGCCACAATCGATGCGATGAAGTCGTTATCCGACATACCGGTCGTTTCCTTCAGGTTGTCCGTATAGCGCGTAAGCTTCTTATTATCTCTCGTAACGACTGCCAGCGTGTCATCCATGCCGTTCTTCGCCGCGAGGGTTGAGATGTCCTTATATTTTTCGTCAATGTAGATGAGGACGGAATAAATCCGAACTGCATTGCCCGTTTCCAGCGCTTCCGGAAGCGCGGTCCTTAAGCAGTAGTTGATGTTATTCGTATCGTCCACAATCCGTTCGTAGATTTCATTGCCGGCCTTCTTCGCGTCCTCCGGAAGGGAAAGCCGCTCCGGAAGCTCGATCCGTTCAGGCTCCTGATATGTTTCAGAGGTCTTCTCCACATAATAGCCGAACGCGAAGCCTTCGACGTCATCGTGGCGCACCACATACCAAAGGTCGTTTTTCACGATCTGCTCGCCGACCAGGATGATCTTCGAGCCCGCGATCAGAGAGCCGATTACTTCAGAATCGAAATCCGGCGCCTCGCGGAAATTTAAATTCGTGCCGCCGACGCGGCCAATGCGTGCCATATCATAATAAAGGATTTCCGTCGTGACAAGCGGAACTTCCTCCTCTTCCGTTTCTTCCACCGTTTCCTCCGGGAAGAACAGGCTGTAAAGATAATCCTCTGCGCCTTCATTGGACTGATAGAAGGAACGAAGCTGGACCGAAGCGCCCGCGACCGCGGTGTTCTGGTCGAGCGAATCAAACGAAACCGCGTCAGTCGTGTACACGAATTCACCCGCGACCAATGCCGCGGCTGAAACGATTGCGATTGTCCGTGCCAGTTTCTTAAGGTTCATGCGCTCTCCCGATAATCTTTACAGGTTTTCGATAAAATATTACAAATTTATTAACTAAGCGACAGTATACCAATTTGCGCCATATTTGTCAAGGGATGGGAAGGTTCTGCAAACAATGTTTCACATAGATTTAATACTTTTGTAACATTTCACGGCTATTGACCGTAATTCCTGATAGTGATACTATTTTAATGTTTTATAGAACCTTACAGAAAAGGAATCCGATATGGGCAGAAAAGTAATCCTGACCGGCGCCTCCGGCGCCATCGGCCAGGCCATAGCCAAACGATTTTTACAGAACGGCGACATCGTTCTTCTCGCCGGAAACCGTCATACGGACGCACTCGAAGCGCTGGCGAACGGCTCTTCCGGTGCTTCGTCTATGTCTTCACCGGCGTCATCCGCTTCCGGCTCCGCAGCATTCTCTTCCGGCTCCGCAGCATCCGCTTCTCCCCGCGCCTTTGTCTTCTCCGGCGATTTAAGCACAGCGGAAGGCTGTGCTGCGCTCTTCGCTTATGCGGACGAGGTTCTCGGAACCCCCGATCTTTTGATCAACAATGCCGGCATTTCCCATGTCGGGCTCCTTCAGGATTTTTCGGATGAAGAGCTCGTTACCATGCTGAATTCGAACCTTCTTTCCTCCATCCGGCTCTCAAAGGAAGCCGCAAAGCGGATGCTCCGCGTCCACAGCGGCCGTATCCTTCAAATTTCGTCGGTTTGGGGGCTTTACGGCGCTTCCACGGAAACTTCCTACTCCGCCGCGAAAGGCGGCGTAAACGCCTTTACACGCGCTTTCGCGAAGGAGCTCGCGCCCTCCGGCATTTCTGTCAATGCATTGGCGCCCGGCGCGGTCGACACACCGATGAACGGCCACCTGTCAGCCGAAGAAAAGCAGGCGCTCTCCGACGAGATCCCGATCGGCCGCATGGCTTCTCCCGAAGAAGTCGCCGAGATGGTCTTCCTCCTCTCAAACGCGCCGCTCTACTTAACCGGCGCCGTCATCCCCTTCGACGGCGGATGGTTCTGACCGCTTAAGGCTTACTCCGGGCAGCTGATGGTCGGGCTCACCGCATCAGGCTGCAGTCTGCTGCTCCGATGATTCTTCGGCCTAGACGCTCGTTTCCTACAGGCTTACAGTCAGCTAACAGGCAGCTGTTTCCGCCCGCCGCGTCCCGAGAACGGCGCCTGCGAAAAGGCGCTCTACCCTATCTGTGAGACCGTAGCGCGTTCAAATATGCATCATCTCCGCGATTTAGCGAGGCTTCCGTTACTCACTGCAGGCTTAGGTCCAGGGCAGCTGTTTCTGCCCGCCGCGTCCCGAGAACGGCGCCTGTGAAAAGGCGCTCTTCCCTATCTGTGAGACCGTCACATGTTCAAATATGCATCTTCTTCGCGA
>DCGM01000041.1:0-1064 GCA_002315255.1 Lachnospiraceae bacterium UBA1778
GTGGAAACAGAAAATCAAATATCAGATAATCGGACTGATCCTTACATTCGGTCTTTTGTTCGGCTGCGCGGGAGGCGTGACTGTTCACGCCTCCGCGGAGCCGGCAGGTTCCGGTTCCGTACTGCTTCGCGAAAACAATGCGCCGATAGCGGATGATAAAATCGAAGCGGCACTCGAAAAAATACTGATCTTTTATGCGGGCGGAACCGATTCCGCCTCCGTACAGAAGTGGCTCAATGAGACGCTTTCTCCGAATCTTCAGAGCGCGAATCTTTGGTGCACGCTTGCTCTTTTCCGGTATTCAGAGATGCTGGAAGAGGACGAAAAGCCGGACTTTTCCGGCATTGGAGAGAATCTGGCCGGTTTCGTGGAAGGCGGACAGATCGGAAGCGCGACGACGCGGGAACTCTATGCGCTGGCGCTCGTCGCATTGGGATATTCGGATCATCTGTTTGTCGAAAAAACGGTCCGCGAAGATATCGGAAGACTCGGCGTGATGTCATATGTTTACGGGCTTCAGCTTCTTCGTAACACAGGAGATTTCGGCGGTTTTACAGCCGCCTCCATTATAGAGGAACTCGCCGGGCTTGAGAAAGAGAACGGTGGTTTTTCGCTTCGCGGGGACACGGCGGACCCGGATGTGACCGCGATGGCGATTCAGGCATTAGCGCCTTTTAAGAGCAATGAAACCGCGGCAGCGCTCGTGCGTCGCGGTCTTTCGGCACTTCATACGCTTCAGCTTCCGTCAGGCGGCTTTAAAAGCTACGGCGTCGATAATCCGGAAAGCTGCGCGCAGGTATTAATGGCCGCGCTGGCTGCGGGCGATTCTGTTCTTTTGGAAAGCGGCCTGATTTCACACCTTCTGTCGTTCCAGCTGCCCGACGGCAGCTTCACGCATGACGGAAAAACGGCGAATACGGCAGCCACCTATCAGGCGTTTGTCGCATTGACCGCATGGAAACTTTCACAAAAGGGACTGTCTGATTTTTATGATGTCAGCGGCCTGAACCCAGATGAATATTCAGAAGACGATATTTCGGGTGATGCGTCTGAAGACGATATTA
>DCGM01000041.1:1126-6975 GCA_002315255.1 Lachnospiraceae bacterium UBA1778
AAGACGATATTACAGGTGATGCGTCCGAAGGCGATGTTTCAGGAGACGCGCCCGGCGGCGATAATTCGGGGGACAGACCCGGAGGCGATAATCCCGAAGAACCGACCGTAGATGCGGAAAATCCGACAGAAGGGCAGAACGAACCGGGTGGAAACGGCGAAGAAGACCGGCCGGGAACCGGGCCGCAGGGCGGGAACGAACCGCAGGGCGGGAACGAACCGCAGGGCGGAGACGAACCGGAGAATGTCGATTATCGGATGCTCGTGACCATCGGCATTCTGGCAGCGGCGCTGATTTTGTCGCTCATCCTGATTTTATGTAAGAAACGGTCCCCGAAGAATTTTATCGCGATCGCAATTGTGGCGGGGGTATTGATCCTCGCGGCGTGGCTTATCCGGATCGAAACGCCGGAAGAATATTATAAAGCGGTGCCGACGGTGGAGAATCCGGTCGGGACCGTCACGTTCTCGATCCGCTGCGATGTTTTGAAAGGAATCTCCGACGTTTCGGAGATGGGCGCAGACGGTTCGGAGATGGGCGCATACGTTTCGGAAATCACGGTCGATATCGCGGAAGGCGACACCGTGTACGACCTTTTGATGCGGGTTTCGAAGGCGTACGGAATTCCTGTCGTCCACGCGGGCGCGGAAGCGGATAAAAGCATTTATATTTCCGGCATCGGCGGGCTTTATGAGTTTGATTACGGCGATCTGTCCGGCTGGGTTTATCTCGTAAACGGCGAGCGGCCGTCGGTCGGCGTCGATCATTATGCTGTGCAGAACGGTGACCGGGTAGAATTCGCGTACACGCTGAATCTCGGAAAAGATTTAGAAGCAGAATGAGAGACTTTGAAGCTTACAATCCAATCACGCAATTTTTCTATTTTGCGGCAGTCCTTATCATCGGGATGTTCTCTGTGAACCCGGTGATTCTCGGGCTGTCGCTTTTCGGCGCCTGCGCGCTCCTTTTCTTTGGAAAAGTACGGATTTCGAAGGGGAACTGCCTCTTTTTTGTCGCAATGTCCCTTCTTCCGATCCTCTTAAATCCTCTGTTCGATCATCACGGCGACACGATTCTGTTCGTCTTAAACGATAATCCGGTCACGCTCGAAGCGGTGCTCTACGGCATTGCATCCGGCGTCATGATCCTCGCATCTCTTTTATGGCTGAAAGCCTTTTCCGCGGTGATGACGAGCGACCGGCTCCTCTATCTTTTCAGCGCTGTCTCACCGAAACTCGCGCTCCTTCTTTCAATGACGCTCCGTTATATTCCGCTGTTTGCCGCGCAGACCGGGAAAGTGCAGGCGGCGCAGAAGGCGATCGGCCTCTATAAGGAGGACAATGTGATCGACGGTGTAAAAGGCGGCGCGCGTGTCTTCTCTGTCATGGTAACATGGGCGCTCGAGAACGGCATTATCACGGCGGACAGCATGGAGGCGCGCGGATATGGCATTGGCCGAAGGACGAGCTTCGCGATCTATCGGTTCCGGAAAAAAGATGTGATCTTTTTACTCTTTTCAGCCGTTCTTTTCGGCCTCAGCCTGTATGCGGTGATTACAGGCGGCTATCAGTTTGATTATTATCCGACGGTCGGCACAGTCAGCGCCTCCCCGGTTTCAGTTATCGGTTTTGTCGCATTCGGACTGCTTTCGATTCTGCCGTCCGCAATATTACTTTTCGAGGATATACGATGGAAATATTATCAGTCGAAAATTTAAGCTTTTCTTATGCCGGCGCCTCTTCACCCGCGCTTTCGGATGTTTCATTCTCGGTCAAAGAGGGTGATTTTGTCGCGGTGATCGGTGCGACCGGCTCCGGAAAAACGACCTTCTTACGGATGCTGAAGCGGGAGCTTCAGCCGCTTGGGGCGCTCACCGGGCGGATCCTTTATCAGGGGCAGGAGCTCTCGACACTTTCTCCGCGCGACAGCGCGATGAAGATCGGCTATGTAATGCAGCGCCCGGAGCAGCAGATCGTGACGGACCGGGTCTGGCACGAGCTGGCCTTCGGCCTCGAGAATCTCGGGATGCCGCAGGAACAGATCCGCCGCCGCGTCGCCGAGATGGCGTCCTATTTCGGAATTGAAGGGTGGTTTTTAAAGAATGTTTCGGAGCTTTCCGGCGGACAGAAGCAGCTTCTCAATCTCGCTTCGGTGATGGTGATGAAGCCGGATATCCTCCTTCTCGACGAGCCGACCGCGCAGCTGGACCCGATCGCCGCGCGCGATTTTCTGGAAACGGTCGCCGCATTGAACCGCGATCTTTCGCTTACGGTGATCATCATTGAGCACCGGCTCGAGGAAGTAATTCCGGTGGCGCATAAGATCCTCGCGTTAAAGGACGGGCGGGTCTTTGCGGCAGGCGAAGCGCATGAGACGGTGAAAAAACTTCGGGAAGTCCCGGAGATGTTAGTCGGATTGCCGGCTGCAGTGCGGATTAGCGCCGCGCTTTCCAAGAGCTGCTGCCCGGTCGGAATGCGGGTATCTGCCGCACCGGAAGAGAACTCCTGCCCGATCACCGTGCGTGAAGGGCGCGAATGGATCAGAAGCCGGTTTGGAAATCAGGTAAAGGCTCTTCCGGTGGCGCCGGACCGGTTCGCGGAAGCGGACAATGCGGTCGAGGTGAAAGACCTTTATTTCCGCTATACGCGTGACGGACGCGATGTCTTAAACGGGCTGTCGTTTGCCGTCCGGACGGGCGAGATCTTCTGCCTTCTCGGCGGAAACGGCTCCGGAAAATCGACGGCGCTTTCCGTCCTTTCTGGAATCCGGCGGGCGTATGCGGGCTCAGTGAAGATTTTCGGGAAAAAGCTTCAGGAATATAAGAATCAGAGTTTATATAAAGAGTGCGTCGCGCTCCTTCCGCAGGATGTTCAGACCGTCTTTTTACGGAATTCCGTGCGTGAGGAACTGGAGGATGCGGGAATCGTTCTGCCGGATAAGCGTCAGGCGAACGGCAGGTCATCACTGTCAGACCTTCCTTTCGACTTAACCGGCCTTTTAGACCGCCATCCGTATGATCTTTCCGGCGGCCAGCAGCAGCTCGTCGCATTGGCGAAGGTGCTTGCGGGGAAGCCGAAGCTCCTCCTTCTCGATGAACCGACGAAGGGGCTGGACGCCGATACGAAGGCGCGCTTCCTGTCGTATCTCAAGGCGCTTCAGAAGAGCGGGATGACGCTGGTCGTCGTGACGCATGACACCGAGTTCGCGGCGGAAGCGGCGGACCGCTGTGCGCTTCTTTTCCGGGGCGAGACGATTTCTACGGCAGAGCCGCGCGCGTTCTTCTCCGGAAACAGCTTCTATACGACGGCAGCGAACCGGATTGCGCAGGGATATTATGATCTCGCAGCCTCCGTCAATGATGTCGTGGAACTCTGCCGCGCGAATCACCCGGCACAAAACCCGGCACAAAATCTGACCCCAAAAACGGTACAGAATGCTGACTTAAAGAGTGCGGGCGAAACCCCGGAGGCGCGCGTATGACGATTAAAAGCGAAGGGCTTCGGAAAACTCTGAAAATAGTGATTCCGGCCGTTTTAATTCCGGCCGTGCTGATTCTCGGACTGACCGTTTCCGACACGAAAAAGGCCGCTTTTCTGATCATAGCGATGCTTCTGCTCGCGGGTGTTCTTTTTGTCGCAGGATTTGAGCAGAGAAAGACCGGAACGCGGCGGCTGATTCTCGTCGCGGTCTTCGTTGCGCTTTCGGTCGCGGGGCGTTTTCTACCCCTCTTTAAGCCGGTCACGGCGCTCACGATCATCGCCGGAATTTACCTCGGAAAAGAGGCCGGCTTCCTGTGCGGCTCTTTATCCGCGGTCATCTCGAATTTTTATTATGGGCAGGGTCCCTGGACACCGTTCCAGATGGTCGCCTGGGGACTCGCCGGCTTCCTCGCCGGAATCCTCGCGGACCCGTTAAAGCGGAGCCGCGTTTTCCTTCTCCTGTTCGGCGCATTGAGCGGATGTTTCTTCTCGCTCGTCATGGATGTATGGACAGTCACGTGGGCCGCGTCCGTCTTCGACTGGGACGCTTATCTTGCCGCCTTCCTCACGGCGCTTCCGTTCACCATCATGTACAGCGTTTCCAATGTGGTTTTCCTCCTTCTCATTGCGAAGCCGTTTGGCGAAAAGCTGGAACGCGTCCGGATCAAATACGGGATTTAGCCGTGCGCCGGAGCGGAAAGCGACAGTTTTTCGAGACAGAAAGCGGCGGTTTCCGAGTCGGACAGCGTCCTCTTTCTGCCTCGAAAACCAGCATATATTTAATAAGATTTTCCTTGAAATTGATATCTCTTTGTGATATGCTTTTACTAATTGTGAGCAGTGTCCTCAAAAGGGGGGAACTGCATGAACCAGGAAAGTGAGGAAACACTATGAACGTCTATAAGACACAGGATGTCCGCAATATTGTCCTTTTAGGACACGGCAGCTGCGGTAAGACGACGCTTGCAGAGGGCATGGCTCTCATTTCGGGAATCATCTCCCGTATGGGCAATATCGGCGCTGGATCTACGATCAGCGATTTCGACAAAGAGGAACAGAAGCGCGGTTTCTCCATTTCCGCATCCGTCATCGCATTGGAATGGAACGGAAAAAAGATTAACGTAATTGACACCCCAGGTTATTTCGACTTTGTTACCGAAGCAGAGCAGGGCGTTTCTGCAGCGGACGGCGCGATCATCGTCGTGTCCGGCAAAGACGGCGTTCAGACCGGTACCATCAAGGCGTGGGAACTTTGCGAGAAGTACAATGTTCCGCGTATGATCTTCGTTACCGACATGGACCTCGCAGACGCGAACTTTGACAAGGTTGTCGAAGAACTTAAAGATAAATTCGGTCAGAAGATCGCTCCGGTCGCAGTTCCGATCCGCGAAGGCGAGAAGATGACCGGTTATGTGAACGTTGTTAAGGGCATTGCACGCAAGTTCGTCGACGGCGGCAAGGTTCAGGATATCCCGATGCCGGATTCTGCAAAGGATTCCTTCGAAATCTGCCATAACGACCTGATGGAAGCTGTCGCTGAAACGAGCGAAGAGTTCATGGAGCGGTTCTTCGAAGGTGAAGAGTTCACCGCAGAAGAAATCAGCGATGCGCTTCACACGAGCGTTTCCGCAGCTGAGATGGCTCCGGTTTATGTCGGTGTCGGCGTTACCGCCAGCGGTGTCTTCATGCTCCTGAACGACATTATCGAGTACATCCCGAACCCGGGCAAGATCGCTTGCAAGGGCGCGCTCGAGGATGGCGGCGAATTCGAAGCGAACTATGATGATGCGAAGGCGAAATCGGCTTATATCTTTAAGACGATGGTCGACCCGTTCATCGGTAAATATTCCATGATCAAAGTGAAGTCCGGCGTTTTAAAGACGGATGACACCTTAATCAACCAGCGTACTCAGAAGGCGGAGCGTATCGGTAAGCTCTATCTCCTTCAGGGCAATAAGACCGTCGAAGTTCCGGAAATCCATTCGGGCGACATCGGCGCATTGGCGAAGCTCGACGATGCGAAGACCGGCGATACCTACGCTGAAAAAGGAACTCCGGTTTCTTATCCGATTCCGGAATTCACGAAGCCGTATACCTATATGCGTTACGTCGTTCCGAACAAGGGCGAGGATGACAAGGCTTCTGCAGCACTCACCAGACTGACCGCTGAGGATGTTTCCTTAAAGGTTGTCAATGACTCTGCGAACAGCCAGATGCTCCTCTATGCAGTCGGCGATCAGGCATTAGACGTAGCGAAGAGCAAACTCTTAAGCCGTTACAAAGTTGAAATCCAGCTCGAAGAGCCGAGAGTCGCATTCAAGGAAACCATCACGAAGGAATCCGACGTTCAGGGTAAGCATAAGAAGCAGT
>DCGM01000041.1:6987-30885 GCA_002315255.1 Lachnospiraceae bacterium UBA1778
AGTCCGGCGGCCATGGCCAGTACGGTGATGTCCGTATGCGCTTCTCCCCGTCAGGTGACAATGAGAAGGCGTATGTCTTCGAAGAGCAGGTTGTCGGCGGTTCCGTTCCGCGTAACTTCTTCCCGGCAGTTGAGAAGGGTGTCCAGGAATGTGTCGTTGCAGGTCCGTTAGCAGGTTATCCGGTTGTCGGTGTCCGTGCGGTCCTTTACGATGGTTCTTATCATCCGGTTGACTCCTCCGAGCAGGCATTCAAGACCGCTACCTCGTTAGCATTCAAGGATGGCTTCTTAAAGGCTGGTCCGGTTCTTCTCGAGCCGATCATGAACCTGAAGGTTACTGTTCCGAACGATTACACCGGCGATGTTATGGGCGACCTTAACAAGCGTCGTGGCCGTGTGCTCGGCATGAACCCGATCGCCGGCGGCAAGCAGGTAGTCGAAGCTGAAATTCCGGAGATGGAACTGTTCGGTTACTGCACAGTCCTTCGTTCTATGACCGGTGGTATCGGCGCTTACGAAGTAAACTTCGATCATTATGAGCAGGCTCCGAGAGACATCCAGGAGAAGGAAGTCGCGAAGAAAGCAGCAGAAGATAAAGAGTAACTTTTGCACGATATTCGGGAGCCCCTTGTCAAAGGGGCTCCTTCTTTTAATCAGTGGTTTCAGGAGAAGATATGGAAAAACTGATAGCGGGAGTCGATGTCGGCGGAACGACGATCAAGATTGCATTGTTCCCGACAGAAGGCGAGCCGGTCTGTAAATTTGAAATTAAAACGCGGGTCCGTGAGGAAAAGGATTTCCTTTGGAAGGATATCCGTGACGGGCTTTATGAAAAACTCGATGCGCTCGGAATCGAACGAAGCGCGCTGGCGGCAGTCGGGATGGGAATTCCGGGTCCGATCACGAAGGCAGGTTATCTTTCTTCCCTCGTAAATCTCGGCGGCTTCGGCGATTGCTATCCGGCGAAGGATCTCGAACGCCTGATGGGAATCCCGTGCATTGCGGGCAATGACGCGAATGTGGCTGCGATGGGAGAATTCGCCTATGGTGCCGCAAAAGCGTACGACAGTGTCCTCTTCTTTACGTTAGGGACCGGTGTCGGCGGCGGCGTGATCGTGAACGGCGAACTCGTGTCGGGCGAACATGGTTTGGGCGGCGAACTCGGCCATCTCGTCGTAAATCCGGACGAAACGGATTCCTGCAACTGCGGAAACCGGGGATGCCTCGAGCAGTACTGCTCCGCGACAGGAATTGTCCGGATGGCGAAGAAATTTTTACTGGAGACGGAGATTCCGTCCGTACTCCGTGACGGACGTGACATTTCCTGCCGTGTCGTCTGCGAAGCGGCGGAAAATCATGACCCTGTAGGAGAAAAAGTAGTTGATCTCTTTGGAAAATATATGGGACTGATCTGTGCGCACATGGTGCTGACGCTGGATCCCGAGGCGATCATCCTCGGCGGCGGCGTTTCGCGCTCCGGAAAGCTTTTAACAGACCCCATTGAAAAATATATGGCGGAATATTCGCACATCGCGATGCATAAGCCGCCGGTTTTGATTGCGACCCTGGGCAATGATGCCGGCGTCTATGGCGCTGCGGCGCTCGCCCGGAAACTGATATAACACGGCGGAGAAACCGTCGGATGAGGAGGAAGCACGTCTCATTTGCGTGACAGGAATCCATAAAATGAAAAAAAGAACGATCGGAAAAGTGCTGAAGATGCTCCGGCCGTACCGTGTCACGGTAGGGCTGTCGGTCATTGCGGCACTTTTTTCAGTTCTCGCGACCTTATATATCCCGATCCGGATCGGAAATGCGGTCGACCGGATCATTTCTTTAGGAAAAGTCGACTTTCCGTCGCTGCTCATTGACCTCGTGATGATCTTCTGCACGGCGCTTTTCCGCTCCTTCTGCCAGTGGATTCACGATATTCTGAACAATGATATCGTGACGCATACCGTTCAGAACCTTCGCATCCGCGCCTTCGCGCACCTTCAGCATCTGCCGGTTTCCTTCCTCGATAAGAATGCTTCCGGCGATATTTTAAACCGCGTGATCGCTGATGCGGACACTTTCGCGGACGGCTTTCTGCTCGGGTTCTCCCAGCTGATTTCCGGTATTCTGACGATTGTGGGCACGCTCGTCTTTATGCTGACGGTCAATTTCTGGATCACCCTTTTAGTCGTGGTGCTGACGCCGCTTTCTTTGTTTATCGCGAAGCTGATCGCGGGGAAGACGCATGCATACTATGTCGCGCAGGCGAAGAGCCGCGGGCGTGAAACAGCATACGTGTATGAGATGGTCGGAAACGAAAAAGTAGTCCGCGCCTATGGGCAGGAAAAACGCGTTTCCGCCGTATTCTCCGGGCTTAACGAAACGCTCCGGAAGGACTCGATGCGCGCTGTATTCGCGTCCTCTCTCGTGAACCCGACGACGCGTTTCGTCAACTCGCTCGTCTATGCCGGCGTCGGCGGTCTCGGCGCGTATTTCACGATTGCAGGCAGCTTGTCTGTCGGCAGTCTTACCTGCTTTTTAACGTATGCGAAGGCTTATACAAAGCCTTTCAATGATATCTCATCCGTTCTCGCGGAATTAGAAAACGCGCTTGTATCGGCAGAGCGGCTCTTCGAGCTTATCGAGGAAACGCCCGAGTCGATGGGGCCGTATCAGATGAATTCAGAGATGAAACCCGAGACGGATCGTGAAACAGACTGCAAAACGGATTGTGAAACAGACCGCGGAACGGACGCTGACAGCCTCGCAGTGGAATTTTCTGACGTCTCGTTCGCTTATGATCCTTCCGAGCCGCTCATTGAGCACCTGAATCTTCAGGCGAAACCGGGGCAGCATATCGCGATCGTCGGACGGACAGGCTGCGGAAAGACAACGTTAATCAACCTTCTGATGCGGTTTTACGATGTGGATGGCGGCGTTATCCGCGTCGGCGGCACCGACATCCGCGAAATGGACCGCTCCGATCTTCGGAAACGGTTCGGAATGGTGCTTCAGGACACTTGGCTTCGCGAGGGCACGGTGCGGGAGAACCTCCTCATAGGAAAACCGGACGCGACGGAAACAGAGATCGAGCGGGCGGCGCGGGAGACGCGGGCGCACGACTTTATCAAGCGTCTGCCGAAAGGCTATGACACCCTGATTACCGAGGGCGGCGGAAACCTGTCGCAGGGACAGCGCCAGCTTCTCTGCATTACGCGTGTGATGCTTGCAGACCCGGAAATGCTGATTCTCGATGAAGCGACTTCTTCGGTCGATACGCGGACGGAAATTAAGATTCAAGCGGCTTTTGACCGGCTGATGCGGGGACGAACGAGCTTTATCGTCGCGCACCGGCTGTCCACGATCCGGCATGCCGACTGCATTGTCGTGATGGACCGCGGCCATGTAGTGGAGATGGGGACGCACGAGAGTCTGATGGCGAAGAAGGGGCAGTATTATATGCTCTACGAGAGCCAGTTTAAAGGAGTGGCAGTATGAAGAAGATTGACAGCAGCGAATATACACATTATGAGTTTGACACTGTGGATTCGACGAATCTCGCGGCGAAATGGCATATTACGGAGAACGGTTTGGACGAGCCCGCGATTTTCTTCGCGCACGAGCAGACAGCGGGGCGCGGCCGGTTAGGGCGGACCTTCTATTCGCCGAAGGATACGGGCATCTATATGACGCTGGCGTGGCCGATTGACGTGAACTGCTACGGAAGCTACACCGAGCTTTATACCAATGCAGTCCGCGTGACCGGGAAGGCGGCAGTCGCGGTTGTCCGCGGAATCGAATCGGTCGTCAATGTTCCTCTTTCCATCAAATGGGTCAATGATATCTACCTCGACGGGCGGAAAATCTGCGGAATTCTGACAGAATCAGTACCGTTTGGCGACAAGCTCTGGCTTCTCGTCGGAATCGGCGTGAATCTCGATACCGTCGATTTCCCGGAGGAGATTGCATGGAAGGCCGGCTCGCTTTCGTATCATGAGATGCGGCCGGAAGCGAAGGAATGGATCCGCGAAGCGATCGAAAGAGAGCTGATCGATGAGATGATCCGGCTCGACGAGAATGATTATATCGATATGTACCGCGAGTATTCCTGCGTCCTTCACGAGCGCGTTGTTTTTGGAACCGAGGAAGAGAAGGAGACCGGAACCGCGATCAGCATCGACGACAAGGGCGCATTGCTCGTCCGGAAGGATGACGGGACAGAAGTCCGGTTATCGACCGGCGAGATCACGCTGTCGCTTGAGGAAGAGCTTTTAGCGGCAGAAGACCCGTTTGCGGACGGGGAATTCGACGAGGACGAGGACGAAGAATAACGACGCGGAATACTGCGAGGACGAAGGCGAAGAATAATGCCACGGACTTAAATCGCAGCGTAAGAGCAAAAACAGCCGATCAGTAAAGAGAGACCAAATAAAGACTACCTTAGGAGACCGACATGAATCTGATTATCCCGAAAGATTATGATCCCCACCTTTCCGTGCGCGAGACGGAAGAGGCTATCAAATATATCCGAGACACGTTCCAGAAGGAGTTCGGACGCGTTATGCGCCTCGAGCGTATTTCTGCGCCGCTTTTTGTCGCGAAATCGAGCGGTTTAAATGACAACTTAAGCGGAGTTGAGCGGCCGGTCGCATTTGACGCGCCGGGCGTTTCCGGCGAGGACTTCGAGATCGTCCAGTCACTCGCGAAATGGAAGCGTATCGCATTAAAGGAATACGGCTTTAAGCCGGGCGAAGGCCTCTATACAAACATGAACGCTATCCGCCGCGATGAAGTGCCGGATAACCTCCATTCTATGTATGTCGACCAATGGGACTGGGAACGGGTCATTACCCGCGAGCAGCGCTGCGAGGAATACCTTCGCGAAACGGTCGAAAAGATTTTCACGGTAATCAAGCACCTCGAGCACGAGACCTGGTATCAGTATCCGAACGCGTTTAAGAAGCTGCCGGATAAGATTCATTTTGTCGACTCGGAAGAGCTTTTGAAGCGGTATCCGGATAAGACGCCGAAGGAGCGCGAGAACCTGATCACGAAGGAATACGGTTGTGTGTTCCTGATGCGGATCGGCGACAAGCTCACCAACGGAAAGCCGCACGACGGGCGTGCGCCGGACTACGACGACTGGTCGCTGAACGGCGACATCCTTTTCTGGTTTGACCTTTTGGACTGCGCACTTGAGATTTCGTCTATGGGCATCCGCGTAGACGAGAAGGCGCTCGCTTATCAGCTGAAGGAAGCCGGTTGTGAAGACCGGAAAACGCTTCCGTATCACAAGGCTCTGTTAAACGGCGAACTTCCGTATACGATCGGCGGCGGCATCGGGCAGTCGCGTCTCTGCATGCTGCTCCTGAACCGCGCGCATGTCGGTGAAGTTCAGGCTTCCGTCTGGCCGGAAAAGATGCGGGAAACCTGCCAGGAGAACGGAATCATCTTGCTGTAAGGCGGTAAGCGGTTTAAGGAAAAGCGGCTCCGGTCAGACTGCCGGCAGGCACTTATCAGCTGAAAGTAAATGATATAACAAACGGAAAAAACATACAAACTATTATCGGTAAAGACAAATAAAACAGTATATTCGACAGATAAAAAGGCGGAAAAAATGACAAAAAATAACGCAAAGTACGACATTAACAAGCTCCTGACATTTTTAAAAGAGGCCCCGACTGCATTTCAGGCGGCTGATACGCTGGCGGCTGAATTAAGCGCGGCGGGCGGACAGGAGCTCTTTGAGAAGGAGCATTGGAAAATCGAAAAAGAGAAGCTTTATTATGTGCGCCGGAACGGCTCTGCGCTGATAGCTTTCTATGTGCCGAAGGATGCGAAAGCATACCGTGTCTATGCGGCGCATGGCGATTCGCCGTCGTATAAGGTAAAAGAGAATCCGCAGATTTCGGTAGAAGGAAAATATGTCAAGCTGAACGTGGAAACCTACGGCGGCATGATCGATTACACCTGGCTCGACCGACCGCTTTCTGTCGCGGGGCGCGTGTTCACGATCGAAAACGGGCTGCCGGTTTCGCACTCGTTTGCCGCGAAGCGGGATCTCCTTCTGATCCCGAGCGTCGCGATCCATCTGACCCGCGACAGCAGCGATTCACGCACCTTTAATCCGCAGGTCGACATGCTCCCGCTTTTTGGCAATGCGTCGAAGAACGACCGCTTTATGGAAATCATTGCCGAGGAAGCCGGCGTCGAAAAGGATGCAATTATCGCGCATGACCTGTTCCTTTATAACCGCGAAGAGCCGCGCGTCTGGGGCGCAGATTCGGAGTTTTTCTCCGGTCCGCATATCGATGACCTCGAGTGCGCATTGGGCGGCTTCTTAGGTTTTATGGCAGGAAATAAAAAAGAAAATATCAGCGTGTTTGCGCTGTTTGATAACGAGGAAGTCGGTAGCGCAAGCCGTCAGGGCGCGGCATCGACCTTCCTTTCCGACCTTCTCACGCGGATCAGCGAGGGCCTTCAGGAAACGAAGGAAGATTACTTCTGCCGGATCGCCGACTCCTTCCTGATCTCCGCGGACAATGGGCATGCGCTCCATCCGAATCATCCGGAGAAGGCGGACCCGACGAACCGCCCGACTGTGAACGGCGGCGTTCTCTTAAAGTTCAGCGCGAACCAGCGGTACACGACCGACGGACTTACAGCGGCGCTTTTTAAGAAAATCTGCCAGGATGCGGGGGTGCCGTTCCAGCTGTTCTTTAACCGTTCTGATATGCGCGGCGGCTCCACGCTTGGAAACCTGTCAATCCTTCAGGTGCCGATGGCCACGGCGGATATCGGCCTCGCGCAGCTCGCGATGCACTCGTCGTACGAAACTGCCGGCGTGAAGGATTTTGAGTATCTTTGTAAATTTGCGGAAACGTTTTTCGAGTAAAACGAAAGTATTCTGAGATTCGCTTTTGATCTGTAAAACGATCGAATTCTGAAATCTGTTTTGATCTGGAACATAATCTTATGAAATTTTTGCGGGATTTAAAACCATTCTGGAAAGAGTCTGTAATCGCGCCGCTTTTTAAGATGATGGAAGCGGTGCTGGAGCTCTTTGTCCCGCTTGTGATGAAGGATATCATCGATGTCGCGATTCCGATGAAGGACACAGGCTCTGTTCTGAAGGGCTGTGGGCTCCTCGTCGGCTTCGCGGTGCTCGGGCTTCTCTTTTCACTCGTCGCGCAATTCTTTGCGGCGCGGGCAGCGACCGGCTTTTCGGCCAAGCTCCGCCAAAGATGCTTCGACCAGATCCAGAAGATGTCCTTCCCGACGCTCGACCGCATTGGCACGTCGACATTGCTTACCCGGATGACGAGCGACATTAACCAGATTCAGGACGGCACGAACATGACGCTTAGGCTTTTTATGCGTTCGCCGGTAGTTGTTTTCGGCGCCATGATCATGGCTATCCTCCTCGACCCGTCCGTCGCCTGGATTTTCATCCTGGTGATTGTTTTCCTGTCGGCCGTCGTCCTGTTCATTATGCTCGGGACCATGCCCCGCTACCGGGAAGTGCAGAAAGCGCTCGACTCTGTCACAGGAAAAACGCGCGATAACCTGACCGGCGTACGCGTCGTCCGTGCGTTCCGACTGGAAGAGCATGAGGAAGCGGAGTTCACTGCTGCCAATGAGGCGCTCACGAAGAAGCGGATTTCCGTCGGAAAAATCTCCGCGATGATGAATCCATTGACTTATGTCATCGTGAATATCGGTATTATCGCCGTTCTCTATTCGGGCGCGGTGGAAGTCAATATCGGCACGCTGACGCAGGGCGCTGTGATCGCTCTCGTCAACTATATGGGGCAGATTCTCGAGGAGCTCGTCAAACTCGCAGACCTCATCATCAAGATTACGAAGGCCGCCGCTTGCGGAAAGCGGATCAGCTCGCTTCTTTCGGTCACGCCGGAGGAGGCGGGGATGAACGGAAAAACGATGTCGGATGCGCAGCCAAAGATGCAGGAAACGCAGGGGATGTCTCCTACGGAAGATGAATCGGGTCAGCCAGCCGTCTCATTTAACCATGTTTCCTTCACCTACGAGGGCGCGCGCGTCCCGGCGGTTTCTGATATCACATTCTCTGCCGCGCGCGGCGAAACGATCGGCATTATCGGCGGCACCGGCAGCGGAAAATCAACGCTAATCCATCTGATTCCGGGCTTCTATCCGATTTCGGCGGGAAGCCTTCAATGCTTCGGCACCGAGGTTTCCGACTGGAACAAACAGGCGCTTCGAAGCCGTATCGCCGTCGTTTTACAAAAAGCAGTCTTGTTCCAGGGGACAATCCGTGATAATCTTCTTTGGGGAAATCCTGATGCATCAGACGAAGATTTGGAAGACGCACTGAAACGCGCACAAATCTACGACACGATCGTCGAAAAAGGCGGCTTGTCGGCGGAAGTCGAGCAGGAGGGACGGAATTTCTCCGGCGGACAGAAGCAAAGGATCGCGATCGCGCGGGCACTTGTGCGGAAACCGGAGATCCTGATTTTTGATGACTCGTCGTCGGCGCTTGATTTTGCGACCGATGCGGCGCTTCGCGAAGAGGTGCGGAAGATGAGCGGCGAAATGACGATTATCATCGTTTCTCAGCGGGCGGCATCTGTTATGAACGCCGACCGGATCCTCGTGTTAGAGGATGGCCGGTCGGAAGGTCTCGGAACCCACGAGGAGCTTCTCAAAAACTGCGAAGCGTATCGTGAAATTTATGAATCACAGTTCCGGTAAGCGTAGTTTTAGGATAGGAGAAGATAGTGAACAGACAGGAACTTTTAAACGCATTTTTTGATATTTTCGGGACAGACGGCGCGCAGCCGGTCTGTGTCTTTTCACCGGGCCGCGTCAACTTGATCGGCGAGCATACCGACTATAACGGCGGCCATGTTTTCCCATGCGCGCTGACGATCGGCACTTATTTCGCCGCGCGGAAGCGGGAGGACCGGAAGGTCCGCTTTTATTCGGGAAACTTCCCGCAGAACGGAATCATTGAGCGGAGCCTCGACGCTATCGAATTCGACGCGGAAAAGGGCTTCTCGAATTATCTTATGGGAATGATCTGGGCGTATGACAAAAAGCTCGGAATCCGCATTGAAAAAGGCCTCGATGTTTATCTTTGGGGCAATATTCCGAACTCCTCCGGCCTTTCTTCGTCAGCCTCTGTCGAAGTCGGCATGGGAAAAGTGATCAACCTCCTGTTCGGCTTCCAGGTGCCGAACCTCGAAATCGCGAAGACAGGCCAGTTCTCGGAAAACCGTTATAACGGCTTGAACTGCGGCATTATGGACCAGTTCGCGATCGCTATGGGGGCGCGCGATAAGGCAATGTTCTTAGATACCGCGACGCTCGAATTCGAGTACGCCCCGATCCAGCTTTTAAAGATGCGCATCGTCGTCATCTGCACGAATAAAAAGCGCGGGCTCGTCGATTCGAAGTACAATGAGCGCTGCGAGGAATGTGGGAGAGCGCTTCAGGACTTACAGAAAGTCACAGATATTCCGGCGCTCTGCGCATTGACGGACGAGCAGTTTGAAAAGGTTCAGGATGCGATTTCGGACCCGGTCGCGCGGAAACGCGCGCGTCACGCGGTGACGGAAAACACGCGGACGGTCAAAGCGGTGGAGCTTCTGAAAAAGGGCGACATCGAGGGCTTCGGAAAGCTTATGAACGCGTCGCATGTTTCGCTTCGCGACGACTATGAGGTGACAGGAATCGAACTCGATACGATTGCGGAAACAGCCTGGACGGTCGACGGTTGCATCGGCGCGCGCATGACTGGCGCGGGCTTCGGCGGCTGCGCAGTCGCTATCGTGAAGGAAGACGCGATTGACCGCTTCATCGAGACGGTCGGCCAGAAATATCTCGAGAAAATCGGCTATGCGGCGGACTTCTATGTAGTTGAAATCGGCGACGGAACGCAGGAATTAAAGGAATGACCGGCGACGGAACGCAGGAATTAGAAGAGTAAGAGATTATGAGTTTTACGAAAGCTATCGAAAATTTAATCGCATACGGGAACAGCACGGGGATTCTTCCGAAGGAGGAGAATGCCTATGCGGTAAACCGGCTGCTGGCGCTCTTTAAGGAGGATTCGTTCGACGGCGAGATTGACCCGGAATTCGGCGAGATCGACCCGAAGGCCGATAAAAACGGCGCAGAAAGCAGCGCATCTGCTGTCTGTGACGCCGATAAAAACGGCGCACGGCTGGAGCCTATCTTAAAGGAACTCCTCGATTATGCGGCCGAAAAAGGGCTGTTAACCGATAATATTACGGTTTATCGCGATCTTTTTGACGCGGAGATCATGAACTGTGTGATGCCGCGGCCTTTGACCGTGATCGACACGTTCAATGCATTGAAAAAAGAGGACTGCAAAGCGGCGACCGACTGGTTCTACCGCTTTTCGCAGGATACCGACTATATCCGCCGCTATCGTCTCTGTAAGGATGTGCGCTATACGGTCGGCTCGGAGTACGGCGAAATCGTCGTAACGATCAACCTGTCGAAACCGGAGAAGGATCCGCGCGCGATCGCGGCAGCGGGAAAAGCGAACCTCGGCGCGGCTGCAGGAAGCGGCGGAAAAGCATCCGGCGAGCCGTATCCCCGGTGCCAGCTTTGCCGCGAGAACGAGGGCTATGCGGGCCGCGTGAACCATCCGGGCCGCGCGAACCACCGGATTCTCCCGATAACAATCGGGGATGAGGTCTGGGACCTTCAGTATTCCCCCTACGGGTATTATAATGAGCACTGCATCCTGTTAAATCCGAAGCATGTGCCGATGGTGATCAACCGCGCGGCATTTGACCGGCTTCTTACATTTGTCGCGAAATTCCCACATTATATGATCGGTTCGAATGCGGACCTGCCAATCGTCGGCGGCTCGATTCTGAGCCATGACCACTACCAGGGCGGGCGGTTCGATTTCCCGATGGCGCTCGCGAAGGCAGAGATTTCATTGCCGCTTAAGGGCTTTGACAATGTTTCTGCGGGGCTCGTGCATTGGCCGCTGACCGTCATCCGGCTTTCCTCGGAAGACCGGGAAGCGCTTTCAGAAGCCGCGGAGCGCGTCTTAACCGCATGGCGCAGCTATGACGATCCGGATTTTAATATCCTTCACGCCTCCGGCGATGAAAAGCATAATACGGTGACGCCAATCGCACGAATGCGGGACGGAAAGTTCGAGCTCGACCTCGTCCTCCGGAACAACCGGACGACGGCGGAGCGCCCGTACGGACTCTTCCATCCGCGCGAAGAGTATCACCATATCAAAAAAGAAAATATCGGTCTTATCGAAGTAATGGGAGTGGCAGTTTTGCCGTCCCGATTAAAGGAGGAACTGCGGGTTCTGCTGGAAACGATCCTTTCCGGCGAAGACCCGCGCAGTATGCCGGGTATCGAGAAGCATGCGGACTGGGCAGAGGATTGGATGAAGAACTACAGCGCGGACGAGCTTCGCGATGAAGAAAAGCTTCAGAAGATCATTGACTGCGAAGTCGGGAAGGTGTTCGTGAAGGTGCTCGAGGACTGCGGTGTTTATCCGTGGACGGAAGAGGGCCGTGCAGCCGTCCTCCGCTTTATGAAGAGCGTTTAAGACAATAAATACAGGAGATTTTTACGATGGAGAAGAAACCCTATTACATTACAACCGCGATTGCGTATGCGTCTGGAAAGCCGCATATCGGCAATACGTACGAGATCATTTTAGCGGACGCGATCGCCCGTTTTAAGAGAATGCAGGGCTATGACGTCCGCTTCCAGACCGGAACCGACGAGCACGGCCAGAAGATTGAAGAAAAAGCGAAGGCGAAGGGAATGACGCCGCAGGCGTTCGTCGATGAGACTGCCGGCGAAATCAAGCGCGTCTTCGACGGAATGAATCTGTCCTATGACCGCTTTATCCGCACAACGGACGCGGACCATGAAGCGACTGTCCAGAAGATTTTTAAGAAGCTCTACGAAAAAGGCGACATTTATAAGGACTCTTATGTAGGCCTTTACTGCGTGCCGGACGAAGCGTTCTTTACGCAGTCTCAGGCGCCCGACGGCATCTGCCCGGACTGCGGCCGCCCGCTCGTAAAAGCGAACGAAGAAGCGTATTTCTTTAAGATGAGCAAATATGCGCCGCGCCTTATCGAGCATATCGAGAAGCACCCGGAGTTTATCCAGCCCGAATCCCGCCGGAATGAAATGCTTAATAACTTCCTGCGCCCGGGTCTTCAGGACCTCTGCGTGTCGCGTACGTCGTTCAAGTGGGGCGTCCCGGTCGATTTCGACCCGCGCCATGTAGTCTATGTCTGGATCGACGCATTGTCGAACTATATCACCGGCTTAGGCTATCAGCTCGACGGCGAATCCGACGCGCTCTATCAGAAATACTGGCCGGCGGACGTCCACCTCATCGGTAAGGATATCCTTCGTTTCCATACGATTTACTGGCCGATCATGCTGATGGCGCTCGACGTGCCGCTTCCGAAGCAGGTCTTCGGCCATCCGTGGCTCATCCAGGGCGGCGAGAAGATGTCGAAATCCCGCGGCAATGTGATTTACGCAGACGACCTCGCTTCGATCTTCGGCGTTGATGCGGTCCGCTATTTCGTCATGCATGAAACACCGTTTGAGAACGACGGAAATATCACGTGGGATCTCGTTTTAGAGCGGTTTAATTCGGACCTCGCGAACACCCTGGGCAACCTCGTTTCCCGCACGGTTTCGATGTCGAACAAATATTTCGGCGGCACCGTCGAAAACAAGCGCGTGAACATTGATCCGGATGACGACCTGATCGCGACGGCGAATCATGCGGTCGAAGCGGTTCAGACGAAGATGGAAACGCTCCATGTCGCGGATGCGATTACGGAAATCTTTAATCTTTTCAAGCGCTGCAACAAATATATCGATGAGACGACCCCGTGGATCCTCGCGAAGGATGAAGCGAATTTCGACCGTCTCGCAACCGTTCTTTATAACCTTTCCGAAGGCATCATGACCGGCGCGAGCCTCTTAAAGCCGTTTATGCCGGAAACTGCCGATAAGATCGCGGCTGCATTCAATGTGGCGCTGAAGGACTTCGAAGGCCTGACCGGCTTCGGCGCAGTCGTCGGAAACGGCACGAAGGTAGTCGAAAAGCCGGAGATGCTCTTCGCCCGTCTCGACGAAAAGGAGACGATGGAAAAGGTCAATGTGATCATGTCCGCGCAGCGCGAAGCGGCGCTGAAGGAATACGGAAACCCGGACGAAGAGAAGGAAGAGGAGGAAGCTCCGTTAACCCATAAGCCGGAAATCACTTTTGAAGATTTCGGCACGATGGAATTCCGTGTCGGCGAAATCCTTTCCTGTGAAGCGGTCGAAAAGTCGAAAAAGCTTCTCTGCTCGCAGGTGAAGATCGGCTCGGAAGTGAAGCAGATCGTTTCCGGCATCCGCGCATCCTATTCGCCGGAAGAAATGGTCGGAAAGAAGGTAATGGTCCTCGTCAACTTAAAGCCGGCGAAGCTCGCAGGAGTCCTGTCGGAGGGCATGATCCTCTGCGCAGAAGGTGAGGACGGAAAGGTCGTTTTAATGACGGCTGAAAGCGATGTTAAGGACGGAGCGACGATCGCGTAAGTTCTGAAATTTACTGAATTATTTAATTTTCTCACCCCTTCGGTAGCGGATTCCGCACCGGTGGGGTGAGTTTTTTTTATTCGGTACGCCGTGATGACGGAAATGGTTATTATGCGGGAAGAAAAGGACTCTAAAAAAATGTGTTTAGTGCGCTTGACACTTTATATACTTCGTGATACGATGTATCTCGCAACAAACAGTATTACCGTTTCACTTCCGCGCCCGCACACTGGCGACTACCCCGGTCACCGCACCGACGAATACCCCGCGCCCATATGCGCTGGCGAAGCTGAAACTTATCCTGACCCTGAAAGGAGAACCGATGGAAACACAGACAAAACGAGGCCTTTTAGATGTTTGCGTATTGGCCGCCATCCGGAAAGCGGATTCATACGGCTATCAGATTATAAAGGATCTGAGCGAGATCATTGAACTGTCGGAATCGACGCTTTATACGATCCTGAAGCGGCTGGAAGCCGCGGGAATGCTGACGACGAGGACCGCAGAGCACGACGGGCGGCTTCGGAAATATTATCACATTACGGAGCGCGGGATCGGGCGGATCGCTGAGTTTGAGAATGAATGGAAGGAAATGATGACGATTTATCACTTCGTGACGAAGGAGGGCGGAAGCAATGAATAAACAGGAATTTTTGAGAGCATTAGAGGCAGAGTTTGAAGGATTCTCTTTTGACCGGCTGACGGAAGTGCTGGATTTTTATGGGGAAATGATAGACGAGCGTGTCGAAAGTGGCATGACAGAGGAAGAAGCGGTCGAGAAGATCGGTTCACCGCGCGACGCGGCAGCAGGAATTATTGAACAGGAAGGACTGAAAAAGAAGCCGGAAGAAAACGCTTCGCCGGAAGAAATCATCATCTCCCTCGACAAAAAAGGTCACAAGGAGATCCGCATCTCTCCGAATGGAATCAGTCTTCCGGGAATTCTCATCTCTTCGGATAAGATCGATCTCTCGGGCGAGGAAGGTGAGAAGTTAGAGATGACGGTCTCGGATCCGTTTGACGCGGTAAAGATCTTCGTCTGCTCGGCAGATGTCCGGATCGGGCGTTCCGAGGATGATAGAACGCATGTGGTCAATTATGGCGGAAAAGAAGATGATTTTGAAATCTCCGTGCAGGACGGGACGCTCTTTATCCGTCAGTCGGAGAAGAAGGCCTGGAGCATCTTTTGCAGAAAATACAGCATGCAGAGCGGCGATTTAGGACTTTTTCTTCCGGAAAAGGCGTATCGGCTGCTCGAGGTAAAGAACAAGTCAGGCGACCTCGAAATGGGAGGAAACATGGAAATCAATGAGATTCAGATGACACTTGGGTCCGGAGACATCCGCTTCTTCGGTTTCTACCGCGTCGGTACCGTGTCATTCTTAACGAAAGCAGGCGATATCGAAGCGCAGGAAGTCGAATGCGAAGCGATGAAAGCGATGTCTGACGCGGGCGATATCCGCATTGAAAATGTGGTCGCGAAGACGAAACTGGAAGTCGAATCGAACGCAGGAGATCTTCTGACGATGAACTGCGAAGCGGAAGAAGAGTATTTGCGGACCGGAGCCGGTGACATTGACGGAAAACTCCGCAGCCCGAAGCAGATTATCGCGGAGTGCGGAGTCGGCGAGTGCCATGTGCCGGAAAGCAAAACCGGCGCACAGACCGTTTTCGTGAAGTCTGGCGCCGGAGATATTAATCTGACGTATTAAGTTACTCTACGATCTCTCCTGCGAACAGGAGCGCGGTCATCGCATTGTTTACAGTCGTATGAATGTAGAAATGGAACGGGCGGTCCGCCGTGAAGACGAACGGTTCAGAAGGATCATAAACAGAATTATAAACGATTATTCCGGTGACAGCAGCAGCCTCGACGCCATCCTCATCGAGCTTGATGCGTGTCTTCTGAACGATATCGCCGATATGGACTTGGCGGTCCGTCATCCGGCTGAGGTCTGCCTGATCGGAGAAGATCGTCGTCGCACCGCGTGATTTTAAGAAATCAACGAATTCACCACCAGAGAGGCTTGTTTCGAGATCGAGCTTCGGGATTGTTACCCGACCGGTCCGATGCGAGCCTTTCGCCATCTTCTCAGAGAGATTCTCGGTGTCACCGATCACGAAGGTCATATAGACGCCGCCGGCCATCGGAATCGTGACGATCTGAGTATCTGCATCCTGATAGTAGGTGTACCGTCCGGACTGGGTCATATAGGACTTTGTGGTATTGGTGCCGTTTTTTGCATAGAAAATGTCGTCATATGTCGCGCCTTCCGAGAACGTATCGACCCAACTGTCCTTAAAGTAGAGCGCGTTCATTAAGACGTATTCCATCGAAGACGTGTCGTAGCCATCCGGAAGAAGCGACGGAATCATGTGCTCCGTCTTCCGGTCCGCCCAGGAATTGATGCGGGAAACAGCATTTTTTGCCGTAAAATCAGCATATTCGGCGGCATAGACTTTTTCAATGCGTGCCTTATAGCCTTCCTTTAAATCAGGAAGATCCGCACGCTTCCAGACAGAATTCGCGACGCGGAGCGCGCGGTACGGAAGCTCCGTCGAAGGCTCCAGCCATCCGCCGGAAATTCCCTTTTTCTGCTGCTCCTGATCATCCTCATATCCATCCATAAACCACTGGACGAAGCCGTTAAAGGTCTCGCAGTAGGTATTCCACTCTTCCTCATTTTCGACACCGAGCGCTGTTAAGAGCTCGGTTTTTGTTTGGCCTTCCGTACCGGCCAGAAGAAGCCCGAGCGCATAGCGGAAGGAGAGCGGAGAAACCATATAGTTTCCGGAAACACGGCTGTTTATGAAGTCCAAAAGCGCCTCTTCAAAGGTGATGTCCTTTATGGACTCAGTAACCGTTAAGGTAGTGATGGTCCTTAGATCTTTCGTCGAAATCAGGCTGACTTCATCTGCCGCCTGCGCGTTCGTCTCTTTTTCCGCGGAATCGTTTTCGCTGTTCTTTGTCTCTTCGACCGGAGCTGTCTCATCCTGAGAATCCGCATCTCCCCCGTGCGGGGCCGTCTCATCCTGAGAATCCGCGTCTCCTCCGTTCGGAAGCGTTTCGTCCCCGTGATCTGCCGGAGTCTCTACGATGGAGGCCTCCCCATGGCCTCCTTTAGAATTCTTTTTTCCAGCCGCGTTCGTCGGGTCGGTCGAAACCGGTTTTTGGCATCCGGCGAGAGACAGAAGCATCATAACAGATGCTAAAAGGATGGCAGTCATTCTTCTCATTTTTGATACCTCCCTAAAGAAATCAAATCTTTTATTCCACGATTTCACCGGCGAAGAGAAGCGCGGTCATCGCATCATTGAGAGTCGTGTGGATATAGAAGTGGAAGGACCGGTCCGCCCGGAAAACGAACGGCTCCGTCGGCTCCGGACAAGCGGTTTCTTTATTCATGATGGCAGTGACAGCTGCCGCCTCGACGCCTTCTTCATCGAGCTTGATGCGCGTCTTCTGAATAATGTCGCTTACGGTAAGATCATAATCGATCATATTCGAGAAATCGGCCTGAGTCGTAAAGAGCTTCGTCGCGCCGCGCTCCTTCAGGAAATCGATAAGCTCCCCGCCCGAGAGGCTGGTTTCGAGATCCAGCTTCGGAATCGTTACCTGGCCCTGGCGGGATTCCGCCTTCGCCATCTTCTCCGACAGATTCGCCGTATCACCGATTACGAAGGTCATATAGACGCCGCTCGCCATCGGAATCGTGACGAGCTCGGTAGTGCCGTCCTTATAGTAATGGAATTCATCCGACTGCGTCATAAAGGTCTTAGTCGTCGTAGAACCGTTCTTACAGTAGAAAACGTCGTCTTTCGTAAAAACCTCGAGGAACGGGTTCACCCAGCTGTCTTTAAAATAGAGCGCGTTCATGAGAACGACTGCGAGAGCGGAAACATTATAGTCTGAAGGAAGAAGCTCCGGAATCAGGTGCTCCGTCTTCTCGTCAGCCCAGGAATTGATGCGCTTTACTGCGGTATCGAGGGTGAAACTACAGTATTCCGCTGCATAGACCTTCGCAATGCTTTCCTTATAGCTTTCCTTTAACGCCGGAATGTCCGACCGCGTCCAGACCGAGTTCGCGACGCGGAGCGCACGTGTCGGAAGCTGGGCGTCAGGATTGAGCCAGCCCTGCTTAATTCCCTCTTCATATTCGTCCTGATCTGCCTTCAATGCGTCTTCAAACCATTGGACGAAGCCGTTGAAGGTTTCGCAGTACGTATTCCATTCTTCTTCATTCTGAATGCCGAGCGCGGTCATAAGCTCCGTCTTCGTTTCGCCGCTGACGCCTGCTAAGAGAAGTCCTGCAGCATAGCGGAAGGAAAGCGGAGAAATCATATAATTTCCTTCGACCTTTCCGCCGATATAGTTTAAAAGGTCCTCATCGAAAACAGACTTTTGAATAAGACCGTCGATTTTAGAAGTCGTAATCACCTTTAAATCGCCGCTGTCAACTACCTTATAAGACGGAGCTTCCGTCGGCTTTTCCGTCGGCTGTACCGGTGACGAGCACCCGAAAAGCGTCATCGCCATTACAAGCGCTGATACGAGCGCCATCAGTTTTTTCAGGGAAATCATTTTTCTAGAATTCATATTATCCTCCTTTAGCGGATGAAGAAGCGGTCCGCCGTCCGCAGGTCTTCGTTTTTTCTTTGATCTGCACCAAATGACGCGGAAAAAGAAGCCGCGTTACAAAAAAAAGGCAAAAAAAAAAGAACCAACCCCGAGGCAAGCCTCAAAATCGATTCCCAAATGCACCACCAGGGGCTCGAACCCTGGACACCCTGATTAAGAGTCAGGTGCTCTACCAACTGAGCTAGTGGTGCATGCCTTTTAGCGGCACAAGTGACATTATAGCGAGGGGGGACTTAAAAGTCAAGAACTTTTTTCGTTAGTTTTATTATCTCTCTCTTCGTTTTATTTATGGATTGCAGGAAGAACCGACAGCGTATAAAAAAGACCTTACGATGATTTTCCATACCGCACACTGGAAAAGTTTCTTTTCCTTTGATATAATATACTAAAATAAAAGCCGAAAGGGGATAAACGGATGAAAACATCGATCCGTTTTTTTGAAGATATTCCGGTGCGCGCCGCCTGGGACGAAGAAACATCCAAATGGTGGTTCTGTGCGATGGATATCGCCTGCGCCTTGACAAAATCAAAAAACCCCAGAAATTATTGGGCGAGATTTAAGAGTCGAAACCATGAGTTGATGACAATTTGTCACCAACTGAAATTAAGGGCAAAAGACGGGAAGTTTTACAATACCGATGTGGTGGATGAGACCGGACTCCATACGGTGATTGCTCTGATTCCGAGCAAAAAGTCCGAGGTTTTCGCCAAGTGGATGAAGAATATGGAGACATCCATTGATGAAAAAAGCAAGCAAAAGGCATATGAACTTTTTGAAAGCGGATTTATCGATAATATCGATGTGGGTACTGTCATAGGATTACAGCAGATTCATGGCTATATTTTTGGTGGGCTGTATGATTTTGCGGGACAGATTCGTTTGCTGAATATTGCCAAGGAAGGATTTTCCTTCGCACCGGTAATGTTTCTTAGAGAAAATCTGATAAAGATCGAAGAAATGCCGGAGAATACATTCGAAGATATTGTTGCAAAGTATGTAGAAATGAATGTGGCCCATCCCTTCATGGAAGGAAATGGCAGGAGCACCCGCATCTGGCTTGATTTGATTTTAAAAAAGAGATTAAAGCAATGTGTGGATTGGAGCCTGATTAACAAAAACGATTATCTGAATGCTATGCGGGAGAGTGTGGTGAATCCTGCACGAATCAGCCGGCTGCTTCGTGATGCGCTGACGAATGACATAGATAGCCGGGAGTTAATGATGAAGGGCATTGATTATTCGTATTACTACGAAACGGAGGACTAATCGGGACGGCAGCACAGGCAGATGTCAAGGGAATGAAGAAATTCATAAACGAATATCATAGATTTAGGCGCACCGCTTCGGCGGTGCGCTTCTATATTATCCCGAAGCAATCTTCAAAAGATGCTGTATTAAAAAATAAATGCCTAAGCCTTCTACGGAAAAGTGTGTGTAAATCCTTGAAAAAAAGCGCTGAAACAATGGAAAAATGAAAAGAATCGTGGTATAGTATAATCGATTGTATTGTGGCGTTCTCTGCGGACAGCCCGAACGGTCCGGGGACGCAGAACCTGCGCCCGAAAGAATCCTTCTGAAAAGAAGGTCATACAGGAGCATTGATATGCGTCTCAGAAAAGTCAAAGGGGCGGACGAGGCAGTCGCCGGAAGCCCTTATGTAATCCACGATCCGGAAATAAAAAAAGGAAAGTGGGCATCCGAAGTCTTTGGAAATAATCATCCGATCCGTCTCGAAATCGGGATGGGAAAAGGCCGGTTTATTACAGAACTCTCAGGGCTTCACCCGGAAATAAATTATATCGGAATGGAGAAGATGTCGTCTGTTCTCTTCCGGGCACTGGGAAAACGGGAGAGCGAGGAGCGCGAGAACCTTTATTATCTCTGCGCGGATGCGGAGGAGCTTCCGGACTTTTTCGAAGAAGGCGAAGTCGACGGAATCTACTTAAACTTTTCCGATCCGTGGCCGAAGGACCGGCACTGGAAGCGGAGGCTTACGAGCCGTGAGTTTTTAGCGCGGTATTCGAAGATTCTGAAAAAAGACGGAATCATTGAGTTTAAAACGGACAACCAGGACCTTTTCACGTTTTCTTTAGCGGAAGCGGAGGAGGCCGGATGGCTGATTCTCGATTCGACGCGGGACCTTTATAAGAGCCCGATGGCGGCGGACAATGTGCAGACCGAGTATGAGGTGCGCTTTTCGACACTCGGAAACCCGATCTGTAAAATGATCATAAAACAAGCAACACAGGAGGAGTAACATGAAGAAACAGCTGAAAAACATGCTCGGCATCATCTTGGCAATGATGCTGGCACTCTCGATGATCCTTACGGGCTGCAACCCGGTCGTCCCGACCGTGGCCCCGACAGAATCGGAAACGGAAACGCCGACCGAAAAGGCGACGGAAGCACCGACAGATGCGCCGACAGACGCGCCGACCGAAGAGCCGACAGAAGGCGAAACCTATGAAATCCCGACCGAACACATTGATACGCATGACATCGATGAAGCGGAATGCGAGCGGTTCCGTGCGTACGGAAAAGAACTCACTGCCGATATGTTAGAGGAAGCGGGTACTTTCAACATCCACTTCTTCATTAAGGACCCGGTAGCGTTCGGCATCGATATGGGCGACGAGCCGTACTGGCCGTCCTATGAAGTGACTGATCATGACGCACAGGACGTGATCGACGGCATGAACGAGATTAAGGCGCGCCTCGCAGAGTTTGATTATGACAAGCTCGATGAGGACTGCCGTCTGACCTATGATATGCTGATGAACTATGCGGAAACGAATATTAAAACAGCGAATCTTCCGAATCTCTATGAACCGTTAAGCTATTCGAACGGCATCACCTCCTATCTTCCGACCGAGTTTGCGATTTATACGATCGAAAACCGTGAAGACGTCGAAACCTATCTGACGCTTATGGAGAAGATTCCGGAGTATTTCGCATCGATCATCTCTTATGAAAAATCGAAGGCTGCGGAAGGTATTCTTATGGATGCGGAGCAGCTCGATAAGACGGTGGAGCAGTGCGAGAGCTTTTTAGAAAGCCAGGAAGACAGTTTCTTATATACGACGTTTGAAGAGCGTATCCGGAAACTGGACTATACGGAAGATGAGATTACTGCGCTGCTTGCGCGGAACAAGGAAGCCGTCGATACCGGCCTTTATGATTCCTTCCGCTATATCATTGATGAACTGAACAAATTACAGGGACAGCAGAAGTATTCCGGCGCTGTCTGCCATTATCCGCAGGGCAAGGAATACTATGAAGCCCGGGTAATGGATTCTACCGGAAGCTCCATGACGCCGGATGAGATGTTCGACCTTTTAGAGTCGACCTTGAAATCCGACAATAAGAAGCTTGAAAAGCTGCTTCGTAAGGACTCCCGTCTCTCGACAAACGCATCCGGCTTCAAGTATCCGTCCGGAACCCCGGAAGAGCTTCTGAAGAGACTTGAAAAGGATATTCTTCCGTACTTCCCGCAGATCGATCCGGTAGACTACAAGGTCAGCTATGTCGACCCGTCTCTCCGTGATTACCTGAGCCCGGCATTCTATTTCTCCGCGCCGCTTGACGTCCAGATTGAGAACCAGATCTTTATCAACTGCGACGAAGGAAAGGCAGCGAATGACATTTATCTCACATTGGCGCATGAAGGCTATCCGGGACATCTCTATCAGATGAACTATATGCAGCAGAACGGGGCTTCCCCGCTCCGCCGTCTGCTCGGAACCAACGGGTTTACCGAGGGATATGCGGAATATATCGAACTCTTCTCATATTCCTTCATGCTGAACTCAGTCAATGAAAACACGATCACCTATATGCAGACCGAGGCAGAGCTGCTTCTCTGCCTCTACGGAATCCTCGATATCGGCATCAACTATAAGGGCTGGAGCATTCCGGAGGCGGCAGCTTACCTGAATGACCTGGGCTATAACGGCGCTGCGGCGAAGGAAGTTGCAGTCTATCTTATCAGCGATCCGGGCGGATATCTCGACTACGTCATCGGCGAACTGGAAATCAAGGAACTGAAGAAAGATGCGGAAGCAGTCGGAATGTCCTTAATGAATTTCCACAAGCGCCTTCTCGACCTGTCGGGCGCGCCGTTTGACATGATTCACGCTTATATGTTTGAAGAGTAAGAAAAGCTTTATCTTTTAGTCGGACCACAACGGAGGTAATTATGAGTCTTTGGACGAAACTGTTCGGAACCTACAGTGAAAATGAAATCAAGCGTATCCGCCCGATTCTTAATAAGATCGTCGCATTGCGGGAATCGATGATGGCGCTTTCCGATGAGGAGCTGCGGGCGAAAACAGATGAATACAAGAAGCGCTACCAGCGCGGCGAAACGCTGGATGACCTGCTTCCGGAAGCTTACGCGACGATGCGTGAAGCGACGAGAAGATGTATTCACCAGGAGCACTTTGAAGTACAGCTTTTAGGCGGCATCATCCTTCATCAGGGAAGAATCGCCGAGATGCGTACCGGTGAAGGTAAGACGCAGACCGCGCTTCTGCCGGCCTATCTGAACGCATTGACCGGAAAAGGCGTGCACGTCGTAACGGTAAACGATTACCTCGCTTCGCGTGACGCGGAGTGGATGGGCCAGATGCACCGCTTCTTAGGGCTTACGGTCGGTGTCGTCTTAAACAGCATGACGCCGGAAGACCGGAAGAAGGCTTATGCCTGCGACATTACCTATGTCACGAACAATGAACTCGGCTTCGACTATTTAAGAGACAATATGGTCATCTACCAGCGTCAGCTGGTGCTCCGTGGCCTGAATTACGCGATCATCGATGAGGTGGACTCCATCCTCATCGATGAAGCGCGTACGCCGCTGATCATTTCCGGCCAGTCCGGAAAATCGACTCAGCTCTATGAAATCTGCGATACGCTCGCGAAGCGCATGAAGCGCGGCGAGAACGTCGTCGAATCGGCGAAGCTCGACGTCCTGATGGGCGAAGGCCAGCAGGAATCCGGCGATTTCATGATCAATGAAAAAGAAAAGAACGTCACGATGACGGCGGACGGCGTCGCGAAGGTGGAAGAGTACTTCCACCTCCAGAACTACGCAGACCCGGAAAACCTCGAAATCCAGCATAATATGCAGCTCGCGCTCCGCGCAAACTATATCATGCACCGTGATCAGGACTATGTCGTTAAGGATAATGAAGTCCTCATCGTTGACGAATTTACCGGCCGTATCATGCCGGGCCGCCGCTACAGTGACGGTCTGCACCAGGCCATTGAAGCGAAGGAGCACGTGAAGGTCAACCGCGAATCGAAAACGCTCGCGACAATCACGTTCCAGAACTTCTTTAATAAATTTGATAAGAAATGCGGTATGACCGGTACAGCATTGACGGAAGAAACAGAATTCCGGAATATCTACGGAATGGATGTAGTCGAGATTCCGACGAACGTTCCGGTCGCCCGTGAAGACCTCGATGACGCGGTTTATAAGACGCGCGCCGAGAAATTCCGCGCGGTCGTCGCTGCTGTGAAGGAAGCGCATGCGAAAGGACAGCCGGTCCTCGTCGGCACGATCACGATTGAAGTTTCCGAGCTTCTTTCCGCAATGCTCCGCCGCGAAGGGATCCCGCACAACGTCTTAAACGCGAAGTTCCATGAGATGGAAGCGGAAA
>DCGM01000041.1:30936-31101 GCA_002315255.1 Lachnospiraceae bacterium UBA1778
CGACGAACATGGCCGGCCGTGGCACCGATATCAAGCTCGGCGGCACGAACGAGATGGTGAAGAACGGTGAAACGCTTTCCACCGGCCGCACCGATGAAGAAATTCAGAAGGAAGCGGAAGAAGTCCGCGCCCTCGGCGGATTAAAGATTATCGGCACCGAGCGTC
>DCGM01000041.1:31130-38327 GCA_002315255.1 Lachnospiraceae bacterium UBA1778
GGCACGAATCCCGCCGTATCGACAACCAGCTCCGCGGCCGTTCCGGCCGTCAGGGCGATCCGGGTGAATCGCGGTTCTATATCTCGCTGGAAGATGACCTGATGCGCCTCTTCGGCGGCGACCGGCTGATGGCGATGTTCAATACGCTTGGCGTGGAGGACGGCCAGCAGATCGAGCATAAGATGCTTTCCGGCGCGATCGAGAAGGCTCAGAAGCGCATTGAGTCGAACAACTACTCGATCCGTGAAAACCTCTTAAAATATGATGAAGTCATCAATGAACAGCGTGAAATCATCTATAAGGAGCGCCGTCAGGTGCTCGATGGCGAGTCGATGCGCGACGTCGTCATGAAGATGGTCGGCGATGTCTGCGACAACATTGTCAGCTCGTGCATTTCCGACGATTTAAGCCCGCAGGAATGGGATCTTTCTGAACTGAACGGCCTTCTCACGCCGATCATCCCGATCGAGCCGGTGAAGCTGAGCCTTCAGGAAGTGGAGAAATATAATAAGAGCAAGCTTTCGTATCTGATTCGCGAGCGTGCGGTCCGCCTCTATGAAGAAAAAGAAGCGGAGTTCCCGGAAGCTGAGCAGATGCGTGAGATGGAGCGTGTCTTCCTGCTTCGCGCGATTGACCGGCATTGGATGGACCATATCGACGATATGGACCAGCTGCGTCAGGGTATCCACCTGATGGCGTACGGAAACCGCGATCCGCTGACCGAATATAAGATTGCAGGCTATGACATGTTCAACGGAATGATGGCCGGTATCCGTGAAGATACGGTTCGTTCTATCTATCATGTCCGTGTGGAACATCCGGAGGAGCGTGTCCAGGTGGCGAAGATCACCGGCACGAACAAGGACGCTTCTGCCATGAAAGCCCCGGTCAAACGCGGCAGCGCGAAGGTTTATCCGAACGATCCCTGCCCGTGCGGAAGCGGAAAGAAATATAAGAACTGCCACGGAAGAGAAGCATAAGTGTGTCTTCGCAGAAGAAGCATAAGTGTGCCTCGAAGACGGAACCGGCCGATGAGAAAATGGCGGATTCCGAGATAAACTGACAGAAAGAGATGGATTATTTATGGTAGAGTTTGACCAGTTCAAGTACACGTTATCCCAGTACGACACCCCGATGAAGGAACTGAAGAGCGCACTTGCGCTGGATATGAAAAAAGAGCGGATTATGGAGCTTTCCATGTATATGGAAGACCCGAACTTCTGGAATGACGCGGAGAAATCTGCGAAGATCACGAAGGAGCTGAAGGGGCTTCAGGATACGGTCAAGCAGTATGAGACGCTCGAACAGCAGTATGAAGATATTTATACGCTCATTGACATGGGAACGGAAGAAAACGACCTTTCCATGGTCGAGGAGGTCGCGTCCGAACTTGCCACCTTTAAGGAAGAGTTCGAGGATCTCCGCACGACGACGCTTCTGTGCGACGAGTTTGACCACAATGATGCGACGCTGAAGTTAAATGCCGGCGCAGGCGGCACCGAGGCGTGCGACTGGTGCGGCATGCTTTACCGGATGTATACGCGCTGGTGTGAAAAGAAGGGGTACAGCATCGAAGTCCTCGATTATCAGGACGGCGATGAAGCGGGCGTGAAGTCTGTGACGATCCAGGTGACCGGCGAGAACGCATATGGCTTTTTACGCTCCGAGCACGGCGTCCACCGTCTCGTCCGTATCTCCCCGTTCAATGCAGTCGGTAAGCGAATGACCTCCTTCGTCGGCTGCGAAATCATGCCGGTCATCGAGCAGAGCCTCGATATCGAAATCCGGGACGAAGACATTAAGGTTGACGTTTTCCGTTCCTCCGGCGCCGGCGGACAGAAGGTCAATAAGACGAGCTCCGCAGTCCGTGTCACGCACCTTCCGACCGGTATCGTCGTCGCGTGCCAGGTTGAGCGGTCGCATTACCAGAACCTCGAAAAGGCGATGGAAATGCTGAAGGCGAAGCTCTATATGATGAAGAAGGAAGCGAACATGGCAGAGCTTTCCGAGATCCGCGGCGAAATGATGGAGAACGGCTGGGGCTCTCAGATCCGTTCGTACGTCTTCCAGCCGTACACGATGGTGAAGGATCTTCGGACGCAGGCGGAAACCGCCAATGTTCAGGCGGTGATGGACGGCGCATTGGATCCGTTCATGAACGCCTACTTAAAATGGATCCACACGGACCGGAAGGCTAATGAATAACCGGAAGGCTAATGAATAACCGGAAGGCCGATGAGCAGCCGGCAGACCAATGAGTAACCTGAAGGGGGCATCTTCTGATGAACTTTTTAACTTTAAACCGGATGATGAATAAGTTTTCGCTGATTCTCGCTGAACACGATCATGACCACGAAGGACATGACCTCATCGAAGAGCTCGGGGAAAATCTTTCGTTTATTCTGGTAGCGCTCGTCGTCACGATTGCGATCATTCTGCTGTCGAAGCTCATTGAAAGCATCGTCGTGAAAAAGGCCGGGGTTACCGTCGAAAAGCGCTGGACGGCGAAAAGAATTGCCGGCGTCGGGCTGTTCTCGGCGGTCGGCGGCGCATTGGCGCTCTTCGAGATCCCGCTTACATTTATCGTGCCGGGCTTTTATCTTCTCGATTTTTCGGAAGTTGCGGGCATGATGGCCGCATTCCTTTTAGGACCGGTTGCAGGCGTTTTAGTCGAGTTTATTAAGACGATCATCCATATCCTGATTCACGGAACGCATTCGGCCTTTATCGGCGATTTCGGCGCATTTGTGATGGGAACGGTCTTTATCCTTCCGGCATCACTGATTTATTTGACAAATAAGACGCGGAAGAGAGCGCTTTTAGGACTGATTACGAGCACTTTCGTATTAGCTGCTTTCGGAGCAGCTTTTAACGCATTATATCTGATTCCGACGTTTGCAAAGCTGTATGGCATGGATATGGCGGGCATCATTGCGATGGGCACCGCGATCAATCCGGCCATCAAAGACACATGGTCGTTTATCGGCCTCGCGACAGTTCCGTTTAACCTTATTAAAGGAGTCGCGGTTTCGGTGATCGTCTTCTTCATTTACAAACCGCTGTCGACATTATATCGGAAGATTCACTGATAGGAGCATTATGTTACAAGTTTTAGAAACCTATTCCCCGGAAGAGACGCGGGCGCTCGGGAAGGCGCTTGGCGAACAGGCTTTTTCCGGTGAAGTTATCTGTTTAAACGGCGAGCTCGGAGTCGGAAAAACCGTGTTCGTCAAAGGGTTCGCGAAAGGGCTCGGCGTGAAGGAGGCAGTCGATTCTCCGACCTTCACGATTTTAAAGGAGTACCGTAGCGGACGGCTTCCCATGTATCATTTCGACGTGTACCGGATCGAAGAAGCGGAAGAGATGGAAGAAATCGGCTACCGCGAGTATTTCTACGGGGACGGCGTCTCATTGATCGAATGGTCCACGCTGATCGCGGAGATCATTCCGAAGAACGCGCTTCGCGTGGTGATAGAAAAAGACCCGAAGAAGGGCGACGATTACCGGAAGATTACGGTCGTCCGGTTTGAGGAGTAAAATGAAGATTCTGGGAATCGAAAGCGCGTCAGTCACCGCCTCCGCCGGACTCATCGACGGAGACCGCGTACTGGCCGAATTTACGACAAATTATCAGAAAACGCATTCCGAAACGCTCCTTCCGATGGTGGATGAGATCGTTCGGATGACAGAGACCGAGCTTTCGTCGATCGACGGAATCGCCGTTTCGGCAGGCCCGGGTTCATTCACCGGACTCCGGATCGGCGCTGCGACCGGAAAAGGTCTCGCGTTTGCGTTAGGAAAACCGATGATTGCAGTACCGACGCTCGAAGCCGTCGCGTACGGCTGCTTCGGCTCACAATATCTGCTTTGCCCGATTATGGACGCACGCCGCGAGGAAGTCTATACCGGGCTTTATGTATTTGAGGGCAATGAACTTCGGACGGTGGAGGCGCATTGCGCGCTGCCGCTCGTCGAACAGGTGAGACGCGCGGAGGAGGAAGCGGGAAAGCTTCAAAAAGAGATCCTTTATCTCGGCGACGGAGTCGCTGTATTTGAAGAAAAAATCCGTGCGATTTCCGCCCGCAAGCCGATCTTTTCCCCGGCGCCCGTCCGGTTCCAGCGCGGCGTTTCTGTCGCAGCGCTCGGCGAAAAAATGTTAAAAGAGGGAAAAGGAGTTTCCGCGAAAGATTTCCAGCCGATCTACCTTCGGAAGTCACAGGCGGAACGGGAGCGCGAGGAGGCCGGCCTTTCGGTCACTCCGGACGACGCGTATCCGACGCTGGACCCGATCAATAAGATGAAGGAGCTTTTATGAGTTTCCCGGATGACATCAGCCGGCGGGCTGATAGCGGGGAACCGAAGATGGAAGCATCCATCCGCCCGATGGAGGCGCGGGATCTCGATGCTGTTTCACTGCTCGAGGAGCGGAGCTTCTCGATGCCGTGGAGCCGGAAAGAACTCGCAGAGTGTCTCGAAAAGGAATTCTACAGCTTCTATGTTGCGGAGCAGAACGGTGAACTTTTGGGCTACATCGGCTACTACCGGGTGTTCGACGAAGCGGATATCGCCACAGTCGCGGTCGCTGCGGAAGCGCGGCGGAGGGGGATCGGCGAGAGTCTGATGGAAGTCGCCCTCACGGAAGCCGGAATGCGCGGCTGCACGGTCGTTACGCTGGAAGTGCGCGACTCGAACGCGCCCGCGATTCATTTATACGAAAAACTCGGATTCCGCCAGGTCGGACTCCGGAAAGAATATTATCAGCACCCGACAGAGGACGCGCGGATTTATGCGCTCGCACTCGAAAAATGAATGAGGAACGAAAATGATTGATGTCTGTCTTTTAGGAACAGGCGGCATGATGCCCCTGCCATACCGCTATCTCACATCGCTGCTGCTCCGCTATAACGGGAGCTCGATGATGATTGACTGCGGCGAGGGAACTCAGATGGCGCTCCGCCGGGCAGAGTTTTCGCCGAATCCGATCGATGTCATCTGCTTCACGCATTACCATGGCGACCATATCAGCGGCCTCCCGGGCCTCCTTCTCACGATGGGCAATGCGGACCGCACCGAGCCGCTTACACTGATCGGTCCGAAGGGCTTAGAACGGGTTGTTTCCATGCTTCGTGTCGTGGCGCCCGAGCTTCCGTTCCCCATTGTTTTCCAGGAATTTTCCGGCGATTCTGCCGATTTTGAAATGAAAGGCTATAAAATCCACGCTTTCCGCGTCCAGCACAATGTCACCTGCTACGGCTATACCGTTTCGGTCGACCGGCTCGGAAAGTTTGACGTGGAGCGCGCGAAGGCCGCCAATGTCCCTCTGAAACTGTGGAACCGTCTCCAGCACGGCGAAACGGTCGAGAGCGATGGCATGGTATTCACGCCTGATATGGTGATGGGCGAAGCGCGAAAAGGTCTAAAAGTCTTATATGCGACCGATACGCGCCCGGTTCCCGCCATCATTGATAACGGAAAAGGCACGGATCTGATGGTCCTCGAAGGCATGTACGGCGATGACGAAAAGCTCGAACATGTAAAAGACCATAAGCATATGCTGATGTCGGAAGCCGCGAAGCTTGCGAAAGAAGCGGATACAGCTGAGCTCTGGCTCACGCATTTCAGCCCAGCCGAAGCGCGGCCAAAGGACTACGAGGAAAAGATACAGCAGATTTTCCCGGCCACGGTCATCCCGAAGGACGGCCACACGACCGAGTTGAACTTTTCGGAAGAATAAGGAGAAACGGTCATGATTTATGATGTTGCGGTAATCGGCGCCGGTGTCGTCGGCGCGATGACAGCGCGAAACCTTTCCCGCTACGATCTGAAGGTCTGCCTGCTCGAAAAAGAGCCGGACGTGGCGATGGGCGCCACGAAGGCGAACTCGGCGATCGTTCATGCCGGATTTGACGCGCATGAAGGCAGCTTAAAAGCATTGTTAAATGTGCGCGGGTCGGAAATGTTCGAAGAGGTCACGAAGGACCTCGGCGTGAAATTTATCCGAAACGGCTCTCTCGTCATCGGTTTTAACGAGGAAGATTTAGAAACGGTGAAAACGCTCTATCAGCGCGGAATCGCAAACGGCGTGAAAGAGCTTCAGATTCTTACGGGCGAGGAAGTCCGCGAAATGGAGCCGAACCTTTCCGAGAAAGTCACATGCGCGCTCTATGCGCCGACCGGTGCGATCACCTGCCCGTATGAGCTTACGGTCGCCGCTGTCGGAAACGCGATGGACAATGGTGTTTCCCTCTTTTTAAACTTTGATGTTCAGGCGATCGAGCCCGCGAAAGAGGGCTACCGCCTTTCGAACGGGACGGAGACGGTCGAAGCGCGCTTCGTCGTCAATGCAGCCGGCCTCTATTCGGACGCAGTCGCGAAGATGGTAGGAGATGATTCGTTCACCGTTCACCCGCGGCGCGGCGAATACGTCCTACTCGACCGGGAGCAGGGGAGCATTGTTTCAAAGACGATCTTCCGGACACCGACAAAGATGGGAAAAGGAATCCTCGTTTCCCCGACGGTCGACGGCAATCTGATTACCGGCCCGACTTCGGAAGATATTACCGATAAAAACGACAAAAAAACGACGGCTGAGGGGCTTTCGCGCGTGATCCGCGAAGCGCTTGAAAATGCGGGAGATATCCGTTTTAACCAGTCGATCACTTCATTTACCGGACTTCGCGCCGTCGGCTCGACCGGTGATTTTATCATCACGTCGCCGAAGCCGCATTTTATCAATGCAGCCGGCATCGAATCACCGGGACTTACCGCATCGCCGGCGATCGCGGAATATATCGCGGACATGCTCGGAAAACAGGGCCTGAAGCTGGTCGAAAAGAAGAACTTTATTAAGACGCGGAAATCGATGACCTGGTTCCGCGATGCTTCGATGGAAGAAAAGAACCGGGCGATTAAAGAAAATCCGGCTTATGGCCGCGTGATCTGCCGCTGCGAAACTGTGACAGAGGGCGAAATTCTCGAAGCGCTCCGGACGAACCCGAAGGCGACTGACCTCGACGGAATCAAGCGCCGCACGCGCACCCAGATGGGACGCTGCCAGGGCGGCTTCTGCACGCCGAAGATCATCGAGATCCTGGGCGAGGAGCTGGGCCTCCCGCCCGAGGCGTTCCTGACGTCCCGCAAGGTCGCCCCCCTGTCTCTGCGCCAATCAAACAATCAAACAACCAAACAATCAAACAA
>DCGM01000109.1:0-132 GCA_002315255.1 Lachnospiraceae bacterium UBA1778
GCATATTTGAACGTGTGACGGTCTCACAGATACGTTATAGCGCCTTTTCACAGGCGCCGTTCTCGGGACGCGGCGGGCAGAAACAGCTGCCCTGGGCCTAAGCCTTAAGCGAGTAACGGAAGCCTCGCTAAA
>DCGM01000109.1:183-5199 GCA_002315255.1 Lachnospiraceae bacterium UBA1778
ATGCATATTTGAACGTTTGCCGGTCACACAGATACGGTATAGAGCCTTTTCACAGGCGCCGGTTCGGGACTCGGCGGGCAGAAACAGCTGCCTTTTCCATAAGCAGTTAGATCTGATACAGCCGGTCGATCTCTTCCTGCGGGATAACCGCTTCTGCGCTCTTAATCAGCTCGTCGACATGGTCTTCCTTCGTCGCGGTTGCGAGGACAATTCCGGGAACCGGCCCCTGAAGGACAGAAGCTAAGAAGTAATCGAGCGGTTTTCGACCGGACTCTCTGCAGAGCTTTAAGACGGCTTCGATCCGGCGGTCGGTCGTCTCGGTTTTAAAGGTATCACGCGCGAAGTCGGAGCATTTTTCCGGGTGGCCGGAAGCCATCGTGGTCAGATAACCGCTCGCGAGTACGCTCCAGGCGAGGACCGGCAGCTTCGACTTCTGATACCAGGCGACATTGTGCGAACCGAGATATTCGGTGGCGTCCATCGTAATCATGGCGTCGTTCGGCTTCGCGAGGCAGTAATTGATCTGCGAAGAAAGGAAGCCGTGATAGCCGTGCGCCTTTGCATAAGCCGCCGCTTCGTCGAGCCGCGCGGTCGTCCAGTTTGAGGCGCCGTAGCTTAAAATATTTCCTTTTTCGAGCTGGTGCTCCAGCATGTCGAGAAGTTCAGAAACGGGGACAGACGCATTGTCGCGGTGGAGCATCCAATGATCGATCCGGTCGGTGCGGAGCGTGCGGAGACTATGCTCAATGTCTTCCGCGATGCAGGGCGCATTGACGCGGGTCCGCTTCGGAACGCCGGCCCGAATCTCCTCCGGAGTTCCGTTTTTCATCTCTTCCGCGAAGGCGTGGCAGCCCTTCGTGATCAATGTGACTTCATTCCGGACGCCGCGGGATTCTACCCATTTACCGACCGTTTCCTCACTGAGGGAACGGTTTTCTCTATTAAATGCGCCGTAAATGCGGGCTGTATCGATTGAACGCCCGCCGCCCGCATAGTAGCGGTCGAAAAGGCGGAACGAGGAGGCTTCGTCATTGGCCGTGCCGATTTTAGTCGTGCCGAAGGTGAAAGCGCTGAGACGGATATTATCGGATAATGAAACTGATTTCATGGAAAGGCTCCTTTCGGGTAAGCGGTTGACTCGCAGAAGAATCAGAGGACCGCTTGATTCGGATCAGCTGATCAAAATCGGAGGACCTCTTGATTCGAATCAACTGATCAAAATCGGAGGACCTCTGCTAAGTAAACAGCATCTGCTTTTATCTTAACATAAAAGCTTTAAAGGTAAATTGAAAAAGAAGTTGATTTTCTGCAAAGAATTGCGGAAAATCAACTTTTTTATAGGACGGCACGACGGAAAAACCACAAAATCTTTGTTAAAAAATAGACTTATGCCCAACCCCTTGTATTTACTCCTGAATGATTTTATAATACCTTTCAGGACAGTCTGCGTGCAGAACTGTCCGTCCATTTGTTCTTGATTTATTAGATTTTTGAAGGAGAGAGAAGTGGCAGTAAAGGTTTTACAAAGTATCCACGTGCCGCATCGGAAGAATACGGAAGAGATGGCGCCTGTCCGTTTTGACAGCGTGAAAACCGTCATCATTCCGATGGCCATGCACATTGGCGCGCCGGCGAAGCCCGTCGTGAAACCCGGCGACAGCGTGAAAGTCGGAACGCTGATCGGCGAGGCGGGCGGTTTTGTTTCGGCACCGATCCATTCGTCCGTATCGGGAACGGTGAAAAAGATTGACGATATCCTGCTTTCGAGCGGAAGCACCTGTCCTGCGGTGGTCATTGAAAGCGACGGAAATATGACACCGGACGAAAGCATAAAGGCGCCCGAAATCACCGATTTTGACTCGTTTATCAATGCAGTCCGCGCAAGCGGCGCAGTCGGTTTAGGCGGCGCAGGCTTCCCGACCGCAGTCAAGCTGAAGGTGGACCCGGAGAGGGTAGAGTATATCCTGATCAACGGTGCGGAATGCGAGCCGTATATCACTTCCGATACGCACACGATGGTCGATAACCCGGACCGGATGTATACCGCGCTTGCTATGCTGAAGCGGTTCTATCCGAAGGCCCATATCATTATCGGCATTGAGAATAATAAGAAAAAAGCGATCAGCGTAATGCGCCGCTATTCGGACAATGTTGAAAACTGCGACGTTTGCGCATTGCCGGCATCCTACCCGCAGGGCGGCGAGAAAGTGCTGATTTATAATACGACCGGCCGCATTGTGCCGGAAGGAAAACTCCCGATTGATGCGGGCTGTATCGTCTTAAATGCAACCACGCTTTCCTTTATCGGAAAATATCTGATGACCGGAATTCCGCTCGTCACGAAATGCGTGACGGTTGACGGATCGGCGGTGAAGAATCCGCAGAACGTCATCGCACGGATCGGAACGCCGGCGAAGGATATCGTCGAGTTCTTAGGCGGCTTTAAGGAAGAACCGAAGAAGGCGCTTTACGGCGGTCCGATGATGGGAATCAGCATGCCGGACTTAGAGCAGCCGGTGCTGAAGAATACGAACGCTATGCTGTTCTTCGACGAGAAGGGCTGCCGCGTGCCGGAGCCGTCGGCGTGCATCCGCTGCGGAAGCTGCATTGATGCGTGCCCGATGAATCTGATGCCGACAGAGCTGGAGCATGCGCGTGTCAATCACGATATCGAGCGCTTAAAGGCGCTTAAAATAAACCTTTGTATGGAATGCGGTTCCTGCTCCTTCGTCTGTCCGGCGAAGCGGAACCTGGTGGAAAGCCATAAGCTGGCGAAGCTTTATCTGCGGGAGGCGAGTGCGAAATGAGTAAACTGACTTTAAGCGTTTCACCGCATATCCGTTCCTCGCGTACGACGCGTTCCGTCATGTTGGAAGTGATCATCGCGCTCCTTCCGGCGACGATTGCCGGCGTTGTCCTGTATGGCTTCAGGGCGCTTCTTCTGTGTGTGATTTCGTGCTGCGCCTGTGTCCTTTTTGAGTTTGTTTATGAGAAAATCGTCAAGCTTCCGGTCACGATCGGGGATCTTTCCGCTGTCGTCACAGGACTCCTTCTCGCGCTCAATGTGCCGCCCGGACTCCCGGTCTGGATGCTCATTATCGGAGACCTGTTCGCCATCGTCGTCGCGAAGATGCTCTTTGGCGGCCTCGGCTGTAACTTTATGAATCCGGCCATGGTCGGACGTATCGTCATGATGTTCTCGTTTACGGCCGCGATGACTACCTTTACGCCCCCGCAGGGGACGGTCGACGCATTGTCATCGGCGACTCCGCTCGCGGTGATGGACACGCTCTCCTGGGCGAATTTTAAAGACCTTTTCTTCGGTCTCCACAGCGGTGTTATCGGTGAATCCTGTGTCGCAGCGCTTCTTCTCGGCGGCATCTATCTCTGCATCCGGAAGATCATCAAACCGATTATTCCGCTTTGCTTTATCGGCTCCTGCATCCTGTTCTCGTTCCTGTTCGGAGGCACGCAGCCGGTTCTTTCCGCGTTTGCAGGCGGCCTTTTCTTAGGCGCAATCTTCATGGCGACGGATTATGTGACGAGCCCGATCACGAACTGGGGGAAAGCGATTTTCGGCGTGTTCTGCGGCTTTATTACAGCCGTGATCCGCGTCTTCGGAAATTACACGGAAGGCATTACATTTGCGATTATTTTAGGGAATATTTTAGTCCCGTATATCAATGACCTCACCCGGAAAAAGGCGCTTGGCGGGATTTATACGAAGCCGGGAAAGGAGGCCGCGAAATGAAAAAGCAGTCTGCTTTCTGGAAAGATATTGTAAAGCCGGTGCTCGTCCTCGTGGCGATCGGCCTCATTGCGGCGCTTCTTCTCGCGTATGTGAACTCTATTACCGCGCCGGTTATCGCGGAAAACGCGCGGATCGCGGCGGAACAGACCCGGATTTCGGTGCTCCCGGGGGCCGAGTCGTTTGCCGAATATGACGGCGATCTTTCCGGACTTGACGTGGAGAGCGTCTATATCGAGAATGCGGGGCGCGGCTATGTAATCACCTCTGTCCATAAAGGATATAAGGGCGATGTCCGCGTGACGGTCGGACTCGGCTCAGACGGAAAGATAGTCGGTATCGCGGCGGATGTTTCGACCGAAACCTCCGGTGTCGGCACGAAAGCGGGAGAGGACACTTACCTCGGCCGTTTTATGGGGCTTTCTACCGGCTGTGATTCTGTCGATATTATTTCCAATGCCACTTATTCGAGCTCAGCAGTGAAGAAAGGCGTCCAGGCCGTCCTGGCGGCTTATCAGACGCTGTTCACTCCATTATCGGATCCTGCCGATGAAGCCGGTGCGGCTTCGGAAAACTGAGGAGGTGCCTGGAAATGAAAGAGAAATTACGTATTTTCACAAACGGCATTTTTAAAGAGAATCCGGTGCTGATCCTCCTTCTGGGGTGCTGCTCGGTTCTCGCGATTTCGGTCACGGTTTCCGGTGCATTAGGCATGGGAATTGCATTGACATTCGTCCTCATCTGCTCGAATGTAGTGATCTCGCTCCTTCGGAAAATTATTCCGGACAAGGTCCGGATCCCCTGCTATATCGTTGTCATCGCGACGTTTGTCACGCTCGTCCAGATGCTCGTGCAGGCGTTTTTACCGGATTTATATGAGTCGCTCGGCATCTTTTTAGCGCTGATCGTCGTCAACTGTATCGTTCTCGGCCGCGCGGAGATGTTTGCAAGCAAGCATAACGTCCTCGACAGCTTCTTAGACGGCGCGGGCATGGGAATCGGCTATACGCTCGTCATCTGCGGAATCGCAGTCGTGCGTGAGCTTTTAGGTTCCGGCACGCTTTTCGGACTCCGGATTATTCCCGAAGGCTATCAGATCGGAATCATCACGCAGACGCCGGGCGGATTTATGATGTTCGGCTTTGCGATGGCATTGCTCATTTTCCTGTTAGGGAAGAAGGGGAAGAAGTTCGATCCGCGAATCGGCTGCGACGGCGCCTGCGGAAACTGTAATTTAGGCTGTGAAAACCGGATTACGGACAATGCGG
>DCGM01000109.1:5236-10017 GCA_002315255.1 Lachnospiraceae bacterium UBA1778
GCGGGAAAGGAGGAACGGTAATGTCAGGTTTAGTGAAGGTTTTACTGATTGCGTTCTCCATGGTTTTTACCGAGAACTACGTCCTCGTCCAGTTTATCGCGATCTGTCCGTTCCTCGGCGTTTCGAAGAAGTTTGACTCCAGTATCGGCATGTCCGGCGCGGTTATCTTCGTCATGACGCTCGCTTCGGCAGTCACCTGGCTCATCTATACGTATGTGATGGTGCCGCTGGAACTGGAATATCTGTCGACGATCATCTTTATTCTGGTTATCGCGGCGCTCGTCCAGTTTGTCGAAATCGTATTAAAGAAGTTCCTGAAGCCGTTATATAATGCGCTCGGAATCTACCTTCCGCTGATTACGACGAACTGTGCGGTTCTGGCGGTCACGCTGTTAAACATCACGAACAGCTATAACTTAGTCGAATCGATGGCGGACGGCTTCTTTGCAGGTGTCGGCTTCGGCCTCGCCATGATCCTGTTCTGCGGCGTGAGGAAGGCGCTGGAAAACGCGCATCCGCCGAAATGCTTCGAGGGCCTGCCGATCACATTGATCGCGGCATCGCTTACAAGTATGACATTTATGGGCTTCGCGGGTATCGCGGACAAGCTTTTTAAGTAAGGAGGGCGGAAAATGAATGCTATTTTAACAGCTGCCCTTGTGTTAGCCGGAATCGCGGTTGTCGCGGCGCTCATTCTCGTGATCGCGTCGAAGTTTTTAAGCGTTCCGACGGACGAACGCGTCACGAAGATCCGCGAATGTCTGCCGGGTGCGAACTGCGGCGGCTGCGGCTATGCGGGCTGCGACGGCTACGCCAATGCGCTCGCGGACGGCTCTGAAATCGAAATCAATAAATGCGTCGCAGGCGGAAATTCTGTCGCGCTGGCACTTTCGGAAGCGACCGGACGGACATTTGAAGAGATCAAACCGGTCGTGGCGTTCGTGCATTGCCGGGGAACCTGTGATGTCACGACGAAAAAGACCGACTATGCGGGAACGCATTCCTGTAAAGCGGCGCGTCTCGTCTTCGGCGGCGACGGCACCTGCCAGTACGGCTGCTTAGGCTATGGCGACTGCGCGGAAGTCTGCCCGGAGCAGGCCATCAATATCATTAACGGCGTGGCCCACATCAATGAAGACCGCTGTATGGGCTGCGGCCTCTGCTCGCGTACCTGCCCGCAGCATATCATCTCGATTATTCCGAAGGATGCGGCTGTCAAGAACGCCTGCACGAACAATGATAAAGGCGCTGTCACGCGGAAGAAATGCACCGCCGGCTGTATCGGCTGCAGTCTTTGCGTAAAACAGTGCGAATATGAAGCGATTTCGATTATCAATAATGTGGCAGCGGTCGATTATGAAAAATGTCAGGGCTGCGGGAAATGTAAGACTGTCTGTCCGCAGAAGTGTCTTTTATAATTCGCGCTAATATCGAACGAATAAAGAACGAAAAAAACGAATAACGAACGAATAAAGAATGAATTAAGAACGAAGCATGAAGAGCGTACTGAAAAAGTACAAAAATGATATCTTCCTGATCGGAGGAATTCTGCTATGCGCGGGGATTCTATGGGCTGTTTTAGCCTTGCGGAGTCCCGGCGCATATGTGCGTATTGAGAAAGATTCGGAGACGCTTCGGATTCTGCCGTTAAACGAAGACTGCGAAATCTGGATTCCGACCGTGATAGGGGAAGGAGATGAAATCCGGGAAGCGCGGAGCAGCGTCGACTCCGCCGCAGCATATCTGAATGCGAAGAGCGGCGTCGACTCCGCCGTAGCATATCTGAATGCGCAGAGCGGTGTCAGATTACTGACCGCTTTTTCGGGAGAGCTGTTCGGCTGGATAACCGGAGAAGGGAAGGACGGCAATTTAGTCGTGATCCATGACGGAAAGGTTCACGTCGAAAATTCAAGCTGTCCGGATAAGACCTGCGAGCACCAGGGAGAGAAATCGGCTGTCGGAGACACGATCGTCTGTCTCCCGCACCGGCTCGTCGTAACCGTAATCAGCGCGGAAGAGGCCATGGAAGCGAAAGAGGCCCTGGAAGCGAAAGAGGCTCTGGAAGCGAAAGAGGCCCTGGAAGCGAAATTGGAGATGGATCGGAACTCGGAATCGAACGGGAACGGAGGCGCGAAATGACCACGAAACGCCTTGTAACAGACGGGATTCTCGTAACAGTCGCGCTGATCCTTTCTTATGTCGAAACATTGATTCCGCTGCCGGTCCCGGTTCCGGGAATCAAGATCGGACTGGCCAATCTCGCAACTGTATTTGCGCTCTATCGGACAGGAACCGGTGACGCGGCAGTGATCGCTCTTTTGAGAGTTGCATTGGCGGCGCTCCTGTTCGGCACATTTTTTAGTTTTTTCTATAGTCTTTCCGGTGCGGCAGTAAGCTTCGCCGTGATGGCGCTCCTGAAGAGAACGGACAGATTCAAAGCGATGTCAGTTTCGGTTTCCGGCGGCGTCTGCCATAATATCGGGCAGATCCTCGCGGCAATTCTTATCCTCGGAACGCCGGCTGTTTTATCCTACCTGCCCGTCCTGCTGATTAGCGGAACGGTGTCGGGTGCGGTGATCGGGCTTCTCGCCGGGGTGCTTGTGAAAAGAGTCCGATATGTGGTATAATAAACCGTTATGAAAGAGAAAAAGAGTAAAAACTGGATCCGCTATATACTCCTCGGCGTGACATTTGTCGTCATCCTGGCCGGGGCGCTTTTTGTTACTCTTTTTAAGACGACTTCAGACGGCGAAGAATACCGGCAGATGGAGAAGGCGTCGCTTCCGCTTATCAGCGTCACCTGTGGCGATTGGGAGACGAACCTTCACGGCTATGTGAATAAGATGGACACGCTCGACATGCGCGATGTGATCGTCCCGCTGACGGAGAAACGCACGCTCGACTTTAAGGTTTACGCGTATGAAAATCAGCTTCTTACGCTGAACTACGAGGTGCGGTCTCTGAACAATGAGCTCTTCATCGACGGCGGTGTCATTGAACTGACCGGCAGCGGCGCATATCAGTCGCTTTCTGTCCAGTTCTCGGCGCTTCTGGAATCCGGAACAGAATATCAGCTCGTGCTCGAACTCCACACGGATGACAGCACAGTCTACTACTATACGCGTATGATGTACGCAAAAACCGAGTATTTTGCAGAACTTTTACAGTTTGCCAAAGATTTTTCCGACGCCGAATATATCGCTGAAAAAGGGCAGTTTATCGTAAACTATATCCAGCCGGACGAGTCTGTGGCAGAGAACAATTATTTCTATGCGAATCTTCACTCGAAGTATGCGATTCTGACATTCCAGGATCTCGATGTCGAACGCACTGATACCGCATTGATCCGGATCAGCGAGCTCGAGCCGACACAGATGACGCTTCAACTGAAGTATCAGATCCGGATCGACTTCCCGGATTCCTCCGTAAACTGTGATGTGACAGAGTATTTCTGTGTGCGTTACCGGAATGAAAAAGTCTATCTTCTCGATTATTATCGGGAAATCGAGCAGATTTTTGAACCGGAGAACGCGACACGTGAAAACGGCCGTATCCTTTTAGGAATCGGGGACGGTGAGACGGAGGTCTTAAACTCGGATAACCATGTTTATACCGCTTTTGTGCGAAACCGCGAGCTGTGGTCGTATAACTCGAAAACGAACGCGATGAGCCTCGTCTTTTCATTTACGGACGAGCAGGACGGATCAGGACGGAGCAGCTTCGATCATCATGATGTGCTGGCGGTCAAGGTTTCTGACAGCGGGGACATTGACTATATGGTTTACGGCTATATGAACCGCGGCCCGTATGAAGGACAGGTCGGCATCTGCTTCTACCGGTATCGCGCGTCCGAAAATGCTACGGAACGGCTCTTCTATATGCCGGTCGAGCAGTCGGAGCTGATGATCCTCATGGATATCGGCACATTGGCTTATGTCAATGATAATGACGTCTGTTATGTCCGATATGGCGACGGCATCTATTCGATCGATTTAACCTCCGGCGAATCGGTCGAGGTCTCCATCCGGGCATATCCTGGCATGTATGCAAAGAATGAACTCGGAAACGTTGTCGCATGGCAGGAGGGCGATGATTATACATACCCCGACCGCCTCGTTATTCTGAACATGGATACGCAGACGACGGTCGTCGTAAATGCGGATTCCGGAATGTACGTCAAGCTCCTTGACTTCCTGGGCGATGACATCATCTATGGTTTCGGAAGCCGCGAGGATTCTGTCATTTCCGCCAATGTCGATATGCAGCAGCTCATTAAGCGTATCTTTATCGTTTCGGCCGATGAAGGCCTGACCGTCCGTCAGGAGTACACGACGGAGGATTATATCATTGATGCGAGCGCGAAGGACTCGCGGATCGTGATCGACTGCTGTAAAAAAGACGGAGAGGGAAATATCTCCAATGAATATAAGGATTATCTTCTGTTGACGCAGGATATCACGCGCGACCAGAACCGGAGTACGGTCACGAGCCGTGTTTCGACGAACCGGAAACGTGAGTATTATATCCAGATCGGCACCACCACGAACTCGGATTCCCAATTCTCCACGGTCATCCCGCGGTTCGGCGTTTCCAAATCGGTCCATGAGCTGAAGCTTCTCTATGACCAGACGGACGCTTATTACGTATACGGCTACGGCACGCTTCTCTATGTGGAATCGAGCATCAATGTAGCCATCGAAGAGGCTTATGATGTTTTCGGCGTCGTCATGGACAGCTCGATGAACTGCCTCTGGAATCGCGGCACCCGTGAACTCGTGATG
>DCGM01000109.1:10023-10745 GCA_002315255.1 Lachnospiraceae bacterium UBA1778
CATTTCTATCCAGCCGTATCGTGCGGCAGCGGAGGCGCGTACACTTGAGACGGCGCTTTCCATCCTTTGCGCAGAGGAAGGTATCCAGCTTAGGGGCGCGGAGAAAGCATTGGAGCAGGGGACGAGCCCGTTCGACATCATCGACAATGCGCTCGGAAAGAACTGCTCACTGAACCTTTATGGCTGTTCGCTTCAGCAGGTCCTTTATTTTATCAATGAGGGGCACCCGGTGATCGGCGTCACGGGCGACCGGGAAGCGGTGGTCATCACGGGCTACGACCAGGAATCGGTGATGGTTTATGATCCGTTCACCGGCATCACTACCGCCATGAAATTAAAAGACGCGACGGCCTTCTTCGAGGCCCATGCCAACGCCTTCATCAGCTACCGGTAAACGATGCCTGTGAAAAGGCTTCGATATGTTNNGTTCAATCTACATCTTCTTCGCTAGGCGCTCGTTTCCTACTCGTTGCAGGCGGCCTATAGGGGCAGCTCTGCCCGAATGGGAGTCTGGGGCGGCGCCCCTGAAAAGGCTTCGATATGTTTCTAGTGAGACCGGTCACGGTTCAATCTACATCTTCTTCGCTAGTCGCTCGTTTCCTACTCGTTGCAGGCGGCCTATTAGGGCAGCTCTGCCCGAACTCGAATCCAAATTAAAAGCCGTGGGCTATTGACTATCGTCAAGCCCACGGCTTTCACTTTGTCTTCTTCGGTCCCTTCGG
>DCGM01000009.1:0-2243 GCA_002315255.1 Lachnospiraceae bacterium UBA1778
CCCGCGCCGTCCGCGCCATCAGCGCCGTCAGCGCCGTCCGCACCGTCCTCACCATCAGCGCCGCTAGCGCCCTTGATGTTTACTTCATAGGTCCATGCAGAACCTGAATATTTGTATAGGTTGCACGTTTCGGTATCCAGATAGAGATCGCCCTTTTTCGCAGTTACACCGGCGCCCGGAGTTCCGCTTCCGACCAGCCAGGTAGCACCGTCCGTTCCGTCAGCGCCGTCAGCGCCGTCAGTTCCATTGGTTCCGTTCGTGCCGTCTTTACCGTCCTTACCGTCTTTGCCGTTCGTGCCGTTGACGATTTTGATGAGGTCCTTGAAGGTGTCTTCATCGGTGTATTTCCACTGAAGCATCTGACCATTCATCTGGAAAATGGGGGTTCTTCCATTTTCGCCGTCTTTACCGTCTTTACCGTCTTCGCCCTTTGCACCGGTGGAAGTCTGTGCCTCGTTGTATTTGATGTTGCAGACGAGGTCCCAGGACTTATCATTCTTCTGATAGAGGTCATAGGTCTTCGTATTCACATACATATCGCCGCTGTTTCCATAGGATGCGTCAGGTGTTTTCGGGCCGACCAGCCAGGACAGTTCAGATACGTTCTGATCAAAACTGTAAAGCGTCTTCCACTCGCTGTCGCCTTCGTATTTCCACTGAAGAGTCTTTCCAGTCATCTGGAAAACCGGAATCTTTCCGTTTTCAGCTGTCGGGTCTTCTGCATCAGAAACATGGATGTTTCCAATGATCTCCCATCCGATAGCTTTCTTCAGGTAAATATCATATGTCTGCGTATCGAGATACATATCCCCTTTGCTTCCCATAGAAGATAAGGGTGCTGCTTCTCAAACCAGCCATGCGTTAGCCTGTCCTTCATCGGACGAAGACTGAGTATGGCAGCTGGCTGTGGTCAGCAGCATTGTCAATACCAGAATAATTGCGACAATCTTTTTTAACATTCGTGATTCCTCCAGAGATGTTTATTTCATAAGAATTAAATAAATTTTCTGATTAGATGAAGTATTATTCGGATTATGGCGGGAATAATTTTATCTAACATTTTATTTATATAATACATTCTGGGGTGAGTCAATTATATACACAAATAATGCATAAACAATTCATAACTATTACACACTTACGCCTTTTTACATCAAAAATTTCCTTTTTAAGGATAACTTACTGCTGCGTTTCCCGTAGACGCTGTTCTACAAAAAAAGACCTCCAGGACCGACGGTTTGATAATCGTCGCTCCCGGAGGTCCATGCTTCTCCGATGAAGCAAATGTATTTTGACTGCGTTTTACTCAAGCGCATCTTTGATTTTCTGAATCAGCTCCTGATATTCTTCCTCGGACAGGAAGACACGCTTCGGGTTCATGGCGAACGGAGTTCCCCATTCAAACTCGTCGCTCTTATACTTCGGAACGAGGTGGAAATGGAGATGGCAGCCGCCGTCGCCATACGCGCCGTAATTGATCTTATCCGGGGAGAACGCTTTATGAAGCGCCTTCGCCGCCCGGTTTACATCCGCGAAAAACGCATTCCGGTCTTCGTCGCTGATATCGACCATTTCACTGACATGGTCTTTAAAGGCGACGATCACACGCCCTTTATGGCTCTGCTCTTTAAAGAGAATCAGCTGGCTCACCGAGAGGTCACAGATTTTGATTCCAAATGCTGCGAGCGCTTCTCCGCCCGCACAATATCCACAGTTCATATCCATTTTCTAATCTCCTTTTCTTCCAGACTTACCCCTTCAATGAGTTACTCTGGATCGTATTCATTTCCGCATAGATTCCGCCGAGCGCCACGAGCTCGTCATGGGTGCCCCGCTCCACGATTCTTCCATTTTCGAGGACTAAAATCAGGTCCGCGTCGCGGATGGTCGACAAGCGGTGCGCGACTGCCAGTATCGTGCTCTTTCCGACGATATTTCCGACCGCCTTCTGGATTTCGCGTTCTGTCGCGACATCGACGGAAGCCGTCGCTTCGTCGAGGACAATGATCGGCGACCGGCGTAAGACCGCGCGGGCGATGGCGATTCTTTGCTTCTGTCCGCCGGAGAGCCGTACGCCGCGCTCGCCGACTTCTGTCGCGTATCCGTCAGGCATTGCCAGAATATCCTCATGAATAAAGGCAGCCTTCGCCGCTTTTATGATCTCTTCCATCGTCGCTTCCGGCTTCGCGTATCGGATGTTCTCTTCAATCGTTCCGTTAAAGAGGAATGTATCCTGAAGCACC
>DCGM01000009.1:2273-6400 GCA_002315255.1 Lachnospiraceae bacterium UBA1778
ACTCTTTCGGAGGCTTTCGATGGTCAGCGCCTGAATATCCTTCCCGTCGATCAGAATCCGGCCTTCACTCGGCTCGTAGAAGCGCGAAACCAGCTGCGTGAGCGTCGTTTTTCCGACGCCGGTCGGACCGACAAATGCGACCATCTGCCCCGGTTTTACCTCGAATGAAACATCGCGAAGAACCGGCTCGTCCTCTTCGTAAGAGAAGCTTACATGGTCAAATGTGATTGCGCCCTTCACATCGGTCAGGTCGACCGCGCCCTCATTGTTATGAATCTGAATCGGCGCATCGACGATTACCAGCACACGTTCCGCACCCGCCAATGCCTGCTGCATATTTTCTAAAAGGTTCGCAAGTCCCGCCACCGGCTGATAAAACAGACTGAGATACAGCATAAAGGTGACGATATCTTCGACGGAAAGGCCGTCGCGATACGCCATAAAGCCGCCGACACAGACGACTAACACGGTGCCGATCGACGACAGGAATTCGACGCACGGATGGAAAATCGCGCTCATCTTTAAGGCATGAAGCTGCGTATGGACATGATCAAAATTCTTCTCGTCAAACTGCTTCGCTTCATAATCCTCCTGTCCGAACGACTGGATCTCGTGAACGCCGGAAAGGTTGTCCTGCAGTTTTCCGCTGAGCGCGCCTTCCTTGGCGCGGCCCTTTTTAAAGAGCGGGAGGACTTTTTTCGAGAACAGGAAACCGCCGAGCATAATCAGCGGAATCGGGAAACAGGTGATCAATGCGAGACGCCAGTTGACAGAAAGAAGGATCACGAGGACGCCGGAAAATGTCACTATATTCGTAATCAGTTCCGGGATGATATGCGCATATAAAAGCTCCAGGTCGCGCGTATCATTGATAACACGGCTCATAAGATCGCCGGTCTGTTTATGGTGGAAATACGACAGGTCGAGGCGCTGCATCTTATCATAGACACGCGTCCGGAAGATACCGACCAGATTCCACGCCGCGATATGCGCGATATAGTTGGAAAGATAACGGAACAGAATCCGGAGAAGATATAGAACGATCAGCGCAATCGTCAGCGTCCAGACGACAGTTCCGAAATCCTCTCCCATCCCCTTCTCCACGATTCCGGTCAGCGCCGACAGAATACGCGGTGCGGCGAGGTTCACTCCCGTAAGCAGAAGTGTCGCTAAAATCGCAATGATATAATAGCCCTTATAGCGGGCCGCTTCCTTCGATAATCTCCATAAGGTCTTCATGTCCGAAACTCCTAAGCTCTTCGAAATCTTTCCCGCCGGACAAAAAAAAGGACGAAAGTCCGATGAAAAAGAAATCTGCCACAAGTATAGCACAAAAGCTACACTTGTGGCAGATGATTTCAGTCGGAAAACAACTGTTTTCAATATCTACCAGCTGTTTTCAATATCTTACCTTTTTTGAATTATGGTTATTTGATTTCTGCTTCACTAAAGTCCTGCTTACTCAAACACGATCGTATTAACCGACTCCGGTGACAAGGTGATCCCATATGCGGCATCGACATCACCATTATACTGAAGCCGGAGTTCGCCGTCAGTCGTATACATGGCGCCGATTCCAGTAATGCCGGAAAGTGACACGGTACGCTCCGAAGTCGACTCATTGTTTAAGATGACGATCGTCTGGCCGTCTTTTACGTAAGCAGTGCCGTAAACCTCATCATTTTCGTCCGTAAGTTCCATCTCGATCCGCGTTGCACCGGTAATGAACTTCGAATACTGTCCGACTACATATGCGCGATATCCAAGGCCTGCGCGGCCGTCATCGGACGCGAATGCAAAAGCATTCGTCGTATCCTTCAGACTGTCATCCGTCATATTCATAATCGTCCACCACTCAAAGAGCGTGCAGTTCAGAATCGAAAAATCTTCATTCAAATCGCGCGTGATCGTCATGTACGGCATCGTGTCATAATCTGTCGTGAGATTCGTCCACTCCGTCATATGGACCGGCCAGTTCATGCCACTCTTCTTAAACTTCTCCATACAATTCTCTTTATGCTTCGCCTGCGCGCCATAGTCATGAACGGAGATGTGATCGACATGGTTCTTGTAAACATTGTTATAGAACATCTTATTGATCAGGAAAATGGTATAGGTTTCGTCATACCAGGCCGCGGATTCCGGGACAGAAATCTTCGTTGTGAGGCCGCGGCGCTCGACTTCCTGAATCAGAATCTTATCGAAGTTGAAGACTTCGTTATACTCATAATGGCACCCTTCCTGCCATTTCGCCGGAGACCATTTCCACTGCGGTTCATTGATCGGACTTAAGTATTTGACCGGAACTCCCGCGAGCGTGTAAAGTTCAATGACATCGGCACAATACTTCGCATACTCTTCGTAATTCTCCTCCGGAAGGTTCGACGAGCCGTCCTCCGCGCCGCGGGTATCATTGTTCGCGCAAAGCCGCGCCGGCGGACTGTTCATGAAGAGCGTAAAGTAATCCACGCCAAGTGACTGAAGCTTCCGAATGACCTTCATGCCCTGGGCATCCCGTTCAAGATTCATAAAGCCCGGGCATTCTTCGACACATTCTGTCACGACTTTTCCGTAGGCACTGCTCGGAGTTCCGCCGCCGGCATTATGACGGTAGGTCGTAAGGCCGATGCCATATTCCTGCGAATACAGTAAAATCAATGCGGTATCGAGCGCCTCTTCATCATAATAATCAGAAAAACAGGCCCACCAGCAGCCGCTTCCGCCGAAGCCTTCAATCGTCTGATAGGTGATAGACGAATCGATGACAGCAGTCAGGTTTCCTGCTGAGTTTCCCTGATTCTTTAATGTTCCGATCGGCATTGCGGGAACGAAGAAGGCGGAAAGATTTTCCATCACCTTATCGGTAAACACGACTTCCGAATCCTTCACATCCGTATAAAAAAGCGTGTCCGTCTGATAATAGGTTTCGGTCTCTGACTCACTCTCAGTCGGGGTTTCCGTTTCCGATGTCAAGGCCTCCGTCTCCGTCTGAGTTTCTTCCGTATCTTCCGTTTGGCTTTCCGTCAACTTCGGGTTTTCCGTGCATCCGGACAATGTCATTACGAGGAGCGATGCCGCTAGGAGCAAAGCTGTTCCTTTCAGTTTTTTCATATTTTCCTCTCTTAATTAGAAAAGAAGATGCCCGCTTCCGCGGGCATCTTCTTTATAGCCATCAGTCTTTTGCTGCCGGATACTCGGTGCAAAGCAGACGATACGGAGCTTCGTCTTCTTCGATGACCGGGAATCTTCCCAGGAATTCTAAGAACCGGTTATCGGTGTTATCATCATTGCACATCGAAACTTCGCCGATCAGCGCCGGCCCCTTACCGTTCTTCGGGATGACGAACTCATGATAATAATACGGATACAGGGAAAGACTCTCGCCCGGATGAAGGGTGATTACCGTGCCGGCCGGTACGGTATAACGGCGGCCGTCCTGGCAGATCTCTACATCGGTGTCAGCGAGCTGCTCGGTGTCGCGGGTTGCATTGTAGAGCTTGAACTCGATATCATTGCCGCCACGGTTGATGATGTCTTCCATCTTATTCCAATGGAAATGCATCGGGGAAACCTGTCCCTCGTCACACATCATAATCTTCTCAGCGTAGGTCTTCGTATATTTCTCCTTCATGTTCGTGTTTCCGTTACGGATTGTGATTAACGCAAGACCGAGCGTGTCGAAGTTTCCAAGGCCGTAATCGGTGACATCCCAGCCGAGCATGTTTTCACGGATCTCGTCATATTCATGACCTTTCGTCTGCCACTCTTCCGGCGTGAAGCTTAAGAATGGCGGAAGCAGGAAGCCGTGCTCATCCATCAGTTTTTCAAACTTCTTGATAACTGCATTGATCTCAGAACGTTTCATAAAACATCTCCTTAAAGTAATAATTTTTTACATATTTCATCCGTTTCGGCGATCTCTTCTGAAGAATCCAAAACAGTGAAAGTCAGATTATAAGTTTTCGTCTCCTGCGCGCCGATCGTCGGAAGGCAATGCTGCTCCTCTGCATACCAGCCGCCGTAGACCTGTAGATTTCCCGGTTCCAATCCCATTACATAATCGCCAGAGCCGGTCGATTTCCACTGTCCGAACTCCGGTAACGAGTTCACGTTAAAGGAAATCTTTA
>DCGM01000112.1 GCA_002315255.1 Lachnospiraceae bacterium UBA1778
TTACCATGGTCAACGTGGCCGATGGTACCGATGTTGCAATGCGGTTTTGTTCTTTCGAATTTCGCTTTTGCCATTTTTACTAAATCCTCCTAATGATAATGCGCCTCTCGGCTAAATTTACCCATACGCACACATTATATGGGTTTTGATGTCTTTTTGCAAGTAAAATTTTACTTGTTTAATACTTTGTCCTGGATATTCTTCGGAACCTGCTCATAACGCTCAAAAAACATCGAATAGTTTCCTCTACCCTGCGTTTTCGAACGGAGATCCGTCGCATAGCCGAACATTTCAGAGAGCGGAACATACGCTTTCACGAGCTTGCCGCCGCCTAAATCGTCCATGCCTTCGATGCGTCCGCGACGTGAGTTGATATCACCAATGACATCACCCATGTACTCTTCCGGCATCGTGACCTCAACCTTCATGATAGGCTCAAGCAGAACCGGTTTCGCCTTCTGCATCGCTTCCTTAAACGCCATCGAACCGGCGATATGGAAAGCCTGCTCAGAGGAGTCGACCTCATGGTAAGAACCGTCGTAAACGGTCGCATGAACACCGACAACCGGGTATCCGCCGAGAATACCGCACTTGGTCGCTTCTTCAATACCTTCTCCGACTGCCGGGATATATTCCTTCGGAATATTTCCGCCGACAACCTCAGAGTCGAATTTGAACAGCTCTTCAGCATTCGCCTCCATCGGCTCGAAGCGTACCTTACAATGACCGTACTGGCCACGGCCGCCGGACTGGCGGACATAACGGGAATCGACATCAGCCGTGCTGGTGATCGTTTCACGATACGCGACCTGCGGTGCACCCACGTTTGCTTCTACGTTGAATTCGCGTAACAGACGGTCGACAATGATCTCCAGATGGAGCTCGCCCATGCCGGCAATGATCGTCTGGCCGGTCTGCACATCGGTATGCGCGCGGAAGGTCGGATCTTCTTCAGCAAGCTTCGCTAAAGATTCGCCGAGCTTCTGCTGTCCTGCCTTCGAGGTCGGCTCGATCGCCAGCTCGATAACAGGCTCCGGGAATTCCATCGACTCAAGGATAACCGGATGAGCTTCATCACAGATCGTGTCACCGGTGCCGGATAATTTCAGACCGACTGCCGCAGCGATATCGCCGGAATACACCTTATCGATGTCCTGGCGCTTGTTCGCATGCATCTGCAGAATACGGCCGACACGCTCTTTCTTACCCTTCGTCGCATTGAAAACGTAGGAACCGGAATCTAAAGTTCCGGAGTAAACGCGGAAGAAAGCTAATTTACCGACGAACGGGTCCGTCATGATCTTAAAGACCAATGCGGAGAACGGTTCCTCGTCAGAAGAATGGCGCAGGATCTCTTCGCCCTGCATGTCCACTCCATTGATCGACGGAACGTCTAACGGAGACGGCATATACTCGATAACTGCGTCGAGAAGCTTCTGGACGCCACGGTTCCGGTAAGCGCTGCCGCAGCAGACCGGGATCGCCCGGCACTCGCAGGTAGCTTTCCGAAGAGCGGCTTTCATCTGCTCGACCGTCGGAACTTCGCCGTCAAGGAACATCATCGTCAGATCGTCATCGAGCTCGCAGCATTTTTCAATGAGCTGATCCCGATAGAGTTCAGCGTCATCTGCCATGTCGGCCGGAATATCCGTGACGGTGATATTGTCACCCTTATCGTCGTTATAGATATAAGCTTTCATTTCGAACAGATCGATGATTCCTTTAAAGGTATCTTCTTTTCCGATCGGAAGCTGCAGGATCACTACATTCTTACCGAGGCGGGTATGAATCTGTTCGACGGCGCCGTAAAAGTTGGCGCCTAAGATGTCCATTTTATTGATGAAGGCCATACGGGGGACATTGTAGGTGTCAGCCTGACGCCAGACATTCTCTGACTGAGGCTCGACGCCGCCCTTCGCGCAGAAGACGCCGATAGCGCCGTCAAGCACGCGGAGTGAACGTTCCACTTCGACGGTGAAGTCGACATGGCCCGGCGTGTCAATGATATTGATCCGGTGCTCTAAAGCGCCCGGTGCCGGCTTCGTTTCTTTTTCCAAAGTCCAATGACAGGTCGTGGCGGCGGAAGTGATCGTGATACCACGCTCCATTTCCTGCTCCATCCAGTCCATGGTGGCTGTGCCGTCATGGGTGTCGCCTATCTTATAGTTAATTCCCGTGTAATAAAGAATACGTTCCGAAAGAGTTGTCTTCCCGGCGTCGATATGCGCCATGATGCCAATATTCCTAGTACGCTCCAGGGGATATTCTCTACTGTTTCCCATATAATCCTTAATCTCCTTTGGCCATCATTTCAGGCTGCATTAGAACCTGAGATGAGAGAACGCCTTGTTAGCGTCTGCCATTCTATGCATTTCTTCTTTTCTACGGACTGCACCGCCGGTGGAGTTAGCTGCATCGAGAATCTCGCCTGCAAGTCTGTCTTCCATCGTCTTCTCACCGCGAGCGCGGGAGAAACTGGTGAGCCAGCGAAGCGCCAGCGTCTGTCTTCTTTCCGGCTTAACTTCGATCGGAACCTGATAGGTTGCACCACCGACACGTTTTGCCTTAACTTCGAGAACAGGCATAATGTTATCCATAGCGTTGCGGAATACTTCCAGAGCCGGTTTTCCGGTCTTCTCTTCAAGCTGTCCGAAAGCGCCATAGACGATCTTCTGGGCCACGCCCTTTTTGCCGTCCAGCATGATGTTGTTGATCAGCTTCGTGACTACGACATCATTGTAAATGGGATCGGCTAATACATCTCTCTTTTGAGTATGTCCTTTTCTTGGCACGTTACTTCCCTCCTTAACAATCGTTAATTCATCGGTACTCACTCTTCTCTTCGAGTGTTCGCACACCATTCTATCATCTATACAACCCTAGAGGATTTAAATGCCGTACAATATTTTCCGATAAATGTCTATAGGTTACTTTTTGACCTTCGGTCTCTTTGCGCCGTACTTAGAACGGGCCTGACGACGGTTTGCAACACCGGCAGTATCTAATGTGCCTCTGACGATGTGGTAACGTGTACCCGGAAGATCCTTGACACGGCCGCCACGGACGAGGACAACGCTATGCTCCTGAAGGTTGTGGCCTTCTCCCGGAATATAGGACGTGACTTCGATACCATTGGAAAGACGGACTCTGGCGATCTTACGAAGAGCTGAGTTCGGCTTTTTCGGGGTAGCTGTCTTAACAGCTGTACAGACACCACGCTTCTGCGGAGAATTGGTCTCGATCGCGCGCTTCTTTAAAGAGTTGAAACCTCTTAAAAGAGCCGGAGCCGTAGACTTCTTCGCTTCGGTCGTTCTGCCTTTACGAACTAACTGGTTAAATGTAGGCATTCTTTTTCCTCCTGTATTTATTTAGCTTTATCTTTATCCTCTTCTTATAGGCCGGGTTGTCGGCCGAACTGACAAAAAAGAGCATAAAAATAAGGGTACGCCAAATAGCGCACCCTATAATTATACTGAAAACTGTTATTTTGTCAAGTGATAAACTCATTATAAAAGCACCAAAACCGCATAGGGAAAGGCTTTCTCTTCCAGTAAAAAATCACAAGAGAGGAATTCCGCGCTCCATTAAAAGGGGTTTCGCTTTTATCGCACGACACGTGCTGCCGCATCGTTCTTCGCTTTTACCGTACCACGCGTGCGCCTGCCCCGCCCATCAATGCTTCGACTTCCTTCCGGTTCGCCATCGAGGTGTCGCCCGGCGTCGTCATCGCCAATGCGCCGTGTGCCGCGCCGTAGTTGACTGCGGTTTCCGGATCGCCTGTCGTCATCAGTCCGAAAACCAGGCCGGACGCGAAGGAGTCGCCGCCGCCGATCCGGTCGAAAACCTCGAGTTCACGGTATTCCTTTGACTGGAAGATTTCTCCGTCCGCATAGCAGAGGGCCGACCAGTCATTGATAGAAGCTGTTTTAACCGTGCGGAGCGTCGTCGCGATCACCTTAAAGTTCGGATATTCGGCCGCTGCCACACTCATCATCTTCTTATAGCCGTCAGTGCTGAGCTTCTTTAAGCCGTCGTTTCCTTCGATCTCGAAGCCGAGGCAAGCGGTGAAGTCTTCTTCATTTCCGATCATTACATCGACATAAGGCGCGATTTCACGGTTGACCTCGCGCGCCTTTTCGATTCCGCCGATGGCAGACCACATCGAAGGCCGATAATTTAAATCATACGAAATGACCGTTCCGTACTTCTTCGCGGTCTTTATGACCTCTATCACGGTTTCGCACGATTTTTCGGAGAGCGCCGCATAGATGCCGCCGGTATGGAGCCAGCGCACGCCTTCCTCTTTAAAAATCTTCTCTAAATCAAAGTCGGAGGCAGCCGTCTGCGAAATCGCCGTATTTGCGCGGTCCGAGCAGCCGATGCTTCCGCGGACGCCAAACCCGCGCTCGGTAAAGTTGAGTCCGTTCCGGCAGGTTCTTCCGATGCCGTCCGTCTTCTTCCAGACGATATGAGACGTATCGACGCCGCCCTGGCAGATAAAATCTTCGAGGAGGCGGCCGACTTCATTGTCCGCAAAAGCGGTGAGCACGGTCGCTTTCATTCCGAAGCATTTCCGAAGGCCGCGCGCGACATTATATTCACCGCCGCCTTCCCAGACTTTAAACTCGCGCGCGGTGCGGATCCGTCCGTCGCCGGGATCCAGCCGAAGCATGATTTCTCCAAGCGATACGATATCCCACATCGCATCTTTTTTCAGGTTCAGATTAAGTGCCATAAAAATCTCCGTTTTATATCCTTCTGTTTTTCAAATCTTCTATCTCGTAGCTTTTTACGTATTCAACCGAAGAATGTTCTTACCCTTTCGGATCTTCAGCCTCTGTACTCTTTGACGATCTCGGCCGCTTCCCGTGTCATTTCACGGATTTTGTCAAATTCGCCCGCTTCGATCAGGCTGCTCTTCACCATCCACGAGCCGCCGCACGCGATAATCCGCTTGGAATCAGCGAGATAGGGGCGGACGTTCTCTGCATTGATTCCGCCGGTCGGCATAAACTTTAACCCGACATACGGCGCGGAAATCGCCTGAATCATCTTTAAGCCCCCTGCAGGTTCTGCCGGGAAGAATTTGACTACCTTCAAGCCAAAGGAAAGCGCCTGCTCGATTTCAGACGGGGTCATGACGCCAGGGAATACCGGAACGCCGATTTCCTGGCAATGTTTCACCGTGACCGGATTAAACCCGGGCGCTACGATAAACTTCGCGCCGGCGTTCACCGCGCGGTCAACCTGCTCCTCCGTCAGCACCGTTCCCGCGCCGACCAGCATTTCCGGAAACGCTTCCGTCATGCGGCGGATCGATTCTTCTGCCGCGTCCGTACGGAACGTGACTTCCGCGCACGGAAGTCCGCCGTCCATCAGCGCCTTCGCTAACGGCACTGCGTCCTTCGCGTCCTGAATGACAACTACCGGAACGATACCGGTCTTATAAATCAGCTCCTGGATTTCCATCGCTGTTTTCTCCTTTTCAACATATCCTTAAAACTCAAAATACTTCTTCGTATTATAATAGGAGATCCCTTCCACAATCTTTTTTAAGGACTTCTCATTATTCGGATACTCGCCGTTTTCGACGAGTCCGCCGATCAGATTGCACATAATCCGGCGGAAATACTCATGACGCGGATAGGATAAGAAGCTTCTCGAATCGGTCAGCATACCGACGAAGTTTCCGAGCACGCCTAAATTTCCGAGCGAAATCATCTGGTCCTGCATGCCGGTCTTATGATCATTGAACCACCATGCGCTGCCCTGCTGGATCTTTCCGGTCACGCCGCCCTGGAAGCAGCCGAGGATCGTGCCAATAAGCTGGTTGTCGGCCGGATTTAACGAATAAAGGATCGTCTTCGGCAGCTCTTCGGTCATTTGAAGCGCATTGAGGTAATCCGCGAGCTCCGCGCCCGGAGCGAAGTTGCTGATGCAGTCATAACCGGTGTCCGCGCCGATACGGTTAAACATCAGCGTGTTATTGTTCCGCTTGCAGCCGTAGTGAAGCTGCATCACCCAGCCGCGGCGGTTGTACTCGCACCCCATCGCGACCATAAAGACCGTCTTAAACTGCGCTTCTTCTAATGCGCTGACCTCGTTTCCGGCGAGACGGGTCTGGAAGATCCGATCCGCTTCCGCTTCGCTGACCGGCTGATACGGCACATAGTCGAGACCATGGTCCGAAACGCGGCAGCCAAGTGACGCAAAGAAGTCCATCCGCTTCACCAGTGCGGTCTTCAGGTCTTCAAAACTCGCAATCTTCACGCCTGAAACTTCCGAAAGTTTCTTAATATAATCGACAAATCCCGGTGTCCGAAGCGCGGATGCCTTATCCGGACGCCAAGCCGGGTAAACCTTAAATCCGAGATCCTTCTCCGCCGCCAGCTTCTCATGCCATTCCAGCGAATCGACCGGATCGTCCGTCGTGCAGATGACGTCGACATTTGCCATGCGGATAAGTCCGCGCGCCGAGAACTCCGGCCGCTGTAATTTTTCATTGCAAAGATTCCAGACTTCTTCTGCCGTATCGCCGTTTAAAACGCCATGATAGCCGAAGAACCGCTGAAGCTCGAGATGGCTCCAATGCACGAGCGGGTTTCCGATCGCCATTTCAAGCGTCTCCGCATATTTCTGGAATTTCTCGCGGTCGTCCGCATTTCCGGTCACATACTGCTCTTCGACACCGTTCGAACGCATCGCGCGCCACTTATAATGATCGCCTCCGAGCCAGATTTCGGTAATATTCTTAAACCGCTTGTCCTCATAAATTTCACGCGGGCTGATATGGCAATGATAATCGATGATCGGGAGCTTTTCCGCATAGTCGTGGAACAGGTGACGGGCGGTTTCATTGGATAAAAGGAAATCATGTCCGATAAATTCATTCATAGTCTTCTCTCCTTGGCAGACTCTTTCATCGGGATCCTTTTGGTCTTTTTCCTCGCTTGGATCCTTTTAGCCTGCATCTCATTTGGATTTATTATATCATATGCGTTTCATTATGTCATCGTCTGCAAACAAAAAAACCGCTTTACGAAGACTTCGTCTTTCGAAAGCGGTTTTTCGCTATTATAGAACTTCGTTGACTATTTATTATCGGATATGCTTCAGTCTTATGAGCATCCTTCTTTTAGATACTCTTCAGCCCTTAGAATTTACCTTTTCCGGCATAAAGGACTGCGTCCTCTGTGACTTCGATGTCAAACTTCTGGCACGCATTTCCGGTAAGCTTCTCGCTGACCGCATCCGGCTGATGACATCCGATGAAGAGGGTAGCATTTCCTTTCGTTAAGCAGAGCTTCGCATCGTCATCGAATAAGGCGAAGGCTTCTGCCGGAAGTTCAATCTCGACCGTCTTCTTCTCGCCCGGTTTCAAAGAAACCTTCTTTAAGCCCTTCAGCTGATACTTCGGTGCGAATTCACCCGGTACCGACACATATGCCTGAACGGTTTCCGCGCCTGCGAATTTTCCGGTATTTTTCAGCGTCGCATTGACGACGATCTTTCCGTCCTTCGCAATCTTCGTGTCCGAAAGCTTCACGTTCGAAAGGTCGAACTTCGTGTAGGAAAGGCCGTAGCCGAACGGATAAAGCGGATCGCATTCCATATAACGGTAGGTGCGTCCTTTCATCTCATAGTTCTCGAAATCCGGAAGGTCTTCCGTCTTCTGATATACCGTCATCGGAAGTTTTCCTTCGAAATCCGCCTCGCCGAACAGAAGCGCTGCAATCGCTTTTCCGCCCTGAGCGCCCGGATACCAGCACTGGATGACAGCGTCCGCCTTTTCGTCCGCATAGCGCATATCCATCGTGCTGCCGCAAAGCGACAGGAGAATGACCGGCTTTCCGGCCGCGCAAGCGATCTGTAAAAGTTCCGGCTGAAGGCCGGGATACTGGAGATTCCGCTTATCGCCTGATGCGAACTCATTGCCGGAATCGCCTTCTTCGCCTTCAATGCTTCCGTCGAGGCCGAGGCAGACAATGAGGATATCAGACGCTTCCGCGATCGCTTCAACTTCCGATTTCCGGTCATCATCGAACCGGGTCAGGCCGGAGATGCGGCTCTTAAAGAGATGGCAGCCCTCCGAATACAGGACGCGCGCGCTGTCGCCGACATAGTCCTGAATCCCTTCGAGAACCGTAATATAACGGGAAGAGGTGCCTTCGTAGTTTCCAAACAGAGCCGGACGGCTGTTTGCATTCGGGCCGATTACGCCGATCGTCTTATAAGCGCCCTTCTTTAACGGAAGGATTCCGTTATTCTTTAAAAGAACCTGCGTCTTCTTCGAAACCTCGAGATTGAATTTCCGGTGCTCCAGCGAATCATTCTCGGTAAACGGGATATCGCCGTACGGAATCTTTTCTTCAAAGAGACCGAGGCTCATGCGGATCGCATAAAGATTTTCCAATGCTTCATCGATACGCTCCTCTTTCACGAGGCCGCGCTCGACCGCGAGATAAAGGTTTCCGTAGAGATTTCCGCAGTTTAAGTCGCATCCGTTGTTTATGGCCATCGCGACCGACTCGGTCTCGTTCTCGGTAACCTTATGATTCAGATGGAAGTCCTTGATAGCCCAGCAGTCCGAAGTGACATAACCCGTGAAGCCCCAGTCGTCGCGAAGGATATCCATTAATAAAGTCTTACTGCCGCAGCAGGGTTCACCGTTCGTGCGGTTATACGCGCCCATTGCGCCCGCCACATGTGCTTCCTGTACGCCGGCCTTGAATGCCGGAAGATAAGTTTCGTAAAGATCACGGTTTCCGCAGGTTGCATTGAACCCATGGCGGTCCTTTTCAGGTCCGGAATGGACGGCAAAGTGTTTCACGCAGGCAGCTGCCTTCATGAATTCGTCATCGCCCTGTAATCCTTCGATAAAACGAACGCCGAGACGCGAAATAAGATACGGATCCTCGCCATAAGTTTCCTGTCCGCGTCCCCAACGCGGATCACGGAAGAGGTTGACGTTCGGAGACCAGAACGTTAAGCCCTTATAGATGTCATGGTCTTCGTGCGCATCCTGCGCATTAAACTTAGCGCGGGCTTCCGTTGCAATGACATTGCCGATCTTTTCCATCATCTCTTCGTCAAATGCTGCCGCCAGACCGATCGCCTGCGGGAAGACCGTAGCGGTTCCTGCACGACCGACTCCGTGCAGCGCTTCGTTCCACCAGTTGTAATACGGGATGTTAAGCCGCTCAATTTCATTCGACTGATGAAGCGTCTGGGAGATTTTCTCGTCCAGCGTCATCTTCGACACAAGCTCGTGTGCACGTGCGCGAAACTCCTGCTCCCGTTCCTTCCAAGTGAGCTTGTTTTTTTTCTGTTCCATCGTTCTTCCCTTTCTCTCTTAAGCCTTCTTCACCGCAGCAACAGGCCCCAAATAACTGTCCTTCGGCGGGTTATTCTTCTGATAGACTAAAATCCGTTCGACCGGTACGCACGGATCCAGCGGCAAAAGCCCGATTTCCTGGATGCCTTTCTTTAATGTAAACTCGGTTTCTGCGATATGGATCTGGTCCAGAACACCCTGGCACCAGCGGACATTCTTCGGTTTTCCGACTCCGAATGTGGCCGGAAGAATCATGACATCCTTCACTTCGTTTCCGGCATGTACGCTGATCCGCTTCTCGCGTCCCGCTTCCACCGGGTTCGTCGGCGAACAGTAGAGCCGGACGATATAATCGCCGTCCTTCGGAAGTGCAACTTCATAAACGGCTTCCGGACGGTCTGTGCGATCATTGAAGTCTGCGAGGACCGGCATCGTGAGGATCGCACCCTCATATTTTCCGTAATCCTTCAGAATTGTGAAGGCACCGCGCTTCGTATCAATGCACTTTACCGGCTTCGCGGCTTCTGCCACAACTCCCTTTCCGTTCATGACCGGTGTTCCTGCCGGAATCGTCGGGTCGCCCTTCCAAGCCTTGATGAAGAAGTCCTGGCCGGCTCTTCTCCCATTTGAGTCCTGGCCGGGTTTTCCGTCCACTACGGTAAGCTTGACCTCTTCATATTCGTTTTTCATCTTTTCGCGATGAATCTTTATCTTCAGCTGTTTCAGGGTCTTAAGCGTACCCTTCTTTTCTTTGATCTCGATAAACTCCGGCCACTCGCCTTTCTCCGGAACGATCTCGTACTTGACCAAACCGGTTCCGCCGTTAGCGATTTCGATCGTCAGCTCGTCGCAACCTTCATCGAGGAAATCAAAGAGTTCAATATAATCATTAACCGCGTAATTCTTATAGGCGACTTTCTCGCCGTCAGCACGGGAAATGCTCTGTTCCGGCGCACGAAGCGGTTCTACATAGCTGAGGACCGGATAACGCTTTCCGTCTTCATTCCACTTCGTAAAACCGACATGCGGTGCCAGCTCCATGCCGAACCATTTACCGTTTTTGAAGCGCCGCCATTCTCTCTTCAGCGAGTCGTCTTTCGCAATGCACGCGCGGATCTTCTTCGCATAATCGTTCGCGATTAAGCGCGCCTGTGCCGCATAATGCGCATTCTTTCCGCCGAAAAGATGCATCCGCAGGTTATTGATACCGGCAGTCAGCTGATAATGAAGCGTGCTGTAATATCCGTCGCGATAACGTGCGGGAAGTGCCTTCATGATGCTGTCGGATTCTTCCTGCAAGGCGTCCGCCCGCGCGAGAATACGCTCGGTTTCCATCTCATTGCACGGATGGAAGACACCTGCATGAAGCGCTTCCGGCCGACGGAGGAACATAAGATGCTGGAACTCGTTAAAGGCCTTCGCAATCCGCTTCTGGAGCTTCCTGTCGTCCGGGCAGATATCCTTTGCGTAATCGGCTAAAAATCTGTCGACGCCGTCTTCTGCCGGATAACCATAGCTTTCATAGTCATATGCAAGCTTTAAGAAATAGCCCATTGAGACTTCGTGGAACTTGATGTCGCCTACATTGACGATCCAAAGGTCGCGGATGCCGTACTCGTACGCTTCGGACATCTGCTCGCGCATCTGCGTCGGCTTCATCGCGTCAATCCACTCCCAGGAGATCGGATCGCCGTGGTAATCGAGATGATAATACATGCCGAAGCCGCCGTTCCGTTTCCGGATTTCTTCGGACGGAACTGAACGGAGATGGCCGAAATTGTCCTCCGAGAACATGCAGATCACATCGTCAAGCTCCGGATCATCTTTCAAGCCCGGGGTATTCTCATCGCCATAGAAGTACGCTTCGACTTCCTTGTAAAGCGCGATCATACGCGGAACCTTCGAGAGATCTTCATTGACATATTTTTTGATCAGCGTGTTCTGATCATGGATAATCTTCCGTAAAAGACCGATGTTTTCAGCCAGTGTCGCATCCGGTCCGAGCATAGACGTGTCACGCTCGCCGCGCATACCGATCGTAATGACGGTCTCATATTTGGCACGCGCTTCTAATGAATCCGACCAATACTGCTTTAAGCCGTTTTCATTCGTATAATAATTCCATTCGTTTCCGTAAACCGTTTCCGGTCCTCGGACGATATCCCACTCTTCGCTGGCGCGGATACACGGCTCATGATGAGAAGTGCCCATAACGACGCCTAAGCGGTCCGCGAGTTCCATGTCCGCATCTCCCGGTCCGTCAAGCGGGAAAGAAGACGTCCACATCGCCGGCCAGAGATAATTTCCTTTTAATCGAAGGAGGACTTCAAAGATTTTCCGATAGCACTTTGCATTGAAGCCGCCATAGTTCTTCATAACCCAGTTGCCGAAGCACGGCCACTCGTCATTGATAAAGAAGCCGCGGAACCGTACAGAGGGCTCTTTCGAGTACTGCGCAATGTCATTCCCGATTTCGATCACGTCGCGTTTCTTCGGCGCGATATCGCCAAAGAATACCCACGGGCTTACACCGATATACTCGGATACCGTGAACATGCCGTAGATACAGCCACGTTTTTCAGATCCGGCGATTAACAGCGCTTTCTCCACGCCGCAGAAATCCGTCACCGGCTGAATCGCGAAGACTTCGCGCTTTCCGTCGATTTTCTGTGCGTCGAGAAGGCCGTCCTTACAGGCTTTCTCATATAAGGCACTCTTTCCGGCTTCCAGTACAAAGATTCCGACCGCATCTGCATTCAGACTGCCGTTCAGGCCGATGTTTGAATCTGCGCCACAGTTTGCGCCATCTTCCAGGCCTGCCCCCACAGTATCTAGCGATACGATGTCCGACTTCTTTCCGAGGACATAGCTGATATCCTCCGCAAAGGTTTCCGCAATGTCATATATGCCTTTCTCTGCCGATTTTTCAATGTAGATATAAATGCTGCTCTTCTTCGTCAGTATCATCTCACCACTCCAAATCCAAGTATCGTAAATCTTTTGCCGCTATCGCCTTTCGCCATGCGGATTTCCACATGATGAGGCTTCGCTTCGGTTTCTTCAAACAGGAAGAAAGCATTGCAATGCGTCCATCCGACCTTTCGCGGATCGACGGTGCGGATCAGTTTTCCGTCCACCGAAATGTCTGCTTTTCCGAAATCAATGAGTCCGCTGTCCTTCGCTGCTAAAAAGAGCGAGCGGCAGGTAACGTCGAGCGCGAACGGTTCCTCATTCTCTGAAGTATGCATCCAGTTTTCCGGAAACTCCGGCGTCCCGAACGGATTAAAGTCACGCTCGACCGACTGTAGATCCGTATCCTTTTCCGAAAAACCGCCTTCAAAAACGCAGGCATCCTTAAGATGCTTTCGGTCTATGAGCTGGATTTTTTCAAAGGACCGGCTATAAGGTGCCTCGACAGAAGAAATATCAAAGTCCTTTTCGGTAACTACAGCTTCATCTGTTTCCACATCTGATGCGGCATTTACTGAGAAATCTGATGCGGCATTCACTGCGACATTTAATGCGGAATTTATTTCATCTGCCGCTTTTACCGCATTCATAAGGCAATCCGCCATGATTTCGTGGCCAAAATTGCTCGGATGGAAAATATCATAGAAGAACTGGCTCTTCGTAATGAGCGTTTCTGTTTCCTGATAGAACTGCGGAACAACTGCATCTTTTATGCTGACCATCGGGAGATGATAAGCATCGCCGACTTTACGATGACGCTCCTGCAGGTTAAAGTCGTCCGAGAAGACAGACATCAAAAGGATAACAGCCGGTTTGTTTTCCGAAAGATAAATCTTTCGAACGAGCGAATCATAGCTCTTTCCTTCCAGCTCATCATCATTATCATTGACAGCATATTCGACGACGACGAGATCCGGGAGCTTCTTCCCGTCCTCGGTGACATCGAAATCGTAGCGGATCATCCCGAGTTCGGAACTCGTTCCGCCCGCGCCGGCCTTAATAAAGCGGAAAGCGCTTTCATGCTCTTTCCCGACATAGTCGATCAGTTTCTCGTAGAACCGCCGCGCATAAGACAGCTGGCTGATCGGAATCGAGCCGGCCCCNNACCCCTGTGTGATCGATCCGCCGATAAATCCGACGGTAACCTCTTCGCCATTCCGGGCTTTTTCGAGAAAAGTCCGGATTCGGTATCCGTTCCCTTTCGCCATCAGCGACCGGGCAATCATTTTATCATAAGCCTCTCCGAAAAGCTTCGGCTGTTCTTCCGAAGGCGCCGGAGGGGCGTCATATCCATCGTTAATATATAATTTTACAGTAATTTCCGCAGCTTCTCCTGCCGGGAGAATAATGCGTATCAGTCCGGTAGGGCAATCATCCTCGCACCAATCCTCTTCGGAAAGCACGATCCGCTGTTCCATACCGTCCATGACGAGATGTCTCGTTAAAGTCACTCCGCCGATGATCTCGGCGATCGTCCCGTTCATCTGCAGAAAAAAATCCGCTTCATGACGGCGGTCTTCTCCTGTAATAGAGACGCCAATGGAGTGGACTAATTTTTTAAACGTACCGGCATGTTCCAGCATAGAGAGCATGTTCTCGTCATCTAAGTTTCCGTTCACATTCGCGAAATGCCGGATCCGTCCGTTCAGAAAAAGGTTCTGAAGCCCTCTTCCGTCAGGCTGCGGGTTTCCAAATATTTTTTTATGAATAAAAAGTGCAATAAAAGGTCTGTTTTTATCAGGGTCCTTCGGTGCGTGTACCGGTTTCATAAGGCCTTCCTTACTACATTTGTCGAGCTTTTCAGTCCTGTTTCTGTCTTTTGATACTGCTTAACTTTGTTCTATTAACTTTTTTATTACAGAATGGCTGCCATTCCGAAGAATGGCAGCCATTGACTATTCAGTCAAAGGGAATAATTACTGAAGAGAATCTCCAGAGTAAACTGCTTCCCAAGCAACGGTACGCTCGTCAATGATGTCCTGGCCACCCTGTGCAAGGTAAGAAGCCATGTACTGATCCCAAGTCTTATCGAAATCAGCAACTGCGCAGACAACTGACTTATCGAAACCTTCGTCACGAGCAGTCTTAAGGACTTCGCCCATGCCGTTCTCGGACTCGATGGTAGCAACCTTAACGTTCTTAGCCGGGATGGTATCGGTCTTTGCGATAGCATCAGCTGCAGCAACAAGTGCCGGATCGTTGTTCGGATAGCTGTAAGCGGTAGACAGAGCAGTGATGTTAGCATCGCCAAGGTTCAGACCGTTGCAGGTCATCGTTAAGTCGATGTTCTGTCCAGAGTTCTGTGCCCACTCGGTTCCAAGTGCAGAGATGATCTTATAAGAACCATCATCGCCCTTGATGTGGTTGACGCCTTCTTCACCAGTCTGGAGGTAAAGAATGTTAGAAGCGGTAGAGATCCAGTCAAGGTACAGAAGAGAAGCGATCGGCTCTTCGTTGGTGTACGGTAAGAATGCCTTTCTGTCGCCAGCGCCAGAGTCAACGAACTTCTGATGCGTTCCATTAGCATCTTCGAACGGATCACACGGAACGAACTTAGCGTTCTCGCCAACGTTGATCGTTAACTGATAGTTGATGGAATCTTCGCCATTACGGAAGACATAATCCCAGTTGTGGGTAAGAGCGCCGACATAGCCAGCCTTCATCATGTCATCTTCGGTGGTGTCGCCTGGTCCATACAGAGCGAAGTCATCCCAAAGGAGACCCATGTTGTACCACTTGTTAAGTAAGCGGATAGCTTCCTTCGTGCCATTCTCGGTGTACTTTCTGTCATCGAAGCCATTGATGTAGAATTCCTTGTCGGTGATATCCGGATCAATGAAGGATTCGATAAGGGTTCCAGCTCTCCAGCCTACATCGTAGGAAACAGAATACGGAACCATCTTGTCTGCGTTCTCGCCAAGAAGCGTAGCTGCGTTGTCTCTGAAAGCGACAAGGCAAGCTTCGAATTCAGCCTTCGTGGTCGGAACGTCAAGCTTTAAAGCATCAAGCCAATCCTGACGGATGAAGGTGACGATACGGTTAGAGTTAGCGCGGCGGCCTTCAAGTGCATAAAGGGAGCCATCGGTAACGCTCTTGTCCCAGTAGATGTTGCTTTCCTTAAGCCAGCTCCAAAGGTTCGGGAACATTTCCTTATCTTCTACGAGCTCAGCAAGGTCGATAACGCCGTCCTGGCTAGCATACTGAAGAATCGTCGGATAAGAATAGGTGTAGCAGATATCCGGAGCGTCGCCAGCTGCAAGGAGGTTGTTGATTTCATCGGTCTCAGTCCAACGCGGAACAGCAACGAATTCAACCTTGATGTTATGGTCGCGAAGAACGCCTGCCTTAATCCAATCGGTGAACTTGTTGTCGTTTGCCGGGGTACCATTATCAACGTTACGGTCAAAGACTTCTACCGTGATTTCACGGGTTTCTTTGAAATAATACATTCCGTTGATGTAGCTGCCTTCTGCATCGTCCTCAGTCTGTGCTTCGGTCGGTGCATCGGTTGCCTTGTCGGTCGCCTTGTCAGTCGGCTTGTCGGTCGGGTTGACCGGGTTGCAAGCTGCAAGAGAGATGACCATGAGTGCTGCTAAAAGCATTGCCAAAAATCTTCTCATTTTTCTTTCTTTCCTTTCTTTTTTTATGAATAACCGCTTTGCGGTTTATTCCTTAACGGCACCCATGGTTGCGCCATGGATGAAATATCTCTGGAGCCACGGATAAATGCAAAGGATCGGAATCGTAGAGAACATAACGGTTGCCGCTCTTAAGCCAATGCCGAGACCCGGAGTGGTGAAGCCTTCCTGCGTCGCGATATCTAAGCTGTTGATGTTATTCAGGATGTAATAAATCAAAAGCTGTAACGGATAGTAGTCCTGCGTTTTAACATACATTAAAGCATCAGAATAACCATTCCAACGGCCGACTGCATAGAACAGGGCCAGCGTCGCATAAACAGGTTTCGATAACGGAACATAAATCGTGACGAGAATTCGGAAGAAGCTCGCGCCATCGATTTCTGCAGCTTCGCGGAGTGAATCCGGAATACCGTAGAAGAAGTTCCGGAGAATGATCATATTAAATACCGATAAGCAGTACGGAAGCATCAGTACCAGCGGGGTATCCAGAAGTCCGAGATCCTTCATTAACAGGTAGTTCGGAATCGTACCTGCACTGAAGAACATCGTGATCGTAATAAGCAGGTTGATCACACCACGGCCCTTCAGCTTCGGGAACAGAAGCGGATATGCGCAAAGCGTCGTCATCACGAGCGACAGGACGCAGGAAAGAACCGTAATAATCGTGGTAAAACCGAATGACTTTATATACTTCGGATCCTTGAACACATATGCGTAGGAATCTAATGTAAAATCTTTCGGAAGCAGGAAAACCTTATGCTGAATCAGCATGGAAGAACCTGACAGGGATTTTGCCAAAAGGTGAAGCATCGGGGTAAGGCAGATGACGATGACGATAAGGCAGATGATCGTACAAATGATGTCGCCGCCATTGATGCCGTTTAATTTGCCGAAGCCACGGACCGGTTTCCTGATGTTATCTTCATATTCGGAAGTTTTTTTCTTCATCTCGAGACCTCCTTTAGAAAATGCCGCGCTCGCCGAGTTTTCTCGACAGCCAGTTGGAACCTAACAGGAAGAACAGGCAGATAACAGACTGGAACAGACCGACAGCCGTCGTAAGTTCGAGCTGCAAGCTCTTGATACCAGCTTTATATACATACGTGGAAAGAACTTCAGCCACATCCAGGACCAGGTTGTTCTGGAATGCGAACGGTCTGTCAAATCCGGATCCTAAAATATTTCCAAGGTTCATGATCAGAAGAACTACAATCGTAGACCGGATGCCCGGAAGAGTGACATGCCAGATACGCTGTAAGCGTCCTGCGCCGTCGACCATGGCTGCTTCGTAAAGTTCCGGATTGATTCCGGCGATAGCCGCCAGATAGATGATGGAGCCCCAACCGAAGTTCTGCCAGACGCCGATCGCGATATAGGAGACTATCCAATGGGTCGGATCACTGAAGAACGGAATCTTCGTTCCGAGGACCTGGTTGATCATACCGTCATTGTCTGCAAAGAGTGCAAGTGAAACGCTGTAGATGATGACCCATGAAAGGAAATGCGGCATGTAAGCGATCGTCTGCGTCACTTTCTTCAGTCTGGAGAAACGAAGCTCGTTTAAGATGATCGCGAAGATGATCGGAGCCGGGAAGCCGAAGGTCAGGTCGAGCAGGTTTAAAACAACCGTGTTACGGACTGACAGCCAGAATTTCGGGTTCTTGAACGCTTTAATAAACCATTCAAAACCGTCATTCTTTGCTAACGGCATTTCCCATACAGTAATGCCCAGTTTGTACTTTTTGAAAGCGATCTGGATATATTCCATCGGAACATACTTAAAGACAACAAAGTATACTACCGGAAGCAACAACAGAAGATACAGCTGCCAGTAACGCCGGATGTAAGCGCCGAATGAGCCCTTTCTCTTTGTGGCAACGATTCCAGTAGCCATCATTTTCTTTTTGCCCATTTGTCTCCCCTTTCACAGATACTCCAAAAGAAGCACCTTTACTTGCTGTAACACATAGTATATAATCGAAATGAAAATCTCACCTATCAATTATTGCTATTCTTGTTTACAATTGTTGCTATTTGGTAAAATTTTGTCTGGGCGTTTGATTTTTTTTGTACAATCTGCTATATTATTTTAGGAAATACTTATGATAAACGATGAAAATCCGTTTTTTGTTTGTCTATTTTGTCATTTTTCCTATTTGCCCGAATGAGCAATTGTTGACAATGGAAAACAGGACTTGGAGGCATTATGAACGAACTCTTCCAGATTGATGACGAAGAACTTCGGCAATATATGGTCATGCAGCCGGACACCAGTTTCCCCCGAAACGTGGACGGCACCTTTGAAACGGTCAGTTATACTTCAGGCGGTTTCCTCTTCTGGATCAACGATGCGACGCGCGGCTATGCGACGCATTGGCACCCGGCAGTCGAAATCATTACCGTTTTGGAAGGCGACTATTCTGTCGAGGCTGAGGGAGTTACCTATGAAATGAATGCGGGAGACATCCTGCTGATTCCGAGCGGCACGCTCCATGTGCTCAATGCGCCCAAAGGCGGGAAGCGCCTCATCTACCTGACCGAGCTTTCCCGCTTTTCCGGGCTTGAGGGCTATAACTACTTGAATGCTCTCTTTTCCCATCCGATCCTGCTTTCGGATCGGGAGTCGCCGGAAATTATTCTGGAGAGCCGGAAATACATCATTGCAATGCTCCGCGAATATTATTCGTCGAACCTCTTCCGCGAAATGGCCGTTTCATCCGAAATGCTGCATTTCCTAGTCGGCTTCTTACGGTTCCTGGCCTGCCGGAATTCCGACGACCTGTCTGAAAACAACCGTGCCAAGCAGGATAACCTTCATAAACATATTATACCTGTTTTAGACTATATTGACAAAAACTATTCGGAAGACATCACGCTTGAAAAGGCTTCCGAAATCGCACGGTTCTCCAAGTACCATTTCTCCCGGATTTTTAAGGATGCGACCGGCTGCCATTTCAGTGAATACCTCTGCATCCACCGCACAAAGATCGCCGCAGACCTTTTAGCGAAGTCTTCGCTCCCGGTCACCGATATCGCGCTCCGTTCCGGCTTCTCGAGCCTTTCGACCTTCAACCGGATCTTTAAAAAGCAGAAAGGCTGCACGCCATCACGTTACCGGCAGATGTTTAATGTGAACTGATGCTTATATCAGGAAAGGGCCTGTGAAAAAGGCTCATAACGTATCTGCGAGACCGGCAAACGTTCAAATATGC
>DCGM01000051.1 GCA_002315255.1 Lachnospiraceae bacterium UBA1778
GACGAATATCGGCGCGAACCTTTCGTTAAAGCCGGTCGGCTATTCGACGAAGACTGAAGGCAGCGAAACTAAAGTAGTCATGAAGACCCCGCAGTACGGCCTCGACGGCCGTGTCGCGAAGCTCGTCGACATGGCGCAGGAATATATTTCCGCGTATGACGGTGTGACTACCCCGTCCGGCGGCATCTCGATTTTTAAGCAGACCGAGGACACTGATGAGGCGGACGCACTCGCATTGTCATTCTGGCTACGCGCGAACGAGGATGTGAAGCTCCAGCTGTCGCAGGGGACGTTTCGCGCGGATGACGGAGAGATAACTCCCGGGACAGTAAACGCGGAGTTCGGAAGCGGAAGCAGGCTGGTCCTTACGGTTCCTACGGAAGCTGCTGAGAAGGTGTTGTCAATCCAGACACAAGTTAGTTCTATTCTAACTGATATGACAGCTGATGTCTACGACCTGCTTCTTGCCGTTTATAATTATGATTCAGATATGGCAGAATATTTTCAGACATTATGGAATACGCATTACGAGCAGTTAGAGAATCTTTTTTCAGAGAACATCGTTAATCTCCCCCTATGCTATTCCATTAGAGGCGTTTTTTCTTCTCAACCTGATCACCCGGAATATTCGTTGGAAGAAATGGACGAATTGATGAACATGTCAGTGTCTGATCTCTTTAGCGCAAATTACGACGGATATTTCCATTATGACGGGAATATATTCCTGATTGATCCCGCTTTTATGGGAGAGGGGGGATGGGGAATGCTTGAAGCGGCTGTTTCTCCGAGTCCGCAGATGCTTCGCCTTCTTAATAAACTGAAAATTCGTTTCGTGGTTTCATCGGATGAAGGAACACAGGAACTATATGCAAAAATCGCACCAAATTATTATACGGACGTCAGTTACTCGATGGGTTATACGTTTTCTTCTGCTTATGGCTATCAATTCGAGAAGGATGGAGTCAAATATGGGGATGTGCTAATGCCGGAACCGGATGTATTTGCATATTTCTTTAAAGAGAGACCTACCGAATTATCGAATGGAAACCAGTTCCAGTTTGAGTTGAACTTCTTTGATAAGAATGATGCCGGCTATAGTGATTATTTGGATGCGCTTATCGCCAAATTAACTGTTGTTTACCACATCTATGGTAATCCTCCGGGGCTTGAGAATGCCATCTATTCGGCGATTCTTGCGGGAGCTATCGATGATCCGTACGAGGTTTATACGGATTATGATGACTTTATGTATGAAGTTTCTGATCGTCGAATCCAAGCCTGTTTAGAGCAGTTCCCGCATATCGAACTTTCCGCGAACGAAGCAAAGAAAGTCGATGTTTACATGTACCTTGACGGCGAGCTGATTACGAATGCTGATGCCGCCACGATAGACGGTCTCGACCTTTCCTTAAATCTTCAGTTCGAAAAGATCGGCGGCGCGAAGAATGCGATGACCGGCCGGGTATATGAAGAGGAATCGGAGAGCGAAAGCGAATAAAGGCAAATAAGCGCAAATAAACGTAGCTGAAGAAGCTCAAATAGAAAACAGGCGGCGTGCATGGCACGCTGCCTGTTTTCTATAATGATACGCGAAATATTATTCCTCGTCTTCCGGCAGATCCTCGTCCTGCTTCTCATCAGCAGAATCCGGCTTTTCGTCAGAAGAATCCGGCTTTTCATCGAACGGGATGGAAACAGCGATATCATCTATACTGTCGTCCGCGTAATCTTCGCGATCATGGAGCGCTGAAGCGGTTGATTCGGAATCACCTGCTGGAGCCTCGATTTTGTGCGTTTTTACGAACTCTTCCGCTGCAGCGAAAAGATCCTTCTCCGCCTGCTCAGCGCGGTCAATAGCGCCCTTTATGCGCTTCTCACGGCGCTTCCCTAAAATGAAGATCAGAATCATTGCGAGAGCAGAGAGAAGCGTGATGATGAGGCCGACTGTGAAGCCTGCCGGCTGATACGTGAATTCAAGCGTATGCTCGCCTTCGGAAAGATCCAGCGTGATGAATGCGTTCTGGAAAGAATAGTAATCAGTTTCCACGCCGTCGACCTTCAGCTTCCAGGACTTCGTCGCGGTGCCGACCTTTAAGAAGGAACCGGTCTCGTAAGGAATCGTCGTGAAGAGCGTTCCGGCGGTGGTAACATTGATGTGCGCTTCAATCTTTGTGTCTTCCCAGGAGTCGACGATCATCGGGCTTTCATTGAAGATCTCGTGGACTTCGTCGATCTGTTCCGCTTTCATGCGGAAGAGCGTGAAGCTGATATTCTTCGTCGAATCATTGTCGGGGTTCTTCAGTTTGAACGTGTCGCCTGCACTCATGTAGCCTAAGTTCAGAAGATAACCGCGGCTCATATTGTCCCAGTCGCGGGAGTAACCGTTGACCGTGAGGTTAATCTTCGACGGGCCGGTCTTCGCCGCGTAGATATAATAGACGCCGTCTTCTTCGACAGAGCAGGTGACTTCCTTCGAAGAGGAATAATCCGGCGTGACATCTTCGAAGAACTCTTCAATGCCGGTGACCTGGTTCACGAGATCGTTCAGAATCACGACTGCTGTGGAGCCGAAAAGATCCCAGTCGTCCAGGGCGTCGGAATCGAGGACATAGCCTAACGGAAGCGAGTAATTGTTTTCATAGACCCAGACGTTATTATTATTTGTGCTGACCAGCGTATATAAGCCGTACGGGTCATCCGGAAGCTCGCGCTTCGCAATCGTATATTTGACGCCGAAAATCATATCGGTGAAATAGGTGGCGCCGGACGCGCCGTACGCATTGAACGAAGACTCCATGCCGAGCTTCGGATAGAGCGAAGTCAGGTAACGGTCCGCCGTCGAGGAGAAGTTCGAAATCGACGGATAGGAGAGCCATGCGCCGTCGTTCTTCGTGCGGAGCTCAAGCTTTTCGACACGGTAGAAGCCGTCGCCTTCACGCTCTTCGATAATCTCCATTGCGTCCTCGACACCGTCATCGAAGCTCGTATAATCGTTCCGGCCGACGGTCGAGACAGAGGTGATGCTCGTATTGATCGTATTTTCAATGCAGCAGAGCGCGAGCATGATGACGATCAGGACGTCGCGGAAGACTTTACCCTTCCGGTAGATGTAGACTAAAATCGTGTAAAGCACGATAAAGATAGCGCTGGCATAGACTACATAGTTCGTGATCGTTTCGCTGCTGATCGCGAGTTTTTCGGCGGCAATGACAAAGGCGAGCGCGCCGAGCATTGTAAAGATAATCTCTTTAAACGAGCGGTTCTTCAGATCAGAGAAGCCGCGGTAGCCCATTGTGAGCAGGATAAAGATATAGATGAACGACTGACGGCAGGGCAGCGAGTTCGGAATGTGGAAGCCGTGCCAGATGTAGTCCATCGCGCGTGTCGAAAAACTGAAATAGAAGAAGATCAGTACAAGCGTATAACCGATCTTTTCGCGGAGCGTGATCTTCCGGTTCATATAGTAGAACGGGATCATGATGAAGATCGCCATGCCGCAGTAGATGTTCGGCCAATGCTCGAGGCCTGTATGCGGCTGTACATTCATCAGCTGGCGCGACATCATGTCGAAGACGGAGAAGTAGCTCGTCCATTTCCAGGTGAACGTGCTGGTCGAGGAACCTGTCATGTCGAAATGCATAAAATACGGCACGAGGTAAATCGATGCAAACAGGATGGCCAGGAAAGTGTAGCCCATGAATTTCGCGAACTTTTCGGCGAAATCCTTAAGCATGCGGCGCTCCGTACCGAGAAGGAAGAAGCAGTAGACCGCGACGCCGAGGCAGACCATAATCGAAATATAGAAGTTCGTGAGAATCGAGAAGCCAAGCGTGACGCAGTAGAGAAGGCCTTTATTCTCCTTGACGAGCCGTTCCAGGCCGAGAATCACGAGCGGGAAGAGCCACAGGCAGTCGAGCCACATGACATTCCAGCTGTAGGCCGCCATGTATCCGGACAATGCGTAGCAGATGCCGAAGAAGACTGCCGTATACGCTTCTGCGCCGTGCTTGTCGCTCCGCTTGTTCAGGTAATACGTCAATGTGACGGAGCAGAGCCCCATCTTCGTAAGAATCGCGAGCGTGACAAACTCAATGACATAGTTTTCCGGGAACAGCGCGATGAGAAGATTGAACGGATCCGCGAGATAATACGAGGAAAGCGCCCAGAAGTTCGTGCCGCAGCCGATGTTCCAGGAATAGAAGAGCGAGCCGCCATTGTCGAGCTTATACTTTAACTCGTGGAAGAACGGCGCGTACTGATGATAGAGGTCGGTCCGTAAAAAGCAGCGGTCACCGAACGGCCAGATCCCGCGCTGGATGAAGACTACCAGCATGACGAAAATCGGAAGGATGAACGCGATGAGATACGGGAGGATATTCGTAAACTTGTATTTTTCCCGGTCAATGTGGATTTCAAACCATTTTTTCTTTGGCATGGAAGCTGCCGCTTTTTTGTTTCTAGGCACTTTAGGACTCCTTTATTTCAGTTTCTTCGGCGTTTTTCGCCGGTTTTTTAAAGATCAGGAACTTGCTGAAAATATAATTGGCAATGAGGATGACAACCTGCGCGATCAGCTTGCAGAGCATCTGGTCCCAATGGAAAACGTCGACGGTGACAATCATGAAAACTTCTTCGAAAAGAAGCGTTAAGAGCCGGCAGCCGACGAACGGAAGAAATTCGCGGTAGAGCGTCCGAAGGTTCCATTCCGGGCTGTCAAAGACGAAAATCTTATTGACGAAAAAGGCGAAGAGCACGGCGCAGATCCAGGAGACCGTCGTCGGAAGGAGCGCCTCCGAACCGAACGGATACCACGGGATAAAGGTGGCGAGCCATTGGGTGACGAAGCTTACGACCGTCGACAATACGCCGCAGAAGAGATACATGATGATCTCATAATTAAAGATTTTTCCGAGCGCCGGGTGGTTCGACAGAAACTGCCAGAGCTTCGTGCTTTCGAGCCATTTCACCGGGCGCGAAGAGATGATTTTTTCCTTCATCGGTTCCTCTTTGAAGTCTTTACTTTTTTCGTAAAAACGATTATACTTTTTATCGTATGTGTGCGAAAAGACACAAAATACCAAATATTGATTATAATATAGAAACAGTTAATAGTAAAGTGCTATAAGGTGAACGATAGGTGAACATTTGAGGCTGACGGAGAGCGGATGAGAAAAGACGGAACAAAGAGAAAGAAAGGGAAGAAGAAAACCGCGGGGAAGCGGATTTCACCGTTCGCTTATCTTATCGTCGTCCTCGTAGCGCTCGCGATCGTCGCGGCAGTCCTTCTTATCACCTCTGATGTAGGGAAGAATCCGCAGGGGGAATCGTCCTCCGAGCCGGTTAAGAATACGGAAAAGACGGAAGAAACCGAAAGCCGTACGGATACTTATACAGAAAGCGGTACAGAAAACTGCACAGATGACTGCACAGAAACGTGTACAGAAAACTGCTCAGATAATTGCTCAGAAACATGCACAGATTCGTGTTCAGAATCGGGGACAGAAGCTGTCCCGGGCCTGATTACATGGACCTATCAGGGGCCTCTCCCGTGTAA
>DCGM01000023.1 GCA_002315255.1 Lachnospiraceae bacterium UBA1778
GGCGGCAACGGCGGCTACGGCGGCGACGGCGGCGATGGCGGCGACGGCGGAAAGGGCGGACTCGGTGTGGCACCGGAGGTCACCAAAGCGCGTATCACCATGAATATCTATTCTGTTTCTCCGTCCTGTAATTCTGTTACGGTAAACTATTCCGTAAACGACCCGTACGGACAGCTCGGTGATGTTATCTTCCGCCTCGCAGAGGTCAAGAAGGATATGGAAACCGGACAGTATGTCGAGTATTCCGACACAGAACGCGAGATGAATGCGGATATCGATGCGACTCAGACGACGATCTATAATCTGACTCCGGGAACCTTCTATGTATTGGAACTCTACTCGGATATCGATTCGACCTGCTATGGTACGACATACTTCTCGACCCCGGTTCTTCCGATTGTTTTGGAAATCCGTTCGGTAACAAAAAACAGCCTTACCTGCTTCGTCCAGTATGATGAACAGTACTTCTTCTCATCCGGAAAAGTGGTCATCTCTGCAGATGATCTGGTGATCTCTGAAGAAGATATTAATTCTATCAAGGCATCGAACGGTGGCTATGAGTTCACATTGGAAAGCGATTTTACCACGAAGGGAAAGACGATCATGCTTTCTCTGAAGGATATGATCTATATGGGCAATTATTTCACCCCGGCGCTTCAGATAAAGCATGTGAACCCGTATTACGGTTATAAGGCTTGGGATGATTATTTAAAGGTCTATCCGGAGATTACGAACTACCGGTATACGACCGACGAAAACGATGTAGTTGTCAGTTCGAACGCTCCCGGAACCAAAGAATCCTACTTACGCTTAAGAGCGGCACTTACCGCCTATTGCGACGAAGAGATTCTTTCGGAGGAGATCAGAGCCATCTACGCTCCTGATCTGGGCGATCGTCTCGAGAGGATTTTACGCTTCATCAATAAAGAAAGCGGCTATACCTTTGAATCTGAAAACTCTATGGAAGACTTCCTTCTTTGCCTGAAGAGCGAAGATTGGGTCAAGTACAGAACGAAGTATGCGGAAGAGTTAGCATACACGGTTGACAGTTCACTTGAAAGCGTAGACGATTACAACCTGTTAAAGGAAGCTTATACCGAGTATAAGAACCTTTCGAAGGAAGTCCGTAAGAGCAGCGCTTATCTGGCAGGCTTGAACAATACGTTCGCCGAAGTCATTGCGGCAATGAATAAGGCTTCTGAGTATTCGTATGAAACGAAGGTCGTCATGGATGCATTCATTTATAAGACGAAGTACAATGAAGCGATTGCGCTGACGAAGTCGTCAGAGATCACGCGTGAAGATTATGACGATCTGAAGGCGGCATTTGCAGCATATTATAACTGCACCTCAGCGGTTCAGAGCGAAATCAGCATCTCTATTTCAGACAGGAGAGACCTCATCCTCTTCTATAACACTGAACATGAGTTTGAAGATGCAGACGAGTTAAGCCAGTTCTTCTTGGATGTCGTCGGATAAGACGAAAAAAGACCGGTTTAGCGCCACAGGCGCTAAACCGGGAAGAACTGCCACATTAAACTGTACTAAATTATTTTGGTAAATAAATTTTGAGAATAAGTTAATCTATCAGGAGGATTAAATCATGGAAGTTATTGCTCAGACCACTTTATCTGCTATCGGCTGGATGGTAGGCTTAGCGCTGATGGGAATCGGCATCGGACTTGGAATTATGGGCTCAAAGGTCGCGGAAGCTGTCGGCCGTAACCCGGAAACGCGCAGCGACGTTGTTCACTCTGTGCTGATGGTTGCTATTGTTATGAGCGTTCTTTTACTGCTCTTGTTCGCATTTGTATTTATTCTTCTTTACTTCAACCCGCTGTTAAACGCGTAAGACAGAATCAGAAGAAAAAGAGAAGGAAGGAGCAGACCGATGACCATAGAATTTGTTGCATTGATTGCAATCATGGTCCTATTGATCGGTATCGCTTTCCTGCTGCTTCGGAATCTGGCGTTATCCGCGGATGTGAAGATTCGCTCGGATATGCAGCTCCTTTTAAAGAGCTACGACCAGATCATTGATGAGAAGACGAAGGAAATCCACGGCCTTGAATTAGAGAGACAGGATCTCTTAAACAGTATGGCCGGGACGAAAAAGAGTCTGAACAGTTTCAATGCGATGCAGAGCGCGCCGTTGAACGCTGAAGGCGGATACGGCAAGGTTGGGAGCGTTCCGATTTTGCAAGTCGCACAATACAGACCGGAGGACCTGAAGGAGGGCTATAAAGCTATCCGTAACAGTTTCGGACTTTCAAAAGCTGAGAGAAAGGAACTGATCGAAAAGGCGGTCCAGAATGCCGTGAGCAGGCATAACGGCCGGGGCGATGCTGCGAGAAAGTTATATGAAGCATTGGATTTTGACACCATCTACAAACTGGGCACCATGGACGATGCAGAACAGCTGGAAGCGCTGAAGGGCGCTATGGACTCCGATGAGAAGGGGCTTCTGGACGATTACCTTCAGAGTTACGGCGAATACAGCTTCGATATCGCTGATTTCAGAGACTGGTTAAGAGATTTGGAAACGCTGGAGGGAAGCCGTGTTTCAGTCCGTTGCGGCGACGCGGAAATCTGCCAGGAAGAAGGCCTGGAATACGATGAAACGATCTTTGAAGGCATCCAGGTACGTGTCGGCAACCAGCTTTATGACTACAGCATAAAGGAAAGAGAGATAGGCTAATGAACAACTATATTAATAAAATTGTAGATGGAAAAGTAAGCCAGATCAATGAAGGCAATAACATCCGCGAAGTCGGACGTGTCCGTAAGGTCCAGACCTATATGGTTGAGGTCAGCGGAATGACCGGAGCCGCTTATTTTGACAAGGTAGTCATCGAGCGCCCGGGAAAAGGTGAGGTTGCGGAAGGTTACGTCGACCGTGTAGAGCGGAACGGCGTTATGGTCGCATTGACGAACAAATATGACGAACTCCTGATTGGCGATGAAGCAGTCGGAACCGGAGCAGCATTCTCGATGCAGTATTCGGAAGACTCGATTGGCCATGTCATTGACATGTTCGGCAATGACCGTCTGAATAATAAGCGTTTCACCGATCTTCTGGAATTCCCGGTTGAGAGCGAGAACACCCCGATTATGGAACGTGGTGAAGTCAAGCGTCCGTTCCATACCGGAATCACCGGAATCGATCTGATGTATCCGATCGGCCGTGGCCAGAGACAGCTCATCATTGGCGACAAGAAGACCGGAAAGACGCAGATTCTGCTCGACGCGATTGCCAACCAGCGCGAAGAGAACATGCTCTGCATCTATTGCGCAGTCGGTAAGACTAAGAAGGAAGTCAAGGAAATCTATGCCGACCTTCTTCGCCGCGGCGCTATGAACTATACGATCATTATCGCGGCATTCAATGACGAATGTCCGCCGACGATGCGGAATACGCCGTATGCCGCTATGACGATTGCTCAGCATTATATGCTGACACAGGCGCGCGACGTCTTGATCTGCATCGATGACTTAAAGCGTCACGCAGATGTCTGCCGTGAAATCGCTCTTCTTTCCGGTAAAGTACCGGGAAGAGATGCATATCCGCCGGATATCTTCTATGCACATTCGAGACTTCTGGAGAAGGGCTGCCAGCATTTGAACGGCGGCAGCATCACCGTTCTTCCGGTCTGCGAGACCAAGGGCGGCGATATCACCGATTATATCTCCACGAACATCATCTCCATCACAGACGGCCAGATCGTTCTTTCCGCAAAGAACTTCGAGCGTGGCTTAAAGCCGGCTATCGATTACGGTCTTTCTGTTTCCCGTCTGGGCGGCGCAGTCCAGACCGGTACGATGAAGCGTACGAACGCAGCGATGCGTCGTGAACTTCTGAGCTATCTGGAGACGAGAGAAGTCTATGAACTCACGAACGAGAATGAACTCGGTCAGGAACTTCAGAAGAAACTGAAACGCGGTGCGGAAATCCTTTCCAAGCTTGTTCAGCCGAAGTACAGCCCGCGTTCAGAGGACCGCATCGTCGCAGATTTCAGCGAACTGATGAAATAACAGTTTCAGCAGCTGTTAAAGCGGATCTATTGGTTTTGTCACAGTGAAGCGCCGGCGATGCCGCGCAGTACCGATTACTTGGATCAGGAGTAAGCCGTGAATCTAAAAGCTATCGTAAAAGTTATGAATTTCCACGCTATCATGCGAGTGGATAAAGCAAACCGCCAAGCCATGCGTTATAAGACGCTGGAAGCGGAAGTGCTCCGGATGATTGATCTCATCCAGAACAACCGAAACCTGATATTGGATAAGCGAATCCTAAACCCGTCGCCGAACGGTCCACGGCTTCGCATCTATATCGGCTCGGATATGGGCTTCTGTGGAGCTGTAAACACTTCCGTCAATGCGATGCTCGAGAATGAAACGAAAAAGAATACGATTATCATTATCGGAAAGAAGATTCACTCACCGGTCCCGGTCCGTCTCTGCATGACACGCGACGAATTCGACGAGCATTACGAGCAGGTGGTGGAGGTCATTGAAGAGGTCATTCACTCGAAGAAGTATTCTGGAATCGACATCTGCTACGACCACTTCTACAACTTCTCCCACATCGAGCCGATCATGAAGACGATCTTCCCGATGGAGATTGAGAGGGATGAGTTCGAAACCTACGAGGAGGATTTCTCCATCGAAGGCGGAGACGTCGGTTCCCTCATGGAGGAACTGCTGACGACTGCATTGAACTATGAAGTCAAGGTCGCGGCGGTCGTCTCATACGCCTCGGAAAACGTGCTCCGTGAAGCCGCTACCAATGAATCGATGAAACGGATCGAGGAAATGGAAGTGCAGGAGTTATGGCAACACCACAAGGAAATCAATGAACTCGCGAGCAGAAAAGTTACTGATTCTTATCTGAAGACCAGACATCGTGAAGCAGCGAAGAGAAAATAGGAGAGTGTATTATGAATAATGAGAATTATAAAGATATCCCAGAGGAAGAACTCAATATTTTCAGCCTGGATGATGATTCCGTAAAGGAAGACCTTGTAAAAGCATTTACAGGAGAAGAGAAAGAACCTGAAGAGGTCCAGGCCGCTGTGGAAGAGAAAGCAGAAGCTCCGGCTGAAGCAAAGGCTGAAAAGAAGGCAGAAGCTAAGGCTGAAAAGAAAGCGGAACCGGCTCCGGCGAAGGCAGTAAAGGCCGTCAAGCCGGGAAAGAAGGCTTCAGAATCGAAGGCAGTCACTTCCGGTAAGAAGGAAGGCGAACCTGTCGGCCGCATCATTTCTGTTTCTGACCTGAAGGTTGAAATTCTGTTAGACAAGGAAGTCGGGAATAAGGACATCCTGGTCTGCGAATGCGGCGGAAAAGAATACCGTTTTGAAGTTACCGAGATGGAGGGAAGCATTGCCATTACCGTTCCGTTTGACAGTGTTATCGGCTTACGGAGAGGCATTGACGTCTTCCGTATCGGCGGCGGTCTCTGTGTTCCGTATAATGATGAAATCGTCGGTAAGATCTTTAATACGTATGGTCAGCCGTTAGACGATTCGAAGGTCGAAAGCGACGCTGTGAGAAACGTTTACGACGGAAACCTTGCGATGGATGAGATCCGTATCGATGCGGATATCATGTGGACCGGTATCAAGGTCCTCGATTTCCTGTCCCCGCTTCGTAAAGGCTTTAAGATGGGCCTTTTAGGCGGCGCAGGCGTCGGTAAGACCGTCCTTATCAAGGAATTGATCCACAACGTCTATACGAACCTGAATTCAAACTCCGTCTTCATCGGATGCGGCGAGCGTTCCCGTGAAGGCCGTGAGCTTTACAATGAAATGGTTGAAGGCAACCTGATGGATAAGATCACGATGGTCTTCGGTCAGATGGGCGAGAACGCTATGGCACGTTCCAGAAGCGTTACTTCCGGTCTTACGATGGCAGAGTATCTCCGTGACGAGAAGAATCAGGACGTCCTTCTTTTCATCGATAATATTTATCGTTATGTCCAGGCAAACTCCGAGATTTCTGCAGAATCCGGACATCTGCCGATCGACAATGGTTATTCGACCACGATGCTTTCTGAAATCAGTGATGTCGAGGAGCGTATCAACTCTACTGAAAATGGCGCTATCACTTCCTTCCAGGCTATCTTCATCCCGGCCGATGACTTAAACGATGCCGCTGTTCATGCTGTCCAGCAGCACTTAGACGGCCAGGTTGTTCTTGATCGTAAAGTTGCAGAAAAAGGTCTGTATCCGGCAGTTAACGTCTTCCGTACGACTTCCAGACTTCTGGATCCGGAATTCGTCGGCGAGCGTCATGCACGTCTGGCACAGGAAGCGGTCCGCTATCTGTCCCGTTATGAAGAACTGGAAGAGATCGTCGCATTGATCGGTATCGATGAGCTTTCACTTGAAGATCAGAGCATTTTCTATCGTTCCAGAAAGCTTCGCAACTACTTCTCGCAGCCGATGTTCGTCGCTGAGGACTTCACCGGTATCCCGGGCCAGTTCGTTGCGATCGAAGACATTCTGAACGACGTCGAGGATATCCTGACGGGTGTCTACGATAAGAAGGATGAGAGCCGGTTCATGTATATCGGCAAGGCTAGAGGCTACGTGTAATCTAAAGGAGTATCAAGATGCAGGATACGCAGAACAATGAGTATCTGGACAGTTTGATCGGCACCGGCATTATCCAGGCGCGTGTAACCGATTTCGAGCACGGACTTCGGATTTTCGATGAGATCGTAGCTATCCGGGTGAAAAGTAAAGATTATTCTCTGCTGATCATGGAAGATTATTTCCCGATTATGGGCGCAGTGACCGGTACCGTCGAGTTCTTAACGAACGAAGACAGCATCTCATTAGGCCAGTTAAAGGGATATTATGTCCATCGGAACAATGAATTCCGTCTGATGGTCGACGAATTCGTGGAAGAGAAGAAGAAAGCCGCCGAAGAAGCAGAAGAAAAAGCAGAAGAAACTGCGGAAGAGAAATAATGGAATTTGTAACAAAACTGTTTGAGAAGATGGTCGGATTCAGAACCCAGGGCTTGATTGCGCTGGGCTTGACCGTTGTGGTTTTCCTGCTCGGACTGATCCTCATCCGTAAACTGAATGTACGTGGCGAATGTAACACCTTTGCCGTCGGCCTCGTCGGTCTTCGCGGACGGAGCTGTCTCCACCTTTCCTTTGCATGGACGCGGTTTGCATTTTATGCGTCGTTTCTTGTATTAGGACAGAAAGCCGACCTCGAACAGTATATCGTATTTGCTATCCTTACGGTGGCCCTGATTCTGATGAACTTCAGCTGGAACAATATTCTGACAGAACTGGTCGGAGCAGTCGTCCTGGCTGTCGGTTTATGGCTTGGCTCGACGCTTTTAAGCTACAGCAACCAGATTCAGCATAGCCAGGATATTCGCGGCGCTTATATACTTTTAAGCGTATTTTTGATTGTCTGTGCGGCGATCATTCTGGTCCGCGAATATATCATCGTGTCAGGAGAAAGGAAGAACTTCGATGAAACAGCCGAAACAGAATAACAGAAAAAGCTTTATCAAACGTGCTCCGCTTCTGCTGATCATTGCAGTATTAGTCATTGCGGCGGCTGTTCTGGTCTATGTTTTTGTCATCAATAAAACGACCTATACGGAAAAAGGACAGAGACTGTCACAGATCGTCAACCAGACGAAAGTGACTTTTTCGAACGGCGTCACATTGGAACTGTCGGACAATGGAACGAGAATCCGCGCAATCGCGAGCGGCGAGTCGAGCTCAAACGATACCAGCCCGATTTATTATGAAGAGAAAATGCAGATGATTCTTCCGGCCGCGATGTGCTGGCATAATCCTTCCGACAATAACGAATGGAAGTTAGACTCGTTGACGAAGGTCTACATCAGCGAAGCTGATGAACCGTGGGCGACACTTAATGAGAAATCCGTTAATTTAAAAGGCGGATTCCTATATGTCGGTTCGACCGCCTATGTTTTTCTGGATCCGGTCACGCTGGTCTATGATGGCGTAAAGTATCAATTAGCACCGTTATCATTCTATTATGTAACGGCTGGAAGAGTGCGTGTCTACAGTTATGCGGAAGATGCGCTGCTCGAGTTAAAAACGGAAAAACCGCAAGAAGAAGCGTATGTAACCACTTCTGAAGGCTATAAGATAGATTTAAAAGCCGGTGTCTTCTTTGACAAGGAGGGCAACCGCATGTTACTTCGGCCGACAACCGAGAATCTCAATTCGATTTGGGAGTAAGAATTGACTGAACTGAGATTTGAGAGCAAAGAGGTGAACACAGAATGAGTGGAACACAGGGTAAAGATAAGAGATTATTCTGGAAAAAAACTGTTTCCGAGAAAAAGAAAATAGCAGCAAGCATTACCACAAAGCGGAGCCTTCTGGCGCTGCTTATTTCTGTATTGGCGGCAGGAGCTGTTTTCCTGATTATAGGTATTACGAAATTCAGCCTTTGGGGTTATCTGGCAGAGGACGCTTATGCAGTTCCGACGGAAGTTGTTTCGAAGGGGCTTCAGAACCCGGATGAAATGGAAGACATTGAGTTGATCAATGTAGCACAGGGCGAGAGCATTTACAGCAATATCTACCGCAGCACAGAGTACTATGTCAGCGATGAGAAGAAGGAAGTCAGCGCGGAGTTCCCGATGTTCTCCCGTGACGGTAAAGTTCTCTATTTCTTAAATGAAAATATCCGCCTGATTACGGAGGAATGGACATATCTCGATTCCTTCGGCGGTATGTATATGACGGACGGCGTGACCTATAACTCTATCGGCGCACGCGCGGACACCTTAATGATTATGCTGGTCAAACTGAACCCGGGCTATCAGCTCGCACAGGAAATGACCGTTAAAAAATCTGAAAAGAACATCATCACAATCCCGATGAACTCCATCTGCCTCTTTGACGGTGCGCAGATTGTTTTCTATACCTACGATGATGGGAAACTTATTGATCATGTGCTCCCGATGTTCGAGGATGACGAGATCAGTCTGGGCGGACAGGATATGTCCTATAAGGATTTGTTAAAGAAGATCGGTGAGTATAGAGGCTCGGATGAACCGGAAACGGAAATTCCGACTGAAACTGTTCCGGAGGAATCCGTAAGTGTTCCGCCGTCGGATGAAGAGACGGCTGAGCCCGAATCACAGGATGAATCAAAGGAAACTATAGAAAAATCTTCGAAGGAGACTCAGGAACGCCCGACGCATGAACCGCGTACCGATTATCCTACCGGTGAGCCGCCGGAAACTGTTCCGGAAATCACCGCTGAAACGGTCCCGCCTGTCACGAGACCGTCGAGAGAGACGAAAGAGGAGACGACTTCCGACGAGACTGAGGAGGTGGAATATGTAGCTCCGATTGTCAACTTCTCCGATATTACCCCGTGGATTTATATCATTGACGTATCCGTCAAAGTTGAAGACCCGCAGAACCATATCACAAACAGCGGAATCACGATTACAGCGAAGCCGGACGGAACCGGCAACCCCATCCGTGTCAGCCTTGGCGGCGGCGGGAAGGGCATCTATACGCTTGGCCAGACGTTAACCGATACCTGGTATACGCTTACTGCCACCTATACGTTTACGAATGCTCAGAATAAGCCGGAAAACGTGAAGGTCGAACTCGGCCGTGTCAAAACGCTGGGCTTCTCAGAAGCAGGAACAATTGCACTTGATTTCTATGATGAGAATTCGGTTCCGATCGGATCGCCGCAGGTTCCTGTTTACGCGAACCAGCTCGCACTTTGCGACCTCGTTTTTAAGAACATTTCGAGCGGTATCCGTCTTAGCCAGAAGAATGATGATACAAAGTTGGACGTAAACTACCGTTCGATTGAAAACTACGTCTACAAGTTTGAAATCGTCTGTTCTGATGTTGAGGACAGAAAAGTCACGAAACTGAATCTTTCTACAAGCAGTCTTTCAGCACTGAAGAAAGGCTTTATTGTCGACGAAGCGACTACGAACTCGAAGCTTTCCGGCGGCCGTTGTGTCAATTATGAGATCCACCTCTATGACCAGGAAGGCAATGAGTTCACCATTTCCGGAAAAACGACCGGATATGGCCATACGACCTCTGAAGAACCGACTGCAGCGATCGCTTTGATTGAAAATACATTAGAGCGCACCGGCATTACCGTTACATTTAAGAATCCGGACAATGTCGTAGTCGGACCGAACCCGACCACAGGCTCTTACCTGGACGGCGTCAGTCTTCCGGGCGAAACGGTCGAAGCGACGGCAGCTCTTTTCATCGTTCCGTACGGGCAGAAAGCAGAGCCCGCGAATGCGATTTCAGTTAAAGCTGTTTCTCCGGACGGATCTGTCACCTACGAAGGAAAGTTCCTGCCGATCAAGGCAACTCAAGAAGCGGAAAACGATAAGACCACTTGGATTATTACGAGCCTGGACTCCTTCACAAACTATTATGCAGCCGTCATCTGCGGAAGCTATGACATCCTCGACGGAAAGAACCATTATGATCAGAACATCGGTTCTGCTTATAAATTCCTGACCGGAAGCTTCAATCTGGGCACCGTCGCATTGGCGTTTAATGTCGAAGCGGAATCCAGAAAAGCTGATGTCGGAGTACGCCTCGAAAACGGCGGTATCAATGAACAGCTGATTCCGTATTTGAACTATATGAACCTCCGTGTCCAGTCCGGCACTGATTCAAAGGATGGAAAGGATTATATTATCCGAAAATCCCTTCTCGTTCCGGATACAGCGACCGGTTATGCCGGCATTCCGATTGATTACACGCAAGCGGTTTATGACGATATTAAGATGGTCTATGATCTCCCGATCCGTCTCCCGATGATTGTCCAGTCGCAGGGTGAAGGCGGAACGACGTTAGAACGGACGGTTTATACCCAGATCAGCCTTACCTATACGGAAGTACCGACCGTTGAAGTTGAGGGCGTAGAAAAGCCGATCGACAATGTCTGGGATTACCTGATCAATACATACAAGCTTTCTAATACTGCGACCTGTTACGTGACGTTCCACCTCGGAACGGATCTCACGGACAAGGATGGCATCCCGACTGGCGAGACGCTTCAGAAGATGCTTCCGAACACGCAGTACGATCTCTATCTCTCCACCTATGCGCTTCAGGGAACGGTATTCTATAATGTCACAAACACGAAGAAGTTCCATGCGCAGATCTATACGAAATCGGAGCAGGCAACGGTAGACTTTACCGATGCTTTCATTGGCGAGACCTTCATTAATCTCTATCAGTTATTTGTCACGGATATCGACGGCGTCATCATGAAACCGTCGTCCAGCGAAAATGATGAGATTGCGGTCCGTGTCGTTGAAGCGAACACGAAGCTGGAAGCTTACCGGACCTATATCAAGCCGAACGAGCTTCATCCGTTTATGGTCATTGACGGTTTGGAACCGGATACGGACTATATACTTTATTTTGAAGCGCAGTTATATAAGAACCAGGGAAATATTTTCCAGAATTATCAGATTCAGTATCTGGAGCCTCAGGACCGCAGATACCCGGCCGTATATTCTTTCACTACAGGACATGGCATTTCTGCAGATTTCCATCTGCAGACGATTTCCATGCAGTATAAGGATACACGTGGAAACATTTCCGAACGGCTCAGCATCCTGACGGAAGATGATTTCTACATCGGTGCGCTAGTTTACGATGACTGGCTTAGAATCTATGTCCCGAGCGGAACGGATACGAGCGTTCCGATTGCGGAAGCAAAAGCTCAGGCGGCGGCTGTCGAAAGCGAAAACGGATCTACCGTTGTGAAGTTTGTTCAGGATCATATCACCACCATGACGAATAACAGCACTTGGTGGGCGACAAAGATGATTCCGGTCACACCGGGTGAAAAGTATGTCCTTTACAACTCGGACCCGGCGGATATCTATATTACGTTCTATACAAAGACCGGCGAGAAGATTGCTACTTATAGCGGGGATATCCGGTATAACGACAGTGAAACGTTCTCAGGTTCTGTCTTCCAGATTCCGTCATTAGATACGAGCGTAACCCGCGCATTGGATGCAACTGTGGCAGCGCGTTTCAGACAGAATACGGATGATATCGCTTATATGCGAATCAGCGGCGGTTCTGCGACTACGAGACGCAGTATGATTCTCGAGAAGTTCAATGACAGTATCATGGCTTCTCAGCAGAATCTTCTTAAAAAGTATAATGTTCAGTTCATTGAAAAAGGATACTTAAAAACATCCGACGGTGTTACTTATCAGGCGGATAAGACGAGCGCTTATACTTCGACCTATATTCCGGTCGAGGGCGGTAATATTTACCTGTTAGAGCACAGAGATCCGAACGTTCCGGACTATAAGGGACTGACCCCGCTGAATACGCTTGTTACGTCGAACAGTGTTTACTTCTATGCGGAAGATTATTCTTACCTCGGAAGTTATACGGTTGTCGCGCAGCAGGGCCTGGTAAAAGCGCCTTATGGAGCGAAGTACTGCCGGTTCAATGTTCATATGGACCAGACCGGAAGTGAGCCTGTCCTGAACGTTTCAGAGACATCGATGAAGATCTATAAGACGGCAATCTCTGATGCTTATACAGCTACGTTCAGCTTAAGTATTACTGACAGCAATGACCTTGACGAACAGCTGTTAGTGGATACGGAAAACGGCGGTTTCGGAAAGTACCGTATTTCCTATTATATTTCTGACGAAGTCGCACGTGATAGCGATGACCTTTCCAAACTTAACTATTACGACTTCGGCACCCCGATTACGGTGGATGTGACTGCAGAGGACTTCCTTGACGGAAAACTGAACATCCATACGACAACTACAAACAGTAACCTTCGGAAAGAAAGAGTCTATAAAGCGACGCTGGAAGTCCTGCCGGTTAACAACGGCTGGTCATCCGGTTATGTACTTGTGGATACGGTTTACTTTACGACAAACCGTGTCACCTATACGATTTCGTCGATCGCAGACCTGATGACGATGCGTCTCGATCCGGCAGGCTACTATATCGTTACGAAAGATTTAATTCGCTCAAGCCTGGCGGAGGAACTTGGCATTTCAGCTGATGAAATCGCCAATGAAGCATTGGGCTCGGAAGTTCTTCCGGAAAACCGTCCGTTCACCGGAACGATCGATTTTCAGGGCCATGCGATTGAAATTGTCGGACAGATTGCGCCGTTCTATAAAATCAGTAACGTAGGCACTGTCCAGAATGTTATCGTTTATTATCATCCGACATGGGGCGGAGCCAGCTGGCCGTCGTCCTCCATCGGATGTATCACGCGGTATAACTATGGCGTCATTCAGGACGTGATTATCCACTATAATCCGCACAGCAATCTCTGGAATGAGGACGCTCGTTACTCAGCAGGCATTGCTTATTCGAACATGGGTATGATCCGGCGCTTTGTGGTCGAAATCCAGAATGATATCCGTGTCGGTCTCTATTTTGGCGGAGTCGTTTCGCTTAACAGCGGCACGATTCAGGAAGGCTATGTGTACGCGGATACCATCACGGAGCAGGCTACCGGAATTTCGCGTACGGCGCGTCTGATCCATACGTATTATATGTACTATAACCCGAATAACGGTTATACGGATTACGAAACAGGTGCGGAGTATGTCGGCGGTATCTGCGGCTACAACTATAGCCGTGGACGCATTGCAAACGTGTATGCGATTGTCGACGTCCAGTTAGAGCAGTACACCACCACCAATGAAGATCTGACCACGACGGACCATGTCAGAAACTCGCATCTCTTCGCGACCGGCGTCGGCCGGAATGACGGTAAGATCGAAGGCATGTTCGTCGTCGGTGACCGTTACATCTCCCAGTATAACCAGTCATCGCGCGGCGCTGACTTTATGTTAGGACGCGGCCCCGCAGTCGCTTATATTGGCGGTTTACGGAGCGTTAAGAATCTGTACTATATCTCGGCGGCGAACTCGGCATATACGACCAGCACGACTGATACGACCATTGGTACCTATAATAAGAAGACGAAGAAAGAAAGTCTGAAAGATTATATGTGGTATGAGAGCATCCTTGGCGATAACGGGACTGCTTTCAATATCAACAACATGGTTGAAATCTATAACCAGTATCCGAAGGTTATCCTTTCAGATTATTTCGTGTGGAATGACCAGCCGGTCATCAAACTGCCGTCGGCGAATGAAGTCAACCTTTCATTAGTCAATAACACGGTTTATCTGCAGGGCGCAGATGAAGCGTTAGTTTCGGTCGCCATGTATTTTAAGAACCTTTCAGCAAAGGTTACCGGCTTCACGATTGTGGACCGTGAGGGCGAACCGCTGGAGGTTGAAGTCCTGAATCAGTACAAGGGCAATGCAAACCTCTATTATGTCGATATTAAGATTAAACCGAGCGAAGACAATGTAGCCGAAGACAGTTACACGATTACGCAGATTTCCTATACGGGCGGTATGCAGCTCGTCAATGAAAGCGCCGGTACGGCCCGAATCGTTGAAGCGAGCTTCTGGCGTTCCATCGGCAGCGTCCAGGCTTGGAAAGACTATTTCTCCAGCAAGACAAACTCGATCACCGGAAACTATATCTTAACCGCTGATCTCGATTTCTCAAATTCGACGACGTATAAGGATTGGTATGTCGGCCAGACCTTCTTAGGCGTTCTCGATGGTGCGGTCTATGCGGACAGATATGTTCCGATGACAAACAGCCTTGGCGAGATTTTGACGGAAAAGGATGCGATTTCAGGTGAGCTTACGCAGCGCACGATCAAGATCCGCGGCGAGAAAGTCTCCATGCATACGATCAGCGGCATTGGCAACCAGCTGAACGGGGAGTTCTGTGCAGGACGTAACGCGGGCGCTACCGAGTGTCTGATGAAGAATATGTACGGAACTGCGAAGAATATAATCTTCCGCAATTTCGTCAGCCTTCCGCAGAATGAGAAGGATACGTCGAGCGCGTCCATCAACTCCAATAATGCAGTCTTCATCAACCTGACATACGGAAGTGTTGTGGAGAACTGCCATGTGCGTGACTGTATCTTCTATGGAAACGCGTTTACTGCCGGTCTTACCTGCTATAGCGTCGGTGGAACCGTCCGTCTCTCTTCAGTCGGCGATACGAAGATTATCGTCAACCGTAACGGAAATGCGACTGACTCTGTTCGTGCCGGAGGACTTGGCGCCTATATGGAAAGCAGCATTGTGGAAGGCTGCTTCGTTTCGAACATTTCGATTACAGCAAGCAATGTCTACTATAACCACGGCATCGGCGGACTGATCGGCGACTGCGTCCATACGACGGTCACCGACTGCTACGGCACCGGTATCGTCAGCGGCAACTGCAACCGTCTCGGCGGTATGATCGGATACTTACGTGGCGACCAGTCTGTTCTCAGCGGCTGCTGGACGACGGTTGACGTCCGCACGAACTCCGATTTTGCCGGCGGTTTAGTCGGTTACCATGAGAATGGCATCATGAAAAACAACTACGTGGCGGGCAAAGTCGTTTCACAGTCCTTAAGCGCAGTTTATACGCATCGTATCACGCATACCGGAAAGTATAATGAAGCGGTCCGTTTCAATAACTATGCGTTTGATAAGCAGATGATCTCCTATATCGATTCGACGCAGGATAACCCGTATCAGTTTGGTACCTGGGACGATATGGACGGCGCGAACGGTCTTTTAAGTGCAGACCGGTTAAAGCAGGCGTCTGTATGGCGAAGCGTTATTCAGGTCGGTGATCTGTGGGATCTTCAGAATACCGGAGCAACTTCTGTCACAGAGTATACCATCGGAACTTCCGTAATCACTATTCCGGAGAATCAGCGGATCAGCGGATCGACGGCCGCAACGCAGCTTTCTGATGGTTTTATGCCGAAGATTTATGACCCGGATACCGGCGTTCTTCTGTACGACCAGCCGGATCAGCGTTCGAACTCCGAGAACCGTTTCGTCGTTGTAGAACGGAATAAGATCAATGTTGATGAGCGTCTGGATAAATTCACCGCGAACCTGGCGATCTTCTATTCGGATCAGACGGAAAAGAAAACGGCACTCATTGACTTCGAAGAAGATAAAGAGGCGGGCCAGCTGATTATCGACTGGAATCAGACGGATATCACCGGTGCTACGGTTTATCCTTCTGAACTCAAACTGATCGATGACAAGTATGATATCTCTGGATCTTATAAGAACGGCCGTCCGTTCAATATTACGGCGTATTATGGTCTGGCGATGAAGGATGACGTCACCGTTAAGTTAGGAAACTATCTCGACAGTTATCTTCTGACGCTGACCGTCACTGACCCGGAAGATCCGTCTTATACGGAGCTTGTCGTTATCCGTCTGAACACAGGATATGTCTATAAGAATATCGCCAATGTCCAGCAGTGGGATGATTTCTTCTCCGTACAGGACTATGTTTACGATAATATTAAGATTACCGGCCGTGTCGACTTCGGTCATGATACGGAAGGCGTTAATACGACACAGCATGTCACAAACGTCAAGGTGAACCGTCTGGTCGCGGAAGCGGGCAATAAGAACGCCTGCCTCTGTAACTTTAACCTGGGCGGCCAGCAGCCGTTACGGATTACCGGTGAAAGCCTGATCACGCTGGTCGTTTCCTCTGTCGAAAACCTGACCTTTGAAAATATCATTATCATGAGCCCCAATGAAAGCAGCTTTGTGGGCGGCGATTACAAGGGTATTATCGGCTACAACATGGGTACGTCGAAGAACCTGACGTTCCAGAATATTTATGTAAACGGCAGCAATAGCAACTATGTCGGCTGCTTCGGCCGAATCGGCGCTCCGGCGGAGAACATCACGCTGACGAATATTTATATCGCCGGAAGAAACACTTATATCGGTGCTCTGGCCGGACAGGCGGACAGCGCAGCCATGATGACGAATATCGTATTGGATACTGACGGAAATTCCTGGCAGCAGGTATCTTATAATGACAGCAAAGGTTATATGAAGGAAGTCCAATATCTCGAACGGAAGGCCGGCTCGAAGAACTATATTCAGGGCTGGACGTATGTCGGAGGCATAGTCGGCTATTGCTATGGTAATGGTCAGAACATCCGGGTACGGAACACGGAAGTTACAGGTCTTCAGCGTGTCGGCGGCGTCGCAGGTTATACGACCGGCGATGGCGGTGATTCCGGCTCCTATAAGTTTACCGATGTAGTCATCGGTGACCCGGATCAGCTGATGAACGTCTACCTGAATCCGTCGAACTCGGACAAGTATTACCAGGACGAGCCGGGTGTCATTCATTCGTATACGCAGAACAATGACAACCGTGAACTCCAGCATATGGCGAATGTCATCGTCACCGGTTCGAACTTTGGTTATGCAGGCAGTAACCGGATTGATATCGGCGGCTGCGTCGGCTATTCGGAAAGCAACCGCTATCAGGATGTCCACATCTATAATGCATTAATCCGCATGAAGGGTGAGAATACCACTTCCGGCTCAAAAGATGAATATATGGGCGGCCTCGTCGGACGCCAGGGATACTTCTATAATTCGACTGCGGATCATATCACAGTCCTTTCGAAGTACGGCTACTGTGGCGGTATGGGCGGCCGTATCTATGGTACCGATAATGTTATTACAAACTCGGTCGTTTATACGACTTATAACCCGTTAGATAATGACCTTACCTATGAAGGACGCTACGTCGGCGGATATGCGGCATTTGGCGGAAGCTCACGCTGCCGCGTCGAGCATTGCGTTGTGGCCGGTAACGAGCGTGTCGGCGGCTTCTATGGTCAGCTAAGCAATGCGGCAGGCTATGAAAACGTCGCATCGGATGTGGTCGTTTACGGAAAGGATTATGTCGGCGGCTTCATCGGACTTCATTCGTACGATTATTCCTTCTACAGCGGAGTTACGGCTTCCATCGCATCTGACGGAACCCCGAACGTATCAACGAAGATCTCCAGTGTCATCTTCTTAGAGGGCCAGGATCAGCGGAATGATTACGGTTTATATAAGGCGCTGTGGAACGAAAGCGGATCCGATCTGAACAACCGTCCGTCCACGAACCGTGTCTATACCGGAACGCAGGTCTTCGGCACGAACTATGTCGGCGGCTATGCCGGCGGCTTTATCGGATATGGTATGCATGACCACTTCGTATCCTCCGGCGTTACCATTAGCGGCACGAAGGATGTCGGCGGCCTTTGCGGTACTTACTGCGGATGGTGCACGGATAATAATGGCCATAACCGTTACTGCTATAACTGCATCGTCTCGACGAACATCAATGTTCCGTCGACCGTGGCCGGTTCTGCGAACGTCGGCGGCATCTATGGACGCTACTACTGCGGTGACACTTCACTTTTCGCAGGAATCACGAACTGGCAGAACAACGTCACACGGGGTTACATCTTCCCGCTGCAGAGCAGTCATTATTCGATGCTCTTTACCGGAAATATCACTGTTGCGGAGACCACGACCGATGTTCATTTCATGGTCGGCAAATATGCGACAAACGTATATGAGCAGAGCTCGATCGATGTGAATAAGCTCGAAGCCGGAAAAGATACCGGCGAAGCGATTACGGAAGCGCTGAAAGGCGGACTTGGCGCGGTCGGCGACTATGTATTTGGTTTCCGTGACTGCCATGTTTACGAGGGCTCCGTGCTGAAGATCGGAACTGGTGACGGAGCGGCGAAGACATTACGTCAGCGTTATATGGATGGCGAATATGACACATGGGCGTACTATGATGATGTCATCCGTCTGACTTATGGCACAAAGACCGACACATCGATCGGCTATGACAACGCAGGTATCCGCGGAGATAAAGAAAACGACAGCTGGCATGATCTTCGGACCTGGCATTATATTACGATTGCCACGGCAGAGGATCTCACCGATGAGGGCTTCTATTATGATGCGCGCGACACGTACTCGATGGGTATGGCATTCTCCCGCCAGTACTGGTCCGCACAGCTTCTGAGAAGCATGTATAAAGAAGTAGAAGGCGTCCGCGCGGACACGGCGACTTACACGCAGGCGATGAAGGATGGTCTGAAACAGGAAAGCGGCCAGACGGCGGCTCCGAAGCTTGTCACCTGGTTCGACTCCTTAAACAATACCGGCGAAGGCTATACGGATGAATCCGCCATCACCTGGACGAATCTGGCCGACCCGACGAATAATGCGACGCTGTTCTGGAACTATAAGACCGGCACCGAAACGAACACCTACGGTGAGCGTCATACAATCATGTACTGGGACGACGGTGCGCTCCGCTTCCGCTCGTATGTCGGCGGCTATTATGCTGAACTTTCAAAGAGCATCAGTGAGCTTCTGGCGGTCAACAATGATACGAAGCAGGGCTATACGGTTGAAATCGTGTTTACGCTGAACTGCGATAAGCTTAACTATGCAGTCGGTTACCGTATGCCGTTCTACTGGATTGACAGCAGTATCGTCGGCGGCTTCGGATCTTCTTATGAGGTAAACCGTACCGATGACTTAGGCCTTCTTTCTTATCGGAAGAATGACGCAGGTACTGACCGGGTGGCATATTGGCTCGGCGCGGGAAGCATTTCCGGCACAGCGGCTGAAAAGCAGCAGGTCATCCGGACGGCTGACCGGTACTACTACCGGACGATGACGTACTCCGTCACCTGGAACGAAGAGAAGTCCCAGTGGCAGATTTGCACCTATGTCAACGGTGTCTTAAGTTCTCAGCTGATTAACGGCAGCACCACCTATGTCCCGCAGATGTTCAACCTGAACAAAGACGGCACCCTGTCCGAGACTGTCGCATGGCGAATCGGAAACGGCTCCTGCCATAGTGCGAACTATATGGATATCTGCAGCGTCCGAATTTATGACCAGGGCCTCACGGAAGCGCAGGCGAAGCAGAATAATGCTTACGATATGTGGTATTACTTCGGCGAAGAGCTTGATACGAGCGATACAGGCATCATGGCCCGCCTCGGAAAGAACGTGGGCGATGAGATTGGCATTACGCCGGAACTCACGATTGACAGCACGACTTATGAGATCACTGTCAACGGAACGAGCCCGGCCGTGACATTGACGGCAGACGATAAGCTGAAACTCTTCCGTTCCTTAGACGGAAACTATAACGGAACCTTGATAACGGATGAATACGTATCCGGAATGAAACTCTATGACAGAGGCTACTTCTATGTGGTAGATGCTCAAGGCCGCTACAGTAACGTCCTCACAGTAAATAACGGCATCTATACGCCGGTTTTGAATACGAGCAACTACTTTATCAGCGGTGAAGCGTACGGCACTACCGGGCGGACGCGTGTCGCCGGTCAGGAAGGTGCTTATACGAATGTAACGACCGCCGGCTACAAAAAGATCGGTACCGGACGGAACGCGTACTATGAGTTTGATGTGGAACAGATCTTTAAGAGTACGGATGATCTGCTGATCGAAGGCGGTAACCGCGCAGTATCTGCATCCGCTGGGGACCACTATGGTATCGTCCTTTCGGAGCAGGTGCGCCAGAAAGAAGCGAACTCGTATGTCAATTCGCTGGATTTTGAGGAAGTGTACCTGAATAAGATCACCGGAGCGAAGGTGAAAAAAGCCGCTCTGGTAACGAATTCGGTTTCCACGAATGTCATCAGCGGACGGCGCAGTCTCTACGGTCTGGATGCTGATGAAGAAACATCGAACTCCTTCTCCATCGGCGACGACATTATCGTTTATGCGTCTGACGTAGACAAGCTGAACATTGAACTGTCGAAAGACGCGCCTAAAGGGATGACCTTCTGGTTTAACATCAATGGTGAGGACACAGAGGAATCGCTTCTTCTGGAAGGACAGCGGACGATCACCATTTCTTATGATTTCCGGACTCCGTTCAGTTTCTACTACTCAATAGGTTACGGAGCCCCCAGGGGATTCTATGTTGAACCGGATAACGTGTCACACAAGGTGATGACAGTCGGTAAGACGATCTGTTTCGCAGACAGTGGAAACGGCGCCTATATCGACTATCAGAATAACGGCGTAGATAAAACTGTTCTCAATATGATGAACGGAAAGATTCTGTACAGTGACGGTTTCATCGAGAAGCTGGAAACCTCCGAAAAGTATTTCTTTGAAGTCGAACCTTTCACTGTGCTGGATACGAAGGCATTCTGGAGCGGAACCATCAGCGGAAACTATGTCGACTCCTACGGAACCTATATGGTATCCGAAAATGGCGAGTTCCGTGACACGCAGATGGTCATGAAGAGCGGTATCGTCTATACGATGCCGACATCAGCGGTGAAACCGGGCAGCTTCATTGTGGATTCCTACGGCGGAAATGTTTATACGACGGTCCTTACAAAGAGAGGATACCTGTCCGATCTCGGAACACCGCTTCAGTATCCGAAGAACTTTGTAAACAGCGGAATCGTTGAAATCAGCAATAATCTCGCTTCTTCAGACCATACGGTCCTGGTCCGCTACGAGTCAGGTTTAATCCGTATTTTCGATTATCTGACCGGTGAGGATAAGTCTTATAAGGGCGAAATGCATTCCAGCTCACAATCCTCGGCGGGTGGAAACACTGGACATCAGAGCATTATCAGTTATATCGCGCAGAAGATTAATGACATCTTTAATCCGGATCAGAACGATGATGAAAATGATCTTCCGTCTCAGGAGGACAGCGGTATCAAGGATGAGATTGAGAACAATGGCGAACTTGAGGACCTGTTAGACCACTTTGATGACATTGTCGAAAAAGAGGACCCGAAGAAGGATACACCGACGATTCCGGAGGAAACTGTAACCGAAGAAACGCAGGGAAGCAGTGCGGCAGAGGAGCCGACGAAGGAAACCGAACCGGAAGACGAGACGAAAGAATCGGAAGACGGGCCGGAAGACGAAACAAAAGATTCGGAAGAGGAAACGAAAGAGTCGAAGAAAGAGGAAACGAAAGCGTCTACGGAAGGCGAAACCGCTGAAACGAAGGACGAAACGAAGGCTCCGGAGAAGAAAGACGGCTCGGATGGTGATGATACGAACAAGTACATCTCCGTTTACAACAAAAAAACCGGCCAGATGGAAGTCTACACGCTGGATGAATATCTGAACCTTTCAGAGGATGATCTTCTTTCCGAAGAAGAGAAGCTGGAAATCTTAAAGGGCTTAGGCTATGGCATCGACAACATCCGTAACAAGGGTAATAAGGATGACCAGAACCTCGGATGGGCGCTCTGGATTGCAGCAGTCGTCGGTATCGGCGTACTTCTTACGATTCTTACCGTAATGAAGAAAAAGACGACCGATACGGAAGAAGCTCAGAAGAAGAGACAGAACCGTTGGAACGAGAACCGGAAGCGTAAGAGAAGAAAACTTCAGTAAGCTTTCAGGCAGTCGAGTACGAAACGGCTGACGTGAAAAGGGACTGCGGCCCGAGAGGGCCGCGGACCCAGATTAAAACAAGGAGAATCCTATGGAAAACGAACTGGAAAGCCTCTGGCAATCAATGAAGGGGACCCACTACAACCGGATTATCGATGAGATGAAGGATGAAGTGCAGAAGGCGGCGAACGTCGACGAAGCATTCCGCGTTTCATTGAACCGGGCAGTCGAAGCGGCTCATGCAGAAGCAGGAACCGTTTGGGTTTATGACCGCTTGAACGACGGTCTGATCCGCTCCAAATATGTCTATGGCGGCTCCGCATTGGACAGCATCACGCTTCGTCCGGGCGAAGGCGTCGCCGGTGAGGTCATCCGTAACGGCCAGACGAGCATCATCTCGGACTGCCAGAAGGATCCTCGTTGGGCAGGAAAAGTCGACCAGAAGACCGGCTTTAAAACGCTGACCATGCTCTGCGTCCCGTTAAAGTGGAAGCAGATCACGTTCGGCTGCATTCAGCTGATCAACCGGAAAGACGGCTCCTACTATGATGACAATGACAGCTTCTTCGCAGAGCGGCTGGCGAACGAGTTCTCAGCAGGTCTGGAAGAGAACGGAATGCTCGAAGACTATATCGGCCGTGATTATCTTCTGACCGATCGCGCGAATATTCCGGCGGATACCTATGGCATTACGACGATCTTTGACATCGAAGACTTCGACCTGTTTATCGAAATTATCCAGGACACGTCGATTTACAGAAGCTTAGGGAAGACCGAAAAGAAAACCTTCCTGTACCATATCCGCGAAATGTGGCGGATGGTTCACCGGGAAAGAGTATAAGAGATTTCAACCGGCAGGGCTGCAGGCCCTGCCGGTTTTTTTGTCATATAATGCAGGAAACAGAAAAAAGATTGTGAAAGAAAAGCGTTTGTAGTATAATGCACTATGGAAAATAGGGGAATTATGGTAAAAGGAGGATTATTGTATGTGCCCAGTACTTTTTTCTTTTAACATTGGAGATATTCCGATCAATATTTACGGCTATGGAACGATGATCGCCATCGGCGTTATCGGCGCTTTCTGGCTGTCATCTCACCTCGCAAAGAAGAACGGATATGATCCGGACCTCTTCTTTTATGGCGGTATCATCGGTCTGATTTTTGGCTTGATCGGCGCGAAAGTCCTCTACTGGATCGTCGAGTTTGACCGTGTCATTGAAGATCCGTCAATGCTCTTATCGCTGGATGGCGGATTTGTCGTCTATGGCGGTGTCATTGCCGGCATTCTGACCCCCATCTTTTATGTCAAAAAAATCCGGAAAGAGCCGTTCTTAGACAAAGCGGACATCGCGTTCCCGTGCATCGCATTGGCACAGGGCTTCGGGCGTATCGGCTGCTTCTTAGCCGGCTGCTGCTATGGCGCTGAAGCACCGGAAGGCGCATGGTATGCGGTTACATTCCCGGAAGGAAGCTCCGCACCGGCAGGAATTCCGCTTTATCCGACGCAGCTGGTTTCCGCGATCGGAATGCTGCTGCTGGCAGGCATTCTGCTCTTTATCTATAAGAAATCAAAATTCCGTGGCGAGACAGTCTGTGCTTATATGGCGTTCTACAGCGTCGGCCGCTATTTGATTGAAATGATCCGTAACGACGACCGTGGTGTGGTTGGCCCATTCTCCACGTCTCAGCTGATTTCAATCGTCATCTTCTTACTTGCAATCGTGCTCTTCATCATCTTCTATAAGAAAAATCTCGCTCCGAGCTCTCAGATGACGCCGGAAGAGAAATGGCCGAAAAAATTCGCCGACAAGAAAGCTGCAGAAGCGGCTTCTAAAGAGGAAGTGGCACCGGAATCTGAAACGGCGGCAACTGCGGAATCAAACGAAGCGACGGCAGAAGAGAAAGAAACTGAAAGTAAGGAAACTGCAGAAGTTCTGGAATCAAACGAAGCGACTGCAGAAAATCAAGAATCCGAAAAGGCAGCAGAAGAAGAGGCAAAAGAGGAGTCGGAGGAGAGCGAAGAAATCGTTGCGGAACTGAAGGAATAACCGGACACCGCAGAAGCAGTAACCGGACACCACAGAAGTTGTTACCGGATACCGCAGAAGTAATCACCGGACACGGAGGCTAAAAAGTTGTCGTACCGTCTATTGGAAACCGACCCGTATCTTAAAGAATATGAAGAGGATATCGCGCTTCGCGTATCCGATTATCAGAAAAAGAAGGCGGAACTTTTAAAAGGTGCCGCGTGCCTTACTGATTTTGCGAATGGCTACCGCTATTTCGGACTTCAGCGGACAGAAGACGGAAAAGAGGTCTTCCGCGAATGGGCGCCGGGCGCAGAGAAAGTCTGCCTGATCGGTGATTTTAACGATTGGAATCTGACTTCCCATCCGTTAAAGCGGTTGGAAAACGGTGTCTTTGAGATCACATTGGATGAACCGATGCGGGACGGCCAGAAGTATAAGCTTTCTGTCACGCGCGAGGGCGAAACGTTCGAACGGATCCCTTCCTACGCGGAGTATGTGACGCAGGATCACGAGTCCTGGATCTGGTCCGCAGAGGTCCATGATGCCGCAACATGCTATGAGTGGCAATGTCCTTCCCCCACGGAAGAGCCCGCGGCGCCGCTTATCTACGAGTGCCATATCGGAATGGCGCAGGACCAGTACGGCATTGGCACCTATACAGAATTCCGCGAGCGCATTCTGCCGCGTATTATCGAAGATGGCTACAATACGATCCAGATCATGGCGATTATGGAGCACCCGTATTATGCGTCTTTTGGCTATCAGGTCTCGAGCTTCTTTGCCGCTTCTTCGCGGTTCGGAACGCCGGAGGAACTGAAGGCGCTGATTGACGAGGCGCACCGGAACGGAATCCGTGTCCTTTTAGATATCGTCCATTCGCACGCGGTCGGAAACGAACGCGAAGGACTGGCGCGCTTCGACGGGACCGGGTATCAGTATTTCCACGAGGGCCCGCGCGGCCAGCACCCCGCATGGGGCACAAAACTTTTTAACTACGGAAAAAATGAAGTCCTTCATTTTCTCCTTTCGAATTTAAAATTCTGGCAGGAGGAATACCGCTTCGACGGCTTCCGTTTTGACGGCGTCACCTCCATGCTTTACTTAGATCACGGGCTTGGCAGCAATTTCGACTCCTATAAGAAGTATTTTTCGATGAATACGGATGTCGAAGCGGTAACCTATCTGATGCTCGCAAACGAACTGGTCCACTCGGTCAATCCGAACGCGATTACGATTGCGGAAGATATGTCCGGAATGCCCGGCATGTGCCGGCCGATCGCGGATGGCGGAATTGGCTTCGACTATCGCCTTCAGATGGGCGCACCGGACCTTTGGGTGCGGATTCTTAAAGAATGCCGGGACGAGGATTGGGACCTTTGGCAGATTTTCTATGAGCTTTCCGGCAAACGCCCGATGGAAAAGACCATCAGTTATGCCGAATCGCATGATCAGGCATTGGTCGGCGATAAGACGATCATGTTCCGCCTTTGCGACGCGGAGATGTACCGCGGAATGTGCAAAACCACCCAGGACAATGCAGTCATTGACCGGGGAATAGCACTTCATAAGATTATCCGGCTTCTCACCTTCTCGCTTGCAGGCGACGGCTATTTAAACTTTATGGGCAATGAATTCGGCCACCCGGAATGGATCGACTTCCCGCGCGAGGGGAACGGCTGGTCGTATCATTTCTGCAGACGCCAGTGGCACCTTCATGACGACCCGGAACTGAAATATGAACTCTTAAACGCATTCGACGAAGAGATGCTGAAGCTCGAGAGCCGTTTCGGAATTTATCGCGCAGAGCCGCACAACCTGTGGGTCCATCAGGGCGATAAGGTGATGGTCTACGAGCGTGCAGAACTCGTTTTCGCAGTCAATCTTCATCCGACGCGTTCCTACACGGGCTATTTTATCCCGACGCTTGACCCCGGCGAATACGAGGTCCTTCTGAACACGGATGACAAAGAGTTCGGCGGATATGGCCGCGTGAATGACACGATGACCTATCACGCAGGATCTTATGGAATGGATCTGAACGGCTTGCTCGGGTATCTCCCCAGCCGGACGGCGATCGTGTTCCGGAAGAAGAAAAAGTGATAAACTCATAAGAGTTTTCAAATACCGACAGTTTACTGTCAAATAATCTTTCATACGAGGCATAAAACAAAAAAAATGAATACGTTGTTATCGCTTTCGATTGCGATTCTGGCAGGTCTTATGATGACCCGCGTGTTTAAACCGTTACGGCTTCCGTCTGTAACGTCGTACTTGATTGCTGGTGTTTTAGTCGGGCCGTTCGTGCTTGGACGGCTGGGAGTTCCCGGACTCGGTTTTACGACCGAAACGGATGTGGACAATTTATCATTGGTATCCGATGTGGCGCTTGCATTTATCGCATTCTCCATCGGATCTGAATTCCGGCTTTCCGAGCTGAAAAAGACAGGAAAGCAGACCTTAGTCATCGGCGTAGTGCAGGCTCTTACGGCAGCGGCGCTCGTGACCGGCGCGCTTCTCGCACTTCATGCATTCTTCCCGGAGAAGATTTCTGTGCCGCAATGCCTGACGCTTGGCGCTATCGCAACTGCGACAGCTCCGGCAGCCACCTTGATGGTCGTCCGTGAGTATAAGGCAAAGGGCGAACTGACGTCGCTCCTTCTCCCGATCGTCGCACTCGATGATGCGGTTGGTCTCGTCGTTTTCGCCATCCTTTTCGGTATTTCGAAGACGATTTCGACCGGGCACACCGAGTTGATCGCTGTTATTTTGAACCCATTGATCGAGATTATTCTCTCATTGGGGCTCGGCGCATTGATGGGCTGGATTCTGACTCAGATCGAGAAAATGTTCCATTCGAACACGAACCGTCTCAACATGACGATCGCATTTGTCTTCCTGACGGCCGCACTGTCAATGATGGAATTCGAGATCGGACCGGTCACGATCGGCTTCTCGTCGCTCCTGACCTGCATGATGTTAGGAACGGTTTTCTGTAACTGCTGTCCGCTTTCCGCAGACCTTATGGCGGCGAGCGACAAGTGGACGTCTCCGCTTCTCGCGCTCTTCTTTGTCGTAAGCGGCGCAGGGCTGGAACTCTCCGTCTTTACAGACTGGTTTGTCGTGCTGATCGGCATCGTTTATATCGTGACGCGTTGCCTCGGCAAGTATTTCGGCGCGCGGGAATCCGCGCGGATGATGCATTGCTCGAAGAGCGTGCAGAAGAATCTCGGAATCACACTCTTCCCGCAGGCAGGCGTGGCGCTCGGGATGTGCGCGCTCGCTATGGAGATCGGTCCGGAAGGGAACCTGATCCGAAATATCACTTTATTCGCTATTCTGATCTATGAACTGATCGGCCCGGTAATGACGCGCGATGCGCTCACGCGGGCAGGCGATATCACCGAGAAGCCGGAGAGCGTCAAGAACCGGCGCGCGAATCGTCTTTTAGAACTGGCACGCTTGAAGAAAGCCGAATCCGCTGTGGGAGACGAGAAGACTCCAGCAGGAAACGAAAACGCTGATGGTACTAACGAGGATATGAAATAAGACTCGAAACAGTAGGCTGAATCGGGCGAACTGCCTGCGGGGCAGACGGCCTAACGAGAAAGCGACGCAGCCATTGGCTTAAAGAGGAATCCATGTCAAAGAGCAATGCTAATTTTGTCAATCTTTTAAAGGAAATCTGTGCGGAGGAGGAAATCCGTCTCGAATCCTTTTCCGACGAATGGGCGCACCGTCTCTCGAAAAACGGGCGCGACGCGTTCATCTTAGGCTTTCAGTTTCCGCTAAACCGCGCCTCTTCTAAGGAAGTCTGCCAGGATAAGGCGATCACCTATGAAGCACTCGCGGCGGCAGGAATTTCCGCGGTCGAGCATTATTTTTATCCGTCGTTCGCGACGCGCGAGGGAAACGGTATTTATCGGCCGGTCTCCTTCGCATTGGACCTTCTCCGGCGCGACGGTAAAATCGTCTTAAAAGATAATCAGGGGACGGGCGGAAACCGCGTCTATCTCGCCGAGAATGAACAGGAGTTCAATGATACGCTCGAGATGATCCACTCTTACACTTATGGTGCGTGTGTTTCTCCGTTCTATGAAATCCGGGAAGAATACAGGGTAATCATGCTTGCGGGGCGCCCGCAGCTCATTATCCGGAAGGACCGGCAGTATGAGACGGACGAGAACGGCGAAAAGCATTACCTGACATGGAAACATAACCTCGGACAGGGAGCGACCGGTGTCGTTCAGACATCGGGAAAGCTTAAGAAGGCACTCGGACCGATTGCAAAAGAAGTCGTGCGGGCACTCGATATGGAGTTCTGCTCTGTCGATATCATTGACACGAAAGACGGGCTGAAAGTGCTGGAGGTGAACGGCGGCGTGATGATGGAGCATTTTTCCGGGCAGAATGAAGAATGCCGCGCCATCGCGAAAGGGATTTACCGGAAGGCCATCAAAAAGGCGCTGCGGATCCGATAACCGAAGATCGAGCAAACCGAAAACCGAGATAACCGAAAAACGAGTGAACCGAAGGGATAAAAGATCAAAACGGAGGGTAATATGATCAATTTTGATGAAGAGATCAAAAAATTCAAACCGAGTCTGGAAGTGGAAAACACGGACCAGGCGATCCGCGAAGAGAATGAAAAGGACATGGTCGATCTGATGATCGAAATGATGAACGAATATCGCGAGAACCATTAATCGGAGGAAGCCATGTATTGTTACAGATGTAACGGAACGGTCGATATGCAGAAGCAGGTCTGCCCGAAATGCGGCGCAGACTTACATATGTTTAAAAAGATCGTCTCCGCGTCCAACCGCTATTATAACTACGGCCTTGCAAAAGCGCGTGCGCGCGACCTTACCGGCGCCCGCGACGCGTTAAGAACGAGCATCTCCCTTTATAAACGGAATATTCCTGCGCGGAACCTTTTAGGACTCGTCTATTATGCGATGGGTGAGTCGGCAGAAGGGCTGAAGCAGTGGATGCTCTCGAAGAGCTTCGCTGAAGGGAATAACCTGGCCGACCGGTATATCGGCTTAATGCGTCGGAATATGCATGACCTCGATTCTGAGGGAAACGGCATCCGGAAGTTCAACCAGGCGCTGACGTATGCGAATTCAGACGCGCGCGACATGGCGGTCATCCAGCTGAAAAAGGTCATTTCTGTCCATAAAAATATGACGAAGGCCTACAATCTTCTGGCGCTTCTCTATATGGAAGCCGGGCGGCCTGTGCTGGCGCGAAAGGTCTTAAAGCGCTGCCTTGCCATTGACTGCGGAAACACGCAGGCGCTCGCTTACTTAAAAGAAATGGACGAAATGGAAGCCGACAATGAAGGCGGCCGGTCGCTTGGCACCGTCGGCGAAGAAGACCGCGAGCAGCTCGTCATCCCGGTCCGGTTCCGTGATTTCGGATCATATCTTTCGAACTCCGTCTACGTTCTCCTCGGCGTGGCGCTCGGAATTCTGATTTCCTGGTTCGTCATTGTCCCGGGACGCGTCAAGGAAGAATCCGACAAAAACGCGAACCATATCCAGTCGCTTTCGGAGCAGATCAATAATCTCCAGCAGTCGCTTGACGTGCTGGAAACCCATGAGGAACCGATCGGAACGATCGCGCCGACCGAAGAAGAAACCGTTTCGGAAAGCAGCAAGGGCCCGGTCGCAGAAGAGAGCTTCTTTGATCTCTCCGGCACCGTCAGCTGGCAGAAGAATCAGGAAATGATCAACCGGCTGGTCCTCCAGTGGACGCAGACGTTTGACTATACGGAAACCGGACGCCTTTTCCGCCTGACCGATCCTGAAAAGCTCAGTAAGGTCAATGAGCAGCACTACCGGGATCTCGTCAGCATCCTTCTCTCGCAGGACGCGTACACGAAGATTCACGAGAAGGCGGACAATCTGGAATATAAAGAGCAGTATGAGAAAGCTGCGATGACATTTGACACATTGATCTACCTCCATCCGGAGGACGTCACCGTCCGCCGTCTCGCAGGCATCTGCTACGAACGCGCAGGGCTGAGCGAAAAGGCCGCGAACCGGTATTGGCAGGCGGCAGTCCTCTTCCCGGAAACCGAGGAGGGCATCGAGTGTAAAGAAAAGTACCTGTCAATGACCGGAAAAACGGAGCTTCCGGACCTTCCGGACGAGGATACGATCGCCAAAGAGACGCGGGCGCTTACGACGAAAGAGTTCCTGGATGCGATCAAATCAGTCGATCAATGACGCCAGAATGGTAAATGGAAAATGATATAAGAATGAACACAGGAAAAGGGCTTGACGAAGCCCTTTTCTTGTGTTAAAGTGATAAGGCGTCTGATTTTCAGGAGTAGTGCGCTCTATAAGTGCGCCCTTTTGAAGGTCAGCGCTGTGAATGCCTGTTCACAAAATAATTGATGGAGGTAAAAATCATGCGAGTAAGAATTACCCTTGAATGTACCGAATGCCATCAGCGTAATTACAATCTGACGAAGGAAAAGAAGAACCATCCGGAGCGGATGGAAACGAAGAAGTATTGCAGATTCTGTCAGAGACATACGGCTCACAAAGAAACAAAGTGAGGTGTAATTATGGCTGAGAACACGGGAAAGAAAAATGCGTTAGTCGAATTTTTCAAAGGCCTGAAAGCAGAATTCCTGAAGATCAAGTGGCCGACCAAAGGCCAGATCGCGAAGCAGACAGTTGCTGTTGTGATCATCTCCGTAATTCTGTGCGTATTCATCGTCCTGTTTGATTTAGCATTACAGTATGGAATCAAACTCCTTGGAACGATCTTCTAAGAGGAGGACGTATGGAAGAGGCTAAGTGGTACGTGGCTCATACTTATTCCGGGTATGAGAACAAAGTGAAAGTTGATATCGAACAGACGATTGAAAACCGTAATCTTGCAGATCAGATTCTGGAAGTAACAGTACCGACTGAGCGGGTCATTGAAGTCAAAAACGGCGTAAAAAAAGCCGTTGAGCGGAAACTGTTCCCCGGCTATGTTCTCGTTCATATGGTTATGAACGATGAAACCTGGTATGTCGTACGGAACACCCGCGGCGTGACCGGATTTGTCGGACCGGGATCGAAACCGGTTCCCCTTTCTGAAACCGAAATGCAGGGTCTGGGAATGGGCTTTAAGAAGGACGTCATCGTGGACTACGAAGAGGGCGACGAAGTCATTGCGATTTCTGGCGCTTGGCGCGACACGGTCGGCATCATAAAAGCGATCAATAACCAGAAGCAGACGGTTACAATCATGGTCGATATGTTTGGCCGGGAGACTCCGGTTGAACTCGGCTTCACGGAAGTAAAAAAGAAGTAAAAAGAACATCGGCTGTAAGCTGATGGTGGGAGGGACCTGGTTGCGACCGGTTTTCCCGCAATTACCACATTAGGAGGAAGCCAAAATGGCAAAGAAAATCGAAGGATTTATCAAGTTACAGATTGCTGCCGGCAAAGCTACACCGGCACCGCCAGTAGGACCGGCTTTAGGTCAGCATGGCGTTAATATTGTTCAGTTCACGAAAGAATTCAATGCGAAGACGGCTGATAAGGGTGATACCATCATTCCGGTCATCATCACGGTTTATGCAGATAAGAGCTTCACGTTCGTCTGCAAGACACCGCCGGCAGCTGTTCTGATTAAGAAGGCTTGCAAGATCCAGTCCGGTTCGGGTGCTCCGAATAAGACGAAGGTCGCTCAGCTTTCGAAAGCAGATCTCCGCGCTATCGCAGAAACGAAGATGCCTGATCTCAATGCAGCATCTGTAGAAGCAGCAGAGCGCATGATCGCAGGTACCGCTCGCTCGATGGGCGTTACCGTTGAACAGTAAATCGTCAGTTTCATAAATAGGAGCGTGGGAGGGGTTATACCCGAAAATACCACTTGGAGGATTTTATAATGAAAAGAGGAAAAAAGTATCAGGAGTCTGCAAAGCTTGTAGACCGCACAGTACTTTATGATGCAGCAGATGCCATTGACATTGTCAAGAAGGCAGCAAATGCAAAGTTTAATGAAACCGTTGAAATGCACATCCGTACGGGTTGCGACGGACGTCATGCGGAACAGCAGATCCGTGGCGCAGTCGTTCTTCCGAACGGTACCGGTAAGACTGTCCGTGTCCTTGTTTTCGCTAAGGGCGCGAAGTTGGATGAGGCTACTGCAGCTGGCGCTGATTTCGTCGGCGGCGAGGAACTGATCCCGAAGATCCAGAACGAAGGCTGGTTTGAATTTGACGTTGTCGTCGCTACCCCGGATATGATGGGTGTCGTCGGACGTTTAGGCCGTGTCCTCGGACCGAAGGGCTTAATGCCGAACCCGAAGGCAGGAACCGTTACCATGGATGTAGCAAATGCTATTAAGGATATCAAAGCCGGTAAGATCGAGTATCGTCTCGACAAGGCTAACATTATCCATGTTCCGGTAGGTAAAGTTTCCTTCACGAACGAACAGCTCGTTGAGAACTTCCAGACGATTATTGATGCGATCAATAAGGCTCGTCCGGCAGCTGTTAAGGGCCAGTATTTAAAGAGCGTTACCTTAGCTTCTACGATGGGTCCTGGCGTCAAGCTGAACGTCGTTAAGTTACAGGGTTGAGGATTGGTTAAACAGATTTAAGTGAACAGGCAGCATCCGGGTGTCATCTGACACCCGGATTTTTTTCTCCGCCTAAGCGAATAACAACGGCTATTTACTTAAAAATAGCTTTTACTTTTAGCTAAAAATCCGTTATAATGAGGCTATCACTTGAAAGGAGGGTTCGTTATGGGACCTGAGATCATTATCCCCGTTATTTTGGGCGTTATTTTAGTTATTCTTATTTTCTCGAACATCGTTGTCGTGCCGCAGGCACAGCAGTTTGTCATTGAAAGACTCGGAAAGTATCAGAAGACCTGGAGCGCAGGACTTCATCTGAAGGTTCCTTTCATTGAGAAGATCGCGAAGAGAGTTACCCAGAAGGAACTGGTTCTCGATACTCCGCCGCAGCCGGTTATCACCCGCGATAACGTTACGATGCAGATCGACTCCATCATTTATTATCATATCTTTGATGCAACGCTGTTCGCTTATGGCGCACAGGACCCGATCCTCGCACTTGGAAACCTTTGCTCGACCACGTTACGTAACATTGTCGGTGAGCTTTCACTCGACGAAACGCTGACGAGCCGTGACACGATCAACGGAAAGCTGACCGTCACCTTAGACGAAGCTACCGACCGCTGGGGCATCAAGGTTACCCGCGTTGAGTTAAAGAACATCATGCCGCCGCAGGAAATCCGCCAGTCCATGGAGAAGGAAATGAAGGCAGAGCGTGATCGCCGTCAGACCGTCCTCGAAGCAGAAGGCCATCGCCAGGCAGTCATCACCCGCGCTGAAGGTGATAAGCAGGCAATGGTATTGGCGGCAGAAGGTGAGCGTGACGCACGAATCGCGAGAGCTGAAGGTGAAGCGAAGGCGATCTACCTGGCAAAGAAGGCTGAAGCTGATGGTCTCCGCGCATTAAAGGATGCGGAAGTTGACGAAGTCGTCCTCGAGCTGAAGCGTTATGAAGCACTGATCAAGGTTGCTGACGGCAAGGCTTCGAAGATCATCCTCCCGACCGACGCAGTCAATATGGTCCGGAAGAATGTCCTCTTTGCTGAAACGACCGGCATCGGCGACGTAACCGCACCTGGAAAAGATGATCCGGCACCGGAAAAAGATGACCCGTGCTGCGAGCGCTTCCATAAGTAACACAAAGATCGTTTATTAAGCGACAAAGCACCGCAAGGAATAAAGCCTTGCGGTGCTTTTAATATACAGTCCGATATGCTATAATAAGCGTAATAAATTTCTTGTTTTACTGAATATGAGAGCGTCATTGGTATAGAAAGGCGAGATTATGAGATTGATGTTAACGTCTTGTGGATTAGAAACAGAAGAAATAAAACAGTATTTTTTGAAAATGTTGGGAAAGCTCCCGAACGAAACAAAAGCATTATTCATTCCAACGGCTGCAATTGATGCGGATGCAATTGCAGTTCTTCCAAAATGTATGAATGATCTGTTGAAATGTATGATTCCAAAGGAAAATATAACGGTTTATGACCTTCATGAAAACATTTCATATGAAGATATCTTACAATATGACATTGTGTATCTGTGTGGTGGAAGAACGACATATTTACTTGAAAGAATAAATGATTCCGGATTTAGAAACACTCTTTTATCTTATATTGAGAATGATGGTTTTGTACTTGGAGTAAGTGCTGGAAGTTTGGTATTTGCCAATAATTTACCGGGAAATTTAGGACTGATTGATTCAAAACTCGATGTTCACTGTGAAAAAAGTAATGTTTCCGGAGTTATTTCTGTGCCTTTGCCGCCCAATATTAAGTTATCAAATAATGCGGCAATTATTATCAAAGATATTTCAGGACAAATTGTGGTAATTGATTCATAGTTATCCAAATTCTAAGTTTCAGTGCAAAGGAGATAGATTTTGCGATTCAAGAAATAAAGAAAGAAAATATACCACAGTGTGTTGAGGTAATAAGAAAAAGCTTTGCAACAGTAGCAAATGAATTTGGAATCACTGAGGAAAATGGTGCAAGATTTACAGCTTTTGCTACTGATGAAGGAAGAATTGAATGGCATATGTTTGGCGAGCATAGACCAATGTATGGATATATGGAAAAGGTATTATAACGAAATTCAAAGTTATGTCTTATGGTGGAATCATGTTAGTAGATGAGATTATTAGCATATAAAGGTCCATTGACAGATAGTGATCCGTTGTTCGAAAAATTATTTTAGGGGAGAGAAAACATGAGACTCGATAAATATTTAAAAGTATCAAGACTTATCAAGCGCCGTACCGTTGCCAACGAAGCATGCGATAACGGACGTGTAATGATTAATGACAAGGTTGCCAAGGCTTCTACCGAAGTTAAAGTCGGCGATGTGATTTCTATTTCTTTTGGTAATAAGGATGTTAAAGTTGAAGTTACCGATGTACAGGAAACCGTTCGCAAGGACGAGGCCAAAGAACTGTTTAAATATCTTTAAAAAATTAATGAATTATTATCCTCATAAAGGGTAAAAATATTGCGTGGGATGTTGACGAGTCGGAAAAAAGCGGTTAGAATTCATTATGTAAACATATTTATGTAAACAGGGGATTTAAATGGCAAAAAGAAAAACCGCAACGGCTCGTGCGAAAGTACCTTCTAACGGCAGAAGTATGCTTGTCATCACAATCTTCCTTGCAATCATTATTGTTGCTGTTTCAGTTAAGAATAATGAATTGAAGGAACGAAAGGCAGTATACCAGAAGCAGGAAGCCTACTATCAGCAGCAGATTGCTGAGCAGGAAGACCGCGCCCAGGAAATTGAAGAATACGCCAAGTATATGCAGACCAAACAGTTTGTGGCTGAAACGGCACGCCGCGTATACGGACTGGTATTCAAGGACGAAATCATTTTTAAATCTGACAATTAAGAACTCTTCACTAATGATGTGGGGAGTTCTTTTTGTTTGTCTTTGAAATATATTGCAGCATAAAACAGGCGGAAAGAATAAACATTAAGCACATTCTTTATTTGACGGTTTCGTGGTAAAATAGATATCGGAAAGGCTTATAAATGCATACATTTGAAGTAAAGGTGGACAAATTCATCACGCAGAACGGCATGCTCTCTTCAGGGGACCGTGTCGTGCTTGGTGTATCGGGTGGCGCTGATTCAACGGCACTCTTTTTTGTTATGCTTGCATTAAGGGCCAAATATAATCTTGAACTCAGTGTTGTTCACATTAATCACGGGATTAGGGAAGAAGCTGCGGCTGAAGCCCGGATCGTCAGGGAATTGTGCGATACCAGCGGTATTGAATTCATACTCAGGGAGTATGATGTTCAGGCTCTTGCTCGGGAGTACAAGAAAAGCACCGAAGAAATGGGCCGTGAATTAAGATATAAGGCTTTTAGGGAAGTTCTTGGTGAAGCCTCCGGTAAAATTGCAGTCGCTCATAACATGAACGATCAGGCAGAGACGATGCTTTTTAATCTGTTCAGAGGAACGGGCATTACCGGACTTTCTTCGATTTCTCCGATAAGAGACAATGTTATAAGGCCGCTTCTTTGCGCTACAAGGGACGAGATTGAGCAGTATCTTTCGGACAAGGGAGTTTCTTTTTGCACCGACAAGTCCAATTTTACCGATGATTATACAAGAAACCGGATCAGGAACAATATTATCCCCGTTATTAAGTCGGATGTATGTGAAACTGCTGTGGAGCATATGGCAAATACCGCGGGACAGCTTCGTGAACTGGGAAGTTTCGTAAATGCCTGCGGGAAAAAAGCATATGCCGAATGCCTGATAAGAGAGAACGATGATGAAATAGTATTGTCAAAAGAACGCTTTGACGCTGCAGATATATACATACGAAAGCTTCTTGTGAAACTGATGATTGATAAACTTGTGCCCCATAACAGGGATATTACATCGGCGCATATCGAGTCTCTGGTTTCGCTTCCTAAGGGACAGGGTTACAAGGAAGTAAAACTTCCGTATAATCTTCGCGGCTTTGTTTCCTACAATGAAACAGGTATTAAAAAGGCTTCGCAGGATATCTCTTCTGTCATTGAAATTCCGCTCGTCGCAGGTGAAAAAGCAATAATAAGCGAGGAAAGATATTTTATATCGGAATTTATTGATTTTTCATTGTTCAGCAATGCTGAAAACAGGTGTACTAAATACTTAAGTTGTGATAAAATTTCTAATCAAATGGTGATTCGAACGAGGCGTGAAGGTGACTATATAATTGTCAACGGAAACGGCGGTCGTAAGAAACTCAAGGATTATTTTATTGATTTAAAGATTCCTGCAGCAAAGCGTGACGAGATTCTTCTTCTTGCCGACGGAAACCGCATAATGTGGGTTGTGGGATATCGAATCGGTGAGGATTGTAAAGTAACGGATAAAACCGCTAAAATATTAAAAATAATGTTTGTTGATAACAAAAAAGGGGAGGACATATAAATGGATCCACACAAAGTTGAGATTTTACTTACCGAGCAGGAAGTAAATGAAAGAATTAAGGAACTTGGTAAGCAGATTACCGAGGATTTTAAAGGAAAACAGGTTCACCTTGTATGCGTATTAAAGGGCGGAAGCTTCTTTATGTGCGAGCTTGCCAAGAGAATTGACCTTCCCGTTTCAATTGATTTTATGTCTGTATCAAGTTACGGAAGTGACACTAAGTCAAGCGGTGTTGTTAAAATCGTTAAGGACCTCGATGAATCAATTAAGGGCAAGGATGTTATCGTTGTTGAAGATATCGTTGATTCTGGACGTACATTAAGTTATCTTCTTGCAATGTTAAGAGACAGACATCCCGAAAGCCTTACACTCTGCACATTGCTTGATAAGCCCAGCAGACGTGTTGTTGATGTTGATGTTAAGTATACAGGTTTCCAGATTCCCGACAAGTTTGTTGTGGGATATGGTCTTGATTATGATCAGGTATACAGAAATCTTCCTTACATTGGTGAGGTTGTATTTACCAAATAAATTTAAGTCAGGGGAATTATTATTGTGACAAAGAAAAACAAAGGATATCGTGTTTACTTTTTCCTTGTAATGGCGTTGCTTGTGGCAACAATCATTTTTTCATTCATGGAATCTGATAAAACGTTTTATTCCAAGAAACAGTTGTTTATCGATATAAACAGCGGAACTGTTAAGGAAGTAGTTATTACTCCCAATGCAGGAAACAGAACCGGTGCTGTGACCGTTAAATTTACGGATAACACGGCAAGAAATCTCTTCGTTACCGATGTGGTTGAGATTGAGTCTGAGCTTGAGGAGACGGGCATCACCGTATATGTTGATGAAGTTCCCGGCGAAAACTGGTTCCTTGCGTACATACTTCCGGTGTTGATTGTTCTTATTGTGGGCGTGTTCCTGTTTGTTATGATTACAGCCCAGGGTTCCGGTGGTGGCGGACAGAGCAGCAGGATGATGAATTTCGGCAAATCACGCGCCAGAATGTACTCGCCCGATGAAAAGAGTACCAAGCTTGATAAGGTTGCCGGATTAAAAGAAGAAAAAGAAGAACTGGAAGAGATAGTTGAGTTTTTAAAATCTCCTTCCAAGTTTATAGGAGTAGGCGCGCGAATTCCCAAGGGTGTTCTTTTGGAAGGTAATCCCGGTACCGGTAAGACCCTTCTTGCCAAAGCAGTTGCAGGTGAGGCGGGAGTTCCCTTCTTTAGCATTTCCGGTTCCGATTTCGTGGAAATGTTCGTAGGTGTAGGTG
>DCGM01000035.1:0-210 GCA_002315255.1 Lachnospiraceae bacterium UBA1778
GACAGCATAGTCTATGCGGTGCCGGAAGAGGTGGCAGACCATCTCCGCGAGTACTGTAGTGAATTTCTGCGTCTTCTTGCGAACGACCAGGCCTTCAATGAGCGATATGCGCGCGGCGTGAGCTGCTTCGACGAGAAGGATTTTATCCGCTGGCTGAACGAGGAGCGTTATCCGTCTCAAGCGTCGTATATCGTGGAGAACCTCGGGTTC
>DCGM01000035.1:241-13885 GCA_002315255.1 Lachnospiraceae bacterium UBA1778
TAAACGACAGCATTGTGCCGGAGAAGTACCGGGAGTGCCCGGAGTTTAATTTTTGATGAGAAGATAGAGTTTTTACTCGAAGATGTCGGGTTTTTAACGCGGACCATTGTATTCGATAGGAGGGCGTGATGTTTCTTTCAAAGAAAACGCGGATTGTGATCGCGATTCTGTCTATTATAGTGATTATCCTGACATTTCCGACGAGCATCGGAATCCTCGGGTTTGTGTTTCACTGGATTGAACTTGCGGACACCGGCGTATCGCAGTTTACGCAGGAGGAAGCAGTTTTCTGTGGAGTGATGGGCGGCGGCCACCTGATTCTGATTATCGTCCTCATTTTTATCGCGGAATATCTGAAGAGGGGCTATCAGCTTAAATATCTGTTTTTAGGCGCAGCTTTTCATCGTCAGGCGGATCCTCGCCTGAAAGATTTGAAGCCGGTTCACCGGAAATCGCTTTTAAAGCGGATGAAGTGCATTTACCGGAAGACCGGCCGTGTTTACGCACAGGTGGCGCCGGCGGTTCAGGAAGACCGCTATCTCAATGGAATTTCAGACTGCGATTTCGCGGCCGCGTCCGACTCGGAACGCTTTGGCTATCTGCTCTATGAGCTTTCCAATGCCTGCGCGAGCGGCGCGGGGTATGAGGGATTCTATCGGATGGTTTTTCTGTATCACCCGGAAATCACGACGGAGGAGGTGCTTCGCGTTTTCGAAACCGGCTCGTATCTCGGCGTGTCTCTGCCGCTTTCGGACGGGCTTTTAGCTTCGCTTCGCGCGGCCTCTCTGAAGTTTGAAGAGCTTTTACTGACGGAGGACGGATCAGGAGAATATCTTCGGATTACAGGGGAGTTTGAAGATTCGTTTAAAGCGGATCTATACTTGTTCGAGGAGGAATTGGTCCGGCTCCGGAACGTGATCGTCGCGATGGAGAAGCTGGATGCCTTCCAGAGGGGCAACGATGTGAAGACGGACAACGGGAATCCGACCGTGGTTTACGCGAAGGATCGGCATCATCGCGCGGTCATCACGGAGGACCCGGAAACGCATGCTTTCCGTGTGTACCGCTATACCTTTTTAGTGGATTATTGGCAGCTTAGCGGAGAACTCTCGTTTTACGACACGAAGGAAAGGGCAGTGAAGGACGTGACGGAGGAGTTTGAGAAAAAGTATTGAAAAATAGGGGGTAATGTTTTAAAACATGTTTAATTATTCCAAAGGAATAACAATCTGACATCTGCTTCTTGACTCGCGTTCTTTGATTATGTTATTATACCCCTATCCAAGGGGTATTAGCTCAGCTGGGAGAGTGCTTGACTGGCAGTCAAGAGGTCACGGGTTCGAGCCCCGTATGCTCCAGAAAATCCCCACTTTTGCCGTAGGGCAGAGGTGTGGATTCTGTTTTGGCCGGTGCCGTTTAATGGGCCGGTGCCGCTTCCTGTGGCCTGCCCATTTTTTTCAGGCACCCCCATTTTTTAGAAACTAACAAAAGGACCCTCATCATGAAATTATCAAAAAACCGTAATTTTATCCTCACCGCGCTCGGAAAGTTTGTGAGCGATTTCGGAAATATAGTCTATAACTTTGCGCAGAGCTTTTATATCCTGCAGTTTTCGGATAACAATGCGCTTCTCCAGGGCGTTTTTCTCGCGGTCTGCGGCATCGTGTTCGGCGTGACGACGCTTTTAGGCGGCGTCCTTTCGGACCGCTATAACCGCGCGAAGATTATGTATATCTGTGACTTCGCGAAGGGCGGGCTTTTCCTTCTGTTCGCTGTGGCAGCGGCATTGATCCCGGAGAAAAGCGCACTTTTAGTGCTTGTTTTTGTGGTAGGTGTCATCACCAATGCGATCGCGGGCATTTTCTCCCCGGCCGGCACGAGCCTCCTTCCGATGATCGTCGAGAAAGAGCAGCTTCAGCAGGCGAATTCGTATTTCTCGCTCATGACCAGCAGCGAGAGCATCGTTGGCGCGGTCGTGGCGGCTATTCTGTTCCAGATTCTGTCGCTCCCGCTGATGGCGCTCGGAACCGGCGTTGTCTATATCATGAGCGGCATTTCGGAAGTGTTTATACGCTATGATTATGTGAAAAAGGAAGAGAAACTCTCGTTTAACGGCGTTTTCTCTGATATCGGCTCAGGCTGTTCCTACATATTACGGATGAAGCCGCTGCTCGCGCTGATTGTGGCTGTTCTTTTCGTGAATTTCTTCCTGTCACCGGTTTTTGCAAACTTTTTGCCGTTTTTCGTGGAGACGGAGATGGCTTCCCATCCGTATTTTTTGAAGGAACTGGTCTCGCCGGAATCGTTCACCAGCATCGTCGGCATCCTCGAGGGCATTGGCATGATCGTGATGAGCATCATCATGAGCCGCTATTCGTTTGAGGAAAGAAATGCGCATAAGAGACTTCGGGTTTCGCTGGTCGGCCTGTCTATGGTCCTTCTCGCCATGGCGTTTGGCTATCATTTCTGTGTCCGCTCCGGCGCTTCGCTGAACTTATTCCTGCTCATTCTTATCGTGCAGTCGCCGATTGTCGGCATCTTGATCGCCAATACGAATATCCCGACGGCTACCGCAGTGGAAGTGATTACCGATCCGAATATGCTCGGAAAGGTATCGGCCTGCCTCGATGTCGGCGCGCAGGCTCTCGTGCCGCTTAGCAGCTTCCTCGCAGGAATCGTTCTCAATGCTTTCCCGGCCGGGACGCTTCTTTTCATCTGCGCGGGCGGGTTTATCCTCGCGAGCCTCTATGCTTCGTTTAATAAGAACTTAGAAGGAATCTAAACACGCTCATTCTGACATAAAGCGTGACTGAAAACAGCTGCTAATAATGAATATCCCTACAAAAAAGCAAACTTCCGGTTTGCTTTTTTTATGCCGGTTTTTCCGTGAGAGGGTCTAAACAGAATAGCGCTTTTTTAGTTTTACAACGATAGTGATGTTTTTCAGAAAATGCCGAACGCGGAAGCCCCGACTTATGAAACAAGATGTTCGGTAACAACGGCACCGGAAAACAGAAAGGTGACAAAGAAAGTTAATATAGTTAAATAATTGAAAGAACAGTCCTGTTTTTTGACGGATTTCCGATTATATCATAATTATTTTTGTATTATATTGACTTTTTATTTATAAACTGATAGCATTGATTCAAATGCGGTCTTTTCGTTTGCTTCTCGGCTATCGGAATTACCGTTTGGACTCAAGGGTTTATAAGATGCAGATACCGCTTAGAAATTAATTTTCTTTCTGCTGAAGAATAAAGCCAAGAGTTTTCTCTTTTTTCATCACATTTTTGTAGGGCAAGGGGACGGTCTCGCACCGTCCTCTTGTTCTGTATTGATAGCGATATTCCTTGAAGAAATAACGATGGGGGAATATAATTGATAAAAAAGAGATCATAATTGATAAAAAAGAGATCAGCTGAGTTAAGGGGGACAGAAGATGAAGCTTGCGATAATCGGAACCGGAAGAATCGTAAAAGAAGCGCTGTACGCGATGACGCCGCTTTATCAGGCGGGGCCGATCACGCTTTCAGCAATCTTCGCGCACCCGCATGGAAGGATAGAAGGCGATCGTAAAGCAGCGGAAGGAACGCCCGAAGAAACTGCTGGAGTAGCGGACGGAAAAGCAACCGGAGTAGCGGCCGAAGAAGCCGCCCGGAAAGCGGAGCCCTTCATGAAAGCGTATAGGATTCCGAAGGTCTATACAGACTATGAAAAGCTTCTTTCTGAAACGGATGCTGACACGGTTTATATCGCGCTCGCAAACGGCGTTCACTATGAATATGCGAAAACGGCGCTCATAGCCGGGAAAAATGTTATTTTAGAAAAGCCCTTTACCGGGCGGATGGCGGAAGCGGAAGAACTTTTTTCGATGGCAGAAGAGAAGGGGCTTTTTATTCTGGAGGCTGCGACGGTTCTCCATTCGGACGTCCTTCAGAAGATGCAGGAAATCCTTCCTTCTCTCGGAAAAGTACAATCGGTTTCCGCAAATTATGAGCAATACTCCAGCGCCTATCCTGCGTACCTTTCCGGTGAAGTTAAACCGGTCTTTGATCCTGATAATTTCGGCGGCGCGCTCTACGATATCGGCGTCTATAACCTTTATTATATTCTGGCACTCTTCGGAGCACCGAAAAAGGCCGTTTACAGCCCGAACCGCGGCTGGAACGGGATTGACACGAGCGGAACGCTGACGCTCGAATACAGCGGTTTTTCGGCGTTTTCGAAGGCGGCAAAGGATTCCGACGGCGAAAGCTTTATTTCAATCGACTGCGAAAAAGGGCGCTTATACTTAAAAGGAAAGCCAAACATCGCGCTCGAACTTTTAATTACACGGAAAACGGAGATATCGTCGGGAGTCGGAGAGGAAACTGAAGTTTTTTACGCCCCAGAGCCCTTCCACCGGCTGACGCCGGAGTTTGCGGATTTCGCGAAAATCATCGATACGGGCGACGCAGAAGCCTACCGCCGATTTAAGGCACTTACGTTAAAAGTGATGGCTGTCCTCGAAGCCGCAAAGCATTAAAGAATAAAACTCTCTTTATCGGACGGACCGGTAAGGAGAGTTTTTTTACGCAACCGCTAAGGAGAGTTTTTTTCACGGAACCGGAGGAAAAAGCCAGAATTCACAGTCTCTTCACGGCTTTTTGTCCGATTTGTTTGTGAGTATTGAATAAAATGTGAAAAGCGTTGAAGAATCTGTGAAGTCTATTGAAAAGCCTTATTTTATATGACACACTCTGTTCAGCATTGACGGATGCAGGCAGAAACGGCCTTATTTTTCCTTTTTTGAGGCCTGAAAGCATGCAGAAGTCAGTCTACCGCCTTAGATTAAATGCTGAAAGGAAATGAATATTGTGAAGAAACGTTTGCTGGCTATTATGCTGGTTTTAAGTCTGGTGCTCTCGCTTGTCGCGACGAAAACCACACTCGTTATCGCGGCTGAGGAAAATAAGATTACCTTAGGCGCACAGACGCTGGTCCCCGGTTCGGAGCAGTGGCTTACGATTAACACGACGGTTAAAGGTGAAATGAAAACCTTCAGTGTCACCACGTCCGCTAAATTAAAGCTTACCGTCGTCAGCGGAGCCGGATTCGCTTTTAAGAATGCTGTTATCAATGCTACCACAGGTGATACGAATCCGGTGGCGAATAAAGAGTATTTATCGGTTCAGCTTTCCGCCACTTCCGCGGAAGCAGCGCAGAATGCATTGAACTCGATCCAGTATTACTGCGGCACCGGCACCAGCGCTGAGATTTCAGTCACCGGCGATACCGTAACGCTTCAGAGCGGCGACTATTATCTGAACGGCCATTATTATACATTGAGCTCTTCAGGCACCATGTCCTGGAAGTCCTCGATGGAATGGGCCTTCAATTTAATGAGCACGAATCCGACACGTTATCCGGGCTACAAGTCTTACCCGGTAGTCGTAAACTCGAAAGAAGAGAACGAGATGCTCGTGAATATCTGGTATAACAACGGAAGCACGAGACGCCAGATTTTCCTTCCGGCAGTCCCGGTTTCTCCGGCAGGCGGATCGATTTCTGTCAGCGGAACGGAAGGAAACCGTACCGTTACCGTTACCGACGAACCTTATGCCAGCACGGTTACGAAAACAGCGCTTGGCCACGGCGAAGCCTGGAAATGGATGGACGGCACGCCGAACGCAGGCGAACCGCTCCCGAACGAGACCGGAAAGGTCACGAAGTCGGCAAACGGCTACTATTGGGCAGCGGAGAACCCGACTGACGGCGGCATGGTTTATTTCGGACATCCGACTTTAGGCGCTGTCTGGGACGATCTCGCAGTCGGCGGACAGTGGGGCTCGAACGTCTGGTCAAATACAATCACGAGCGGCACCTTCTATGGTCATATGTATGCATTGGCTGAATGGGAGCCGGTCAGCGGAGCCGCCACGAATGCTTCTGCAGCGAGTAAGACGCTCGTCACTCCGGATGCCGCGTCGATTAAGGGCGTCCGCGCGAACGGCAGAACCGAAGGCACCGGCGACAGCGCGGTGACTTATTATACCTCTTTACAGACGGCGATTAACAATGCGCAGGCAGGCGACGAAGTCGAAATGCTTCGTGACATCGCCGGCAATGTAACCGTCGCAGATACGAAGAATATCGCGCTCGACCTGAACGGCTATGTCCTCCAGGGCACCGGTTCCGGCAGCGTTATTACAAATAACGGAACGCTTACCGTAAAAGACAGCGGAAGCACCAGCACGCATTTCTATAAGGTCGGCTCAAACGGCGTTTGGGCGCTGGACCGGAACTCAAAGACCGGAATCGCATATGAAGATCTGACGGCCCGTCCGGCGACGAATGCTATTATCGCCGTAAAGGGCGGCGCGATCACCGGCGGAAGCACCGATATCGGCGGCGGAATCCGTTCATTCGGAAACCTGACGGTTGAGGGCGGAAATATCATTGGCAACTACGCGAGCAGCGTGGATTTATACAATGCGGCAGGCGCCGGCATCTTCTTTATCGGAAACAGCCTTAAAATGACCGGCGGTCGTGTGATCGGAAACGCAGCGAGATTAGGATCCGACCGCGATTCGATGAACGGTGGCGGAGGCGGCGGTCTGGCCCTCGCGAAAGGCACCTTCGACTTCTCCGGCGGCGAAATTTCCTTTAATGCAGCGCGTTACGCCTCAGGTATCCGCATCGGCGGCAATACGAATGCTGTGACTGCTATTATGAATATGTCAGGCACTGCGGCGATTCAGTATAACTTAGGAAACGGATGCGGAACAGCCATCCAGATGCACGGCTATGACGCGACAAAGACGGTGGTCAATATGACCGGCGGCACGATTTCCGGAAACTGCGTGACAAATCCGGGCACTAACGGCGCTTACGATAACGGCGTTTTAGTCTATATCGGCACGTTTAACATGACCGGCGGCGTCATCAAAGAAAACAACACAAGCTACGTCACCGGCGGCGCAGTCCGTATCTGGAATGGAAGCTTTGCAACTTTTGGCGGCACGGCGAAAATCGACGGTAACACCGACAAAAACGGTGCGCATAACTTACACCTTGATAAAGGCGCATTGGCAGTTGTCAGCACGACGAAAACGCTTCAGGATACCGCAAAAATCGGCGTCACCTCCGGCTCCACGCTCGAGCTGATCCCGGTAACCGATTTTGCAGCCACTGATTATTCGAAATATTTCTCAAGCGACAATGCATCCTATACCGTCCAGAACGTGACGACCGGAAACAATGACAAGCGGGTAGTCCTCGTGAAGAGCGGATATACGGTCATTGACTCGGTTTCGCTTGACTGTAAGGATTACGAGAACTATCGGATTCCGTACTATATTCCGGCTTCAAACACGGATTATTCCTGGGAAATCACGCTTTCAAACCTTGCAAAGAACCCGAACTCCTGCGGTTCTTTCTTAGGAATCAATAACGGAAACAGAAGCGGTTATCTCTATTCGCCGAATGACGGCTCCGACCAGTATTTCCAGGTGGCCGTCGGCAGCAGCTATAAAGGCACGAAGTATTATCTCTTCGGACAGGGAAAGAACACGATCCATGCAGACTATACCTCGACCGGCTCCGGCGGAACGTATTCGCTCTATGATACGCTTGGAAAAGTTGCTTCGAAGGCAGCCCCGGATACGGGAACCTGGACCGGCTCTTATGCGTACGGCTCCTCGCAGACCTTCGGCATCACCTCCTGCGCGACTTATGATAAGATCACCGCAGCATCGGAATTCCTTTCGATGAAGCTTTATGACCTTCGGATCTGGGACAATGCGAGCGGCAAAAAGACCTTAAAATATGACGGCGTTATGGTGACGAAGAATGACGGCTTGAAGGTCCAGAGCGGCATTTATGATATGGTTTCCGGCACTTTTACCGGAACGACCGTTTATTCAAACCTTTTCACCGTCACGCTTGATAACCAGAGCGCGACGACGGCCGGCACTGCCAGCGTGAAAGCGGTTAACGGCTTAGCGATGGCTGACATCAAAGCCCCCGCGAAGACCGGCTTTATCTTTAACGGCTATTATTCCGCAGTAAACGGCGGCGGCACGAAGTATTATAATGCAGACGGAACGTCCGCAAAGAATTACGATTTAAACAGTGATACGACGCTTTACGCGTACTGGAAGCCGGTAGTTGCAGCTGTTTATGACGGTGAAAGGCTCGTTTCAGAGTTCGCATCTGTTCAGGAAGCTGTCAATGCTTCTTCGAACGGAAATACCGTCAAAATGCTCCAGAATTCCGTCGAGAATGTGACGATCCCGGCAGAAAAAGCAATCACGCTGGATCTTAATGGAAAAGTTCTCAGCGCTGCGTCAGGAACCGTTCTCACGAACAAGGGAAGCCTGAGCATTGTCGATAACAGCACGGGCGCGATCCATTACTTCACGGTAAATAATAACGGCCTGTGGGTCTATGACGACAGCAATACGCTGAATGCAGTGAATGCAAGCGCTTTCAGCGGACGCCCGGATCCGGACACCGTCATCGCAGTGAACGGCGGCTGTATCACCGGCGGAAATGCTGCGTCAAACGGCGGCGGCATCTATAATGACGGCAAGTTAAAGCTGGACAGCATTAATCTTATCGGAAACACCGCAGCGCAGGACGGCAGCGCCCTTTATATCGCTGACGGAAAATCCGCAGATCTTAATAATGTGAGCGTTCTCGGAAACATAGCAGGAAACCGCGGCGCAGTTTACTGCAAGGATACGCAGAATCCGCACACGGGAGTCATTAAATTAGCAAACTGTCTGATCGCGAATAACTACGCCGCAACAGCGGGCGGCGGCGCCGCATTCTCCGGCTGCACCGTCATCGTCGGCGGCAGCACGATATTCTCAAATAACCTTTCCGGCGCGACGTTTGCGAAGGATAATCTGATTATCGGAAAAGATACGAAGATTGAACTTGGCACGAAGCAGGGAAAAGAAGAGGGCAACGGAGTCCCGGTTCCGACCGTCTCCGGCCTGACGAAAGCCCGCGTGATTCCGATGTCGATCGGTGTCGGCCTTTGGGACGGCACGCTTCCGACAGTCGATCATCCGGTGGAAATCACCGTCAGCGCGAGCATCGATTACAGCGGCTGCTTCTTAAGCGACAATGTCCTCTATAAAGTCTATAACGTCGGCTCCGGCAGCGATCAGAAGGTTTATCTTTCTCTTCATGACCATGTCTGGCATTACGAACTCGATGAAGAGGACAGCACGACGCTGAAGGCATGGTGCACCGAAGAATTTAATCAGGAAGAGCATTGCCTCGAGCATTTTAGCGAAGAAAACGCTGATACGCTCACGATTCTTCCTCCGAGTGCGCTGATCTATGACGGAAATGACAAGCTTGCCACGATCAAGGATGATAAGACGACGCTTGGCGGTTTAACGTTCGCGCCGGTCATCACGTATGAATATAAGGCGCACGAGAACGACGAGTACGGCACTGCCGATGATCTTAAGAAGGCAGGCTATTATAAGGCTACCGTGAAGCTCGGAACGGATCCGGATGCGCTTACCGCGTCTGTCGAGTACCGCATTGCTCCGGCAAAGGGACTCACGGTCACTTGTGAAGATTATGAAGGCGTCTTTAACGGAGAACTGCATCGCGGCGAAGCGGCTGTCCTGTCTATGAAAGAAGGCGTGCTGGTGCTCTATTCGATCGACGAGGGAAGGTCCTGGTCTACAGAGATCCCCGCGGTCCGGAATTCCGGCACCTACCATGTTCTCGTGTTAGCGTCAAAGGCTAATTTTGTGACTGCTTTCGGCGAATATACGATGACGATTGCGATAAGACCGGCGGAAGAGAAAGAGAAGAATGTTACAAGTCTGTCGCTTCCCGAGGTAAAGGAAGAAGAGCAGCCGGACAATCTGGCGGTTGCGAAGAAAATGGCCAGGATAAAATACGTTTCCGTGTACGAGGACAGCGCTCCTCCGGTCACCGGTGATCAGTTCCCGTTCCTTCAGCTGACCGCAACCATGCTCTTAAGCGCATTAGGAATCTGCTTACTTGTTTTCCGGAAGAAACCGGAAGAGGAGGCCGGAAATCAGTAAGCGCTGATCCGGACAGAAGCCAGAACTGGACCGGATAACAGTAAACTTATCCGGCGCTAAAACAATGAAGCGTTTTACTCACAATATCTAAGGCAAATAAATGTCCCTCACCTGGAAACAGCCCGCCCGGGCTGTCGAAGGGTGGGGGACGAACGAATTCGAAACCAAGCAAAAAAATAGCAATTCTTTTATTGACAAATAGCATTTCGTAGTGTAAGATTGTGTCTGTTGCGTAATGCAGATGCTGGCGTGGCACAGGCGGTAGCGCACCTCATTGGTAGTGAGGAGGTCCCGGGTCCGAGTCCCGGCGCCAGCTTAGAGGCTTAGAACCTTTATTTTATAAGGGTTTCAGGCCTCTCTTTTTTTGCCCTTTTTTGTCCATAAAAAGGCGATTATTGCCTGTTTGTGATAATTTTAGTGTAACATCAAAAAAATCAGCCATAAGTTCATTTTTGCCCTTTATCAATTCCCCATTATGTTGTATACTATAATTCAAATTGGGTATTTATAGGCATATTATGCCCAAAACGCGGTCAGCGCATCGGTTCTACCATGCATCTGCATCGGTTTTATACCGCCGGCGCATCGGAAAAAGCCGCGGGCACATTGGCGTATCCGGACAATGATTCTCAAAGGAGGCACTTATGGAACAGAAATATTATGGAAAAATGAGTGACGGAACAGAAGTTTCCCTTTTCACCTTAAAGAATAAGAACGGCATGAAAGTGACCGTTTCCGACCTCGGCGCGACAGTTCATCAGATTATCGTCCCGGACCGGAACGGCCGTCCGACCGATGTCGTCACGGGCTATGCGACGATCGAAGAGTACGGACGGAATCCGCTGCATTTCGGCGCAACGGTCGGCCGCAACGGAAACCGCATCAAAAACGCATCCTTCGCATTGAACGGCGAGACCTATACGCTGAAGGCGAACGACCATGGAAACAATCTCCATTCCGGCCCGGATTATTTCGCGATCCGCAAATGGGACTTCCTGACCGATAATGACGAAGACTCCGAGTCGGTCACGTTCTTTATCTCTTCTCCGGACGGCGACCAGGGCTTCCCGGGAAATCTCGACGTCGAAGTCACCTATACGCTGACCGATGACAATGAGCTGATGATCCAGTACTATGGTCTCTCGGATAAAGACACCGTCTTCAATATGACGAACCACAGCTACTTTAACTTAAACGGCCACAAATCCGGCTCTGTTTTAAAGCATAAGCTTCTCCTTCTCGCAGACCGTTATACGCCAGGCGATGAGGAACTGATTCCGACGGGCGAGCTCCGCGATGTGACGGGAACGCCGTTCGATTTCAGAAATGAGCATTGCATCGGCGATTTCATTGCCGCTGACGATCCGGATATTAAGGCGGGCCATGGTTACGATATCAACCTCGTGATCAACGGAAACGAAATCAAGGAAGAAGCGGAATTCTTCGGAAAGCTCACGGGCGACCAGTCCGGTATCGTGATGGAGATGTATACCGATCTTCCGGCAGTCCAGTTCTATTCTGCGAGCTGCACGAATTATCCGAACGGAAAAGAAGGCGCGAACTATCAGCAGTACTGTTCGACCTGCTTCGAGACGCAGTATTGCCCGAATGCAGTCAATGAGCCGCGCTTCGTTTCCTCTATCTTAAAGAAAAACGAAGAAAAAGTCAGTCTGACGGTTTACCGGTTCTCCGTAGAGGCATAAACGCGCATGGGAAAAAGCCTCTATATCGCCGAAAAACCCAGCGTGGCACAGGAATTTGCCCGCGTCCTCGGGATTTCGGGAAAAAGGCAGGACGGATATCTCGAATCCGATGACGCCGTCGTCACCTGGTGCGTCGGTCATCTGATTACGATGGCCTATCCGGATGCATACGATCCTGCATTGAAGCGCTGGAGCATGGGGACGATCCCTTTTATTCCGACCGAATGGAAATATCAGGTGATCGATTCTGCACAGAAACAGTTTAAAATCGTCGCGGGCCTTTTGAACCGGCCGGATGTCGACACGATCTACATCTGCACCGACTCGGGGCGCGAGGGTGAATATATCTACCGTCTCGTGCGCCAGGAAGCGCATGTGACCGGGAAAAATGAGAAGCGTGTCTGGATCGATTCCCAGACAGAGGACGAGATCAAGCGCGGTATTAAAGAAGCGAAGGATATCTCCGCTTATGACGCGCTCGCGGAGTCCGCTTATCTTCGCGCGAAAGAAGACTACCTGATGGGCATCAATTTTTCGCGTGCGCTTACCTTGAAATTCGGAGATGTCCTGTCGGGCGCATTGAAAAAAGACCGCGCCGTGATTTCGGTCGGCCGCGTCATGACCTGCGTTTTAGGCATGGTCGTCCGGCGCGAGCGCGAAATCCGCGCCTTCGTCCCGTCGCAGTTTTACCGTGTGACCGGCTCATTTAAGAAGCCGGGAGAAGCGGTTAACGAGGCGCAGCAGGCGAACGGACTTCGGGAGAACGGAGCGGTAAATGACAGCCCGGTTCAGCCGGAGGTCACGTTTACCGGCGAGTGGAAAGCGGTGGAAGGCTCGAAGTATTTTGAGTCGCCGCTTCTTTATAAGGAGAACGGGTTTAAAAAGCGCGAAACAGCGGAAGAGTTGATTTCGATGCTTTCCGAGGATCCGCCGGTCAATGCGGTGCTTAAGAGCATTGAAAAGAAGACCGAGCAGAAGAAGCCGCCGCTTCTTTTTAACCTCGCGGAGCTTCAGAACGAATGCTCGAAGCGCTTTAAAAAGAGTCCGGATGAAACGCTGAATATCGTCCAGGAGCTTTACGAAAAGAAACTGGTCACTTATCCCCGAACGGACGCGCGTGTCCTCTCGACCGCCGTCGCGAAGGAGATTTATAAAAATATCGGCGGACTCACCCGCGTCAATGCGGTGAAAGATTTCGCACAGGAGATTCTGGACCGGAAATCGTACGTCGGCATTGAAAAAACGATGTATACCGACGACAAAAAGATTACGGACCATTACGCGATCATCCCGACGGGCCAGGGAACCGGAAATCTGTCCGCACTTTCCCCGTTGTCCTACCGGGTGTACGAGCTGATCTGCCGACGTTTTTTAAGCATCTTTTATCCGCCTGCGAAATACGAAAAGTTTGCGCTTGAATTAGTCCGTAAAAATGAGCATTTCTTCGCAAACTTCAAATTCCTTCAGGAGCCCGGCTTCTTAATCGTCTGGAATCCGAAGGAAGCGGCCGGAACGAAGGAACCGGCATCGAAAAACGCACCGAACGCCGAACCGCAGAATGGAGAAAATCCCGATGCGGAGAAAGAGAACGGCGAAGAGGAGATCGGCGACGAGCACGTCTATGCGCTGCTAAAATCGCTGAAAAAAGGACAGATTCTGGACATTTCCGCCTTTGACATCAAAGAAGGCGCGACCTCCGCACCGAAGCGGTATTCCTCCGGCGCATTGATCCTCGCGATGGAGAATGCAGGCCAGCTGATTGAGGACGACGAGCTTCGTGCGCAGATCAAAGGCTCGGGCATCGGAACGAGTGCGACACGCGCGGAAATCTTAAAGAAACTGAATACGATCGACTATCTGAAGACGAATGCGAAAACGCAGAT